>JADLCD010000091.1 GCA_020847395.1 Chitinophagaceae bacterium
CTGCTCAACTGTTTTAGGATCGTTCCATTTTATAGCCTGAATTTTTTTCCAGTCAAGGCTATTACCATCTTTTGCTTTATACCCAAGTTTTTCACCGGCGATAGAATCTCTAACCCAATGTACAAACTGGCGGTACTCATTATTGGTAATTTCAGTTTCATCCATCCAGAAACCACTGATAGTTATCTGCTTGTTACGGGCAGTAAAGGCATAATTTATGTCTTCATCACTGGGACCCATATGAAAAGTTCCCTGGGGTATATAGGTCATGCCAGGAGGCTTTGGCAAAGAATACTTACCACCAGGTGCTACACCCACCAGTTGGCCTTTATCTTTGTTAGCTGCTCCTCCTTTAGAAGAAGACTTTGATTTGCCACAACTTACAATCGCCATTGCGAATGCAGTAATTACAACGAGGTTGTTGAAGAGGCTTTTCACTTTCATAAAAATAGCTTAAAGGGTATTTGGACAAATATAGATGAAATATTAATTTAAATTTTCAGCGTTTCAAATATTATATATTTTTTAGCGAACAGGCATTTTATGCCGGTAACACAGGTAATATAAACGGTGCGCATTATTAGTTATTGTCTTTTTACACTTTATCCCTTCCCACCCAACCCTATCATTTCTATAAGCGCGTTTACATTCTCCAAGGGTTTCAGGCAATTATAATTACGGCACAGATATATATATGTTTTTTTATTTACCCATCTTTTATATAGAAGCGGAAAATCATCTTTATCGGTTAATGAAGACTGTAACACTTTGTTTGGAACATAAAAGCATAAGAAACAATCTTTTAACATTTCAGCATTATCTCCTATAATAGCAACTTCATTAATTCCTTTATAAAGATCTATTATATTATTCGCCCAAACTCCAAAGGATACGGGATATTTTACCACAATGCCCGCCATAGCATCTAAAATTTTCTCAACTATTTGCCTCCATTGACTTTTATCAAAAACAAGCGATAAATATTGCAAAGTCCAAGCCATTATTGCATTACCTGAAGGTGTAGCGCCATCGTATATTTCCTTTATACGTATAATTACATCTTGTTGGTTGCAATGCGTATAAAAAAACAAACCTGATGCTTCATCCAGGAAATTATTTACCACATAAGATGTTAAATTATTTGCTTTCTCCAGGTAACCCTGGTCGCCTGTAATCTCCTGCAAATAAATCAACGCCTGTATCGTATATGCATAATCATCAATAAAAGCCGGTATAGCACTTTTGCCTTTCTTATAACTGTGGTTTAGCCCTTCACCATCACTAAATTTCTGTAACAAAAAGCGCATATTGCATATTGCCAGTTCCTTATACTGTACATTACCTGTTGCAGCATACGCTTTTGACAAAGCTGTACTCATCAGCGCATTCCATCCTAATAATATCTTGTCATCTAACCCTGGCCTGATTCGTTTATTTCTTTCCTGCAAAAGCATAGAACAGCAACGCGACAGTATGTTACTCAGCTCAGCCTGGTTTATTCCTGCTTCCGCTGCAAATGCTTCAGGAGGTTTTGGAACATTAAGAATATTTTTTCCTTCCCAGTTGCCATTATCAGTTATACTGTAATAGGCACAAAACAATGGAGCATCCGCTCCGAGCAAATTATCTATTTCTCTTTTACTCCATACATAAAATTTACCCTCCTTCCCTTCGCTATCTGCATCAAGTGCAGAAAAAAAGCCACATGCTTCATTCATCAATTCCCGCCTTACAAATTCAATGGTTTGTTCTATGGCTTCTTTATACAGGTTTTTCTTTGTAAGCTGATATGCATCACACAAAACAGCAATCAGCAAGGCATTATCATACAACATTTTTTCAAAATGAGGAACCAGCCATTCCGTATCTGTTGAATATCGCGCAAACCCTCCACCCAACTGGTCATATATACCGCCGTATATCATTTTATCCAGGCTTAGCAAAGCCTGGGCTAAAGCCTCTTCATTTTTATAATAATGATAGTAACGCAAACAAAAAGCTATAGAAAAAGTTTGGGGAAATTTTGGCGCACGCCCAAAACCGCCCCATTCCCTATCTGCATGCTGCATAAGGTTTTCAAGCATGGTATCTATAGCGGGCTGCGTTATTTCATTTTTTTGTGAAGGTTGATTTATACCGAATGAGTTTGATTTCAGAAGATGTTGTGTGAGATTATCTGCCTGGTTGTATATATCTGCACGTTTGTCTTTAAAAGCCTTCATCACCCCAACCAATACCTGCTCCCACGAAGGACGGCCCGATACAGGCGATGGCGGGAAATAGGTGCCTCCGTAAAAAGGCTTTTTATCTGGCGTAAGAAAAACATTCAATGGCCATCCGCCGCTGCCCGTCATTGTTTGTACGGCATTCATGTATATATGGTCCAGGTCGGGTCTTTCTTCACGATCAATTTTAATATTTACAAAATGCTCATTCATGAAAGCCGCTATTTCTTCATCTTCAAAACTTTCTTTTTCCATTACATGACACCAATGACATGCGGAATACCCAATGCTTACCAGTATAGGCTTATCTTCCTGCAAAGCTTTTTGCAGGGCAGTTTCTCCCCACGGGTACCAATCCACAGGATTATATGCATGCTGAAGGAGATAAGGACTTGTTTCGTGAATGAGATGATTCGTGTGATTATCCATTCAGCGAAATTCGGAGTTATTTTGTTTTATGACTGTTGATATATTTTTCCAGTGCTGCCACCATGGAAGGAGTTTCAGGTGCAGGGGCTTTTATATGCAATGTTAAGCCGGCTTCTTCAACAGCTTTTGAAGTGTTATTTCCAAAAGCGCCTATTTTAGTACCGTTTTGCTTATACCGCGGAAAATTTTCGAGCAGGCTTTTTACACCGCTTGGCGTAAAAAAGCAAATAATATCATACTCATCTTTAGTGAGCAATTGTTTTACATCATTACTGATGGTACGATACATAAATGGTGTTGCAAACTCGCATTTGTTTGTTTTAAGCCAGTTTACAATTTCATTATCCTGCTGGTTTTCAGAGCATGGATACAGGAATTTTTCGTTTTCCTTGTGCTTGTTGATTACATCAAACAAACTTTTGTTTGTACCATCAGCCCCGTAAAACACCTTACGCTTACGGTAAAGGATGAATTTTTGAAGATATAAAGCCACAGACTCCGTAATACAGAAGTATTTTGTGTCTTGCGATATTGTTACTTTCAACTCCTCGCAGGTGCGAAAAAAGTGGTCTATCGCATGGCGGCTGGTAAAAATAACCGCGCTATACTGGGTAATATCTATTTTTTGCTTACGAAAGTCTTTAGCAGGTATCCCTTCCAACCGGATAAAAGGAAAAAAAGCCAGTTCAACACTATGCTTTTTGGCCAGCTCAAAATAAGGAGATTTATCTGAATCGGGGCGCGGTTGGGTTATCAGCACTTTCTTAATAGAAACAACAGAACTGTTTCCTGCCATTGTTTTCTGTTTTACTATATGTTTGTCTGTATTCGGCAACGTCGTCGCAAAGTTACAAACTTCTTGCAAAAAAATCTACCAACAGCCTGTAAATCAGTAATACAGGTATTATTTCGAAGCCTGCAACATAAAGAAATAAGTGTAACCCACTAATTTTTAATTCATTACGAAGATTGCTGTAGGCCAATATAAAACGGTAGATAAGGATAAAAATTATTGAGATGACCGCAATACTGAATGCCGCCTGCTGAATTCCCTTATCAGAAAAAGCCAGTATGAGTATAAAGGGAAGAAGTAGTACAGCCAATATTTTGTTTATCATGAAAACGATAAAACTGTAGGTGGACGCTGCTTCTTCCTGCCCAAATATCCACCCTGAAAATTTTAGAATAAAATATTTGAAGGTATAGATAGCCCCGATAGTAAAAAAACAAACGCCAAACATTAGCCAGGGGTTTTCTACAGTACCCGTTAGATAATCAACCGCGAGATAAGCGAATAAAGACAGGCTGAAAACAAAAAAGATATTAAAAAGCAAGGTAGTCATACCTGCCTGCTGCAACTGGTCGCGTATCTGTTTTTGCCGTGTAGAACGCCAGAATACATTAAACAGGTCGTTAAAATACTTAGGAAAACCAACCCGTAATATTCCGAGAAAAAGAAGTGTGGCACAAATAATATAAAACAATTCATCCTTATTAGACGCCCTGTAGAGTTTAGATGACATGTTGACAACACCATCTTTTACATTAAAAAAAGGATGGTTGTTTATGAAAGGGAAGCTATAATCACCATAAGTAAAGGCTGTGTTTTTTACAGTATCCTGGTTAGCCGGCAAAGCCTCTTTAACTGTTATAGCCGTCATTGGCACTTCGGCTACAGAATCTTTTTTTATCACAGCCGTTTCTACCGGTTTCTTTTTTACAACCTTCTTTTGCGTGGTATCAACAATATGAGGAGTTATAGCAGTATCCGGTTGTGGTTTAGCCACAGCAGAATCATCCTGCGCGTATAAAGCGTAAACAATAAAGAATTGAAATATTATAAAACTGATAATGCTTCTCAAAAATGTCGGATTTAATTATTGCGCAAAAATATTCTAATACTATCTCTCAAATACATTTCCATTAAAATAAACTCACTAATCCAAAATGTATTTTAGCCTGCCGGAAACTTAATGGCACATCATCTCTTTTTCCAACAGCATAACTCAGGTTAAAAATACCTGCCTTAGTTTCAAAAGCCATTCCCACACCAAACCCCATATAGGTATGCGCGGTTTGATTGATGGCAGTATAGAGTTCATTTTTCGCCCAGCCCCCATCTGCAAACCCAAAGAAATAAGAGTTTAACCCAATAAAAAACCTGTACTCCGCAGTAATAACGCTATACTTGGAGGCATATATACTTTCTTCATCAAAACCTCTTAATAATTTATATCCGCCTACCTGGTACATTTCGTTCTGAAAAATATTGCGGGTAAATATTCCCCCGGCATTTATAGCTGCCTTTAAAACGGATTGCTTACCTATTTTAAAATAATGAGCCCCTGAAAGATTTATTCTTGCGAGATAGTTTTTTTTATCGAGCGTATCGTACAGGGATGCATAATTGAAGTAATTATCATCTGCATCTTTGGTCATTTTTGTAACCGCGCTGTTAGGTTTTATTGTACGAACGCCGGCAGCAATTATTATAGTATACTCATTACCCTTACGGGGGTTGAATTTATAATCCGTATTATTAAAGATGTATTGCAACCCGATATTGGTAGTACTTGCATCAATATAATCAGGAAGCGTTTTAGCAACTCTTATCTGTGCGGTATCTACCCCGGATGGCAATACATTTGTTGTAGCATTTTGCAAAAACACACTGGCACTTTGCCTGCCTGTTGAAATGTATTGTATGCCAAATTTTGTATTCAGGTTAAGAAAAGAAGAATCCTTTTTCAGTAAATCAAAATTAAAATTGATACCGAAAGGCGTATTAAAAATATAAGGATGCTCATATAACAAATGCAATCGCGGAGATTTCACCTGTATCTGCTGCCAGTTAACACCTATGGTTTCTCCTGCGCCCAGGGCATTTTTCAGATTGATATTTGCCTCGCCGGTAAGCTGCAATTTCGTTCTTCCTGGTGTATTGGTTGCCGGCAAAAAACCAACCAGCACATCAACCTGGCTGCTTTTTTTAGGACCAACATATAAATTCAATACAGAGCCGGTGCCGGCCATCGACATATCCCATGCTTTTATTTCTTTCAGGTACGGCAGCTCCAATAGCCGCCTGCTTACATTTTGCAAACGATCTTTCCTGTATAACGAACCGTTTTCTATGCCGAGATATTTCCGCAGGAAAAAGTTTGAAATCTTCACTTTGCCATATACTCTTATGCTGTCAATGATATATTCCGGGCCTTTTTTTGTATCCAGTGTTGCATAAAGCCCGCCGTCAAGTATTATCAGGCTGTCTAACACAATGCTGGCAAACGGATGCCCATTATTCTCATAATAGTTCAGCATACGGTTTTGCCAGTATTGCAATTGAATAAAATCCACAGGCTGGCCATTTACATACTTATCATTCCAACCTATAGCAGCAAGCATTTTCTTGTCTGTACTGTCTGTGTTCAGCCTGATCCACCGGTATTCTTCCCCAAGATATATCCATGCAGAAGCAGATGTTGTATCAAGAACAATACTATCTACTGAAGCGCCTGCATATCCCTTTAATTGCAAGGCAGACGAAATTTTATCAATATATCCTTTACATGAAGGCTGATTGGGAAACACTTCCTGCAAGCCCAGCGTATGCGGTGAGAAGGTGGTATCTTTGTCAATAAAAAAATACCTGAGCCTGTAGGTTTGCTGAGCGCTTCCGAACAAAGAAAGCAACAGCAAAAAAAATAATCCTGAAACACAAGGTAGCCGGCTCATTATAACAAATCTAAAGGCATTAATCTGAATTCAAAAATCGTACAACAGTTGGCAGGCATTTATATTCATATTCCTTTTTGCAGGCAGGCTTGCTTATACTGTAATTTTCATTTTTCTACCACACTGAAACACAAGAACGATTTAATTGAAGCTTTATTGAAAGAAATAGCAATGACTGAGCCTTTTACAGCAGGTGAAATAATAGAAACCATTTATCTCGGCGGCGGCACACCGAGCCTGCTTTCAGCAGATGAGCTGAAAAGCATATTTTCTTTGTTACACTCAACATTTCCGATTGCAGAAAATGCAGAAGTCACGCTGGAAGCGAACCCTGATGATATTGCTCCGGAAAACGTAAGATTATGGAAAGAAGTGGGAATAAACAGGCTGAGCATAGGCATACAATCTTTTTTTGAAGAAGACCTTAAATGGATGAACAGGGCACATAATGCACAGCAAGCATTGCAATGTATAGCTGAAGCGCAACAGGCAGGATTTAACAATCTGAGCGTTGATCTTATCTATGGTGCTCCTACCCTGACGGACGAAAACTGGAAGTATAATGTTGACCGGGTATTACAATTGCAGGTTCCGCATATAAGCTGTTATGCGCTTACTGTTGAGCCTAAAACAGCTTTACAGCAGTTTATCAGCAAGCACAAAATGCAGGATGTTGACCCCGACCAGCAGGCAAGGCAATTTCTGCAATTAATTAATTGGTTGAATAAAGCAGGATATGAGCATTATGAAATATCCAACTTCTCCCTACCGGGCAGGCGCAGCCGTCATAATACATCATATTGGCAAGGCAAACCCTACTATGGATTTGGTCCGTCAGCACATTCGTTTGATGGTATAAAGACACGAAGCTGGAATATTTCGAATAACGCTTTATACACAAAATCAATAACAGCAGGAATATTACCTGTTGAAAAAGAAGTACTGACAAAAACGCAACAGGTGAATGAGTATATTATGACTTCGTTGCGCACTTCGGAAGGTGTAGATCTCAATAAAATAAAAAATGTGTTTGGAGAAAATTATTATAACAGCATCTGTAAAACGGTTTCTTTACTGGGAAAAGAGCATGTTGTTGTTAATGACGAACGTATTATATTAACCAAAGAGGGAAAACTGTTTGCAGATGGTTTAGCGGCAGCATTGTTTGCTGATTAATATATGTTAGCGTTCGGAACGCTTGTTATGAACACTTTTTACCACCTGGCTCACCATCAATATCACTACCATTATTATAATAGCGCTACTGCTGAATATGGTGTAAGAGAAAGGCATATGCAATTGTTTCTGTAGCAAGATACGAAATAAATTTTGAGCATTTTGTTAAGAAAGAAAACGGCTAATAATTTGAGATGCCGGGCAGATACCCTTTCAGGGATTTCCTTTTTGCTGACATTAAAACCAACACACTTCATTTAAATTGTCAACTGCCTTTAGCTCATGGCTTTTCACCTCATGCCGGTGTGGCATCGTATCTCCCGCCAGGCGGGAGCGCTGACTTTTACTTTGAGGAGACCTTTGAGCTGTATATCGCTACCTGAGCATTTCCTTTAATCAGCCATAGTGCATATCCCACGTAAAAACAGGCGCCTAACGTGGATACTGGTATAGAAATATAGCAGGCTGCTAAAGGGAGTTTCCAAAATTCATTTATGAATAAGTAGTTTAACATAGTCGCTTGTTAAACTACACACCATTTTCTGCAAGCTGCCTTAGTCGTCTAAAGCAGGTCGCTGAAATCCAATAATTTTATCTGTCTTTGTATTATTAATCAGTTCGCTGTATTCTTCGTCTGTCAGGGCTTTTATTTCTTTTAGCCATTTCAGTTGATTTAGCCTGAATTCATAAGGAGTGTCAGGATCAAATCTTGAAAATTTATTCTTAAAGTGTAGCCTCATTGTATTGTGAATGTCCTCAATAAATGCGTTAACAGTATTTGAGTCAGGTTTTGTAGCCAATAATTCAAGCACCTTTTGTCCTCCGGTTAAATAAATCACATCTTTATTACGGTTATAATATGCTGCAATGGTCATGATGGAAAAGAAAAGCAATGCAAACAACCAGAACAACTGGTGCTTAAACGGTTCATTACCCAACACTGAAATAATTATAAGTACCACGTAAAGCAGGTCAAATAGCAGAAAAATGTAAAAGGGAATGTTTGCGGTTTTGACGCGCTTTTTTACGGTATCAAAACCAAGCTCTTCAAATTTAATTTTATATTCAATATCTTCCCGGATATTTTTAACCTTAACAAATACACTATCACTTTCAATGAAAACTTCTTTCTGTGTAGTGAAGGTCTTTTGCTTTAGCTGTGTCATAATTAAGGTGTTTTAATAAAGTGGTGTGCAGCAGGCTACCATACAGTTGGAATAATACCCCTTACTCCCATATCAACAACTGTTTCGCCTTTTGCAGGTTCCCACCTGCCATTCTTTTCAACCTCCTGCCATTCAAAACTTTTATTAGTAGAAACGGCCACTTCCACAATAATATTTTTAGTTTCTTTCCCGGTTATGGTTAGTTTGCCGCCGGCAAAAGCGCCTGTAACCACGCATGAGCCAGCCGGAACAGGCGAAGTAGCAAATAAGGGATTAACAACGGTAGTTGCAGGCGCCTGTCCGAAAAGGGTATCTACCTTACTATAATCCCCGTAGCTGACATTGCTTTCAAACCCCCAGTATCCCTGCCTGCGGTTTTCATTTACACTAATAACCTGCGAATTGATTTGATATGAGCTGATATAAGTATTGTAGCCAATAAAAGAAGCAAGTGTACCGGAAAAATCCTGGTCTATATGCAGGGTATCGCCAATGGTAGTATCAACGTGATATTGTATGGTATAGTTTTGGTAAGCCAGCGAAAGACGCAGCCATTCATATTCCCCGGGGGTAACATCTTTTAAAGAAATAGCATAGAACACTTCATTGTTTCCGGCCAGAACGGATTTATCAAAGTAAATGGCAGTGTCGCCGCCCAAGGTCGTTTCATCTGCCTTATAAATAATAGTTCCTTTGCCTAACAGCGTGGTATTTGAAGGTGCGAGCTCAATATAATGAGCGCTCATTTTGTTCACAACAGGGCTTTGCGCTCCATGATCGTCAGGCAATACAGAAGGCTGGCCCGTGTTATTTAATCTTTCCTGCAAGGAGTCGAACCTGAACCTCAAAATCAATTTTGGTTCAATAACAGCCTCATCTTCTTTTTTACAGGAAATGATTCCCAAACACATTAATATGCAAAACAGGTAAAATTTCACGTTGTGAGATTTGTTCTGCAAACGAAATTAGCTTTTCAAAAATTGCTTTGCAATAAAAGAGGAGCTATCAATTATTTAATTTAACAAAACCTCCATCAATCGGGTAATCGCAACCGGTAATAAAAGAGGCTTCGTCTGAGCAAAGATACAATGCGAGATAAGCAATTTCTTCAGGCTTTGCCATTCTTCCTATTGGTTGCGTTTTAGAAAGCTTTTCGAACATTTCCGCTTCTTTACCGGCATAATTTTTAGCAAGAAACCCATCTACAAAAGGCGTATGCACCCGTGCCGGCGAAATTGCATTGCAGCGGATATTGTACTTAATATAATCCCTCGCTACAGAAAGCGTCATGGCTGCTACTGCTCCCTTAGCGGTTGAATAAACAAATCGGTCAGGTATACCTACAAGCGCCGCAATAGAAGCCATATTTAAAATAGAACCACCTTTTTCTTTCATAAAGGGTATTGCTTCGTGCAGGCAATTGTATACACCTTTAATGTTTACAGATACAATACGATCAAAATCCTCTTCATTGGTATTATCTGCCTGCCCTATATGAGCAATGCCGGCATTATTTACCAGTATGTCAACAGTACCGTGTTTGGCGGCTATTTCGCCCATTACCTTTTTTACATTTTGCTGGTCGGCAACGTTACATTTATAAAATGTGGCTTTACCACCGGCATCAACAATTTCCTGTGCGGTTGCGCCACCACCTTTTTCATCCATATCAAGCACATATACCTGCGCACCCTGTTTAGCAAACACTGTTGTAATTGCTTTGCCTATTCCACTTCCCCCGCCGGTAATAATGGCAGTTTTGTTGTTAAGTCTGAACATTCGGATTTAAAATTTGAAATTTAAGATTTGAGATTGGGCAGGTTGCAAGTTATGAGTTACAAATTCAACGTCTCTAATTACCGCAAATCCCTAACCTGGAACTTGACACCTGGAACTTGTAACTTTCATTATAAAGACACCCCTCTCTTCCAGGGAATAAAATCATCCTGGTTTAACTGTACTGCCTTAGGAATTACTTCCCCGCTTGCGGCTCTAATGCAATATTCCAGTATCTCCTCTCCCATTTGCTCAATGGTTTTTTCTCCTTCAATAATGCTGCCGGTATCAATATCAATAATGTCTTTCATTCTTTTTGCAAGAGATGAATTGGTTGCTACTTTAATGGTTGGGCATACGGGATTGCCTGTTGGTGTTCCCAGTCCCGTTGTAAACAATATCAACGTAGAACCCGATGCTGTTTTACCAGTAGTAGCTTCCACATCATTACCCGGTGTACAAACCAAACTCAAACCAGGTTTTTTCACTTTTTCTGTATAATCCAACACATCCACCACAGGTGAAGTTCCGCCTTTCTTAGCTGCTCCTGTTGATTTAATAGCGTCTGTTATCAAACCGTCTTTTATGTTTCCGGGTGAAGGATTCATGTGAAATCCTGAACCTACTTTATGCGCAAGTTCATCGTACCCGCGCATAAGGGTAATAAATTTATTGGCAGTAGCTTCATCAACCGACCGATCAATCAACTCCTGCTCGGCTCCGCACAATTCAGGGAATTCTGCCAACAACACTTTAGCGCCTAACCCTACCAGTAAGTCTGCACAATAGCCCACTGCAGGATTAGCTGATATGCCACTGAATCCATCACTGCCGCCACATTTTACACCTACACACATTTCTGATAAAGGAGCCGGAGTACGTTCCATTTTATTTAATTCAACCAGTCCTTCAAAAGTTTTGCGAATTGCTTCGGCAACCAGTTGTTCTTCACTCTTTGATTGCTGTTGTTCAAAAATATATAATGGCTTATCAAAATTGGGGTTACGTTCTTTCAGATATTTCAGGTAATCCTGCACCTGCAGGTTCTGGCAACCGAGGCTTAACACCGTTATACCCCCAACGTTTGGATGATCGGAATATGCAGCTAATAGTTCACCCAATGTTTTGGCATCCTGGCGGGTGCCGCCACAGCCCATCTGGTGATTCAGGAACTTAATACCATCTATATTTTTAAAAACTCTTCTTTGCTTCGGATCAGGTTGCAGCGCACCAATATCTACTTTAGCAATATCTTCTCCCTCTTTATAAGCATCAACCAGGTATTTAGCATATGTTTTATACTTATCAGTAACTGCATACCCTAATTCATTATGCAATGCTTCCCGTATCACATCAAGGTTCCTGTTTTCACAAAACACTGTTGGCAGAAAAAGCCAATAGTTAGCCGTGCCCACTCTTCCATCGCTGCGGCGATAACCATTAAATGTTCTGCCCGTAAATTTTGAAACATCAGGCGCATGCCATTCATATTTTACACCCCTGTATACATAAGGATCAGCCGCATGCTTGGTATTACCTGTTGTCATTCTGCTGCCTCTTGGCACATCAAACTGAAGCTTACCAACCAGCACGCCATACATGTATACAGAATCACCTGCTTTCATGTTATTGATAAAAAACTTGTGCTTGGCATCAACATCATCAACCAGGGTATAGCTGTTTCCGCTGTGTTCAATCACTTCGGCTTTCTTCAGGTTTGTGAGGGCAACCAATACATTATCCTTGGGATGTATCTTCAGAACTCTTGCTTTCATGGTTCAATAGTTTGGAAATTTCCGGGGTTTAAATAGTAAAACAGGCAGCAAAATTATTGAAATAGGTAATGATAATAAAAATTGAATTTAGGATACGTGATGAGTATATTGAGCCCGGGAATATCTCGCTGCTGAAGATTTATCTTTCAGAAAAAAACCACTCCTCCATACGATCCTACCGGAAGCGTGTGATCAAACCTGCCCCTGGTAATTTTAAATGAAGGCAAGGTTGCTTCAAAAACACCTGAAAACTGATTATTGATTCCTGCAGCATTACCGGGCATTAGTATTGCCCTGTGAAAATAAATAGTACCGGTTCCTTTTTCCAAGCGATTGTTGTTCACCATAAAGTAACCATTCACTCCATCTACAACCAAACGGGTATTATTAAAATCAGTAAAATCGCTGTAAGAGAAATCCTTTTTTACTGCTAACACTAAACTCACAGAATTAGGATTAGGAGTATTTATATCACCTTCCCAATTAATAGTGAGCGTATCATTATCCGGTGCAGTATTATCTTTAAACAATTCAATTTCCGGGCTAAGATAACCCCTGCCATAACTCCTGTACACCCTGTCTCGTGTACGAAAAGAATATTCATTAATATAACAAGACATTACATTATTGCCCATATCTGAAAACACCGATAAATTTTCAGCAGCATCGTCTTCATAAAATACCGTATCATTTCTTTCGCATGAAACTAATACTATTGAGATAAAAGCAACTATAATCCAATGCGGCGGCAACATTATTTTCATTTGTGTCTCTTTTTAAATTCAACAACATAGCCAATATTAATAGATAACGGCACGGGTAATTTGTAATTGTAATTATTAAGACTATCAACAGCAGGAGAAGACAAAAATTCAGCTTGCAGAAAAATAGCGCCACTGCCAATATCACGTTTATACTGAACGCCAGCGCCTATGCATAACCCAACTTTTTTTAATGACCTGTGAGGGTCCAGCACTGTATATTTGTCCATATCATAATTACTGTAATTCACCGCTATTTTTTGATAAATAACGCCGGCATTAACAAAGGGTGATATGCTATTTTTATCTGCCCATGATATTAATTTAAACCGGTTACCGATTATAAACGCAGTAGAAAACCATTTGGCTTTATAACCTGTTGTAACAGTTAAGGGCAGGGATGGGTTGGAAGTATATGCCAAATCATTACCTGAATGTTTACTCAAAGGAAGTGCACCCTGAACCCTTACCAGCAACTGGTATACTTTGTGGTTAATAACCGGATATTGCAACCCGATATTTACCTGGCTAAAAGGCGGTTTATTGGCGACGTCAATACTATAGCCAATATATGGCTCAATAGCATTTTGAGATTTTGCTATAAGAGGGAATAATAGCACGAGGGTTAAAACTTGTTTTCCAAATGTATTCATTGTGTAGATTAACTAAATATGCCTGACAACAGGAGCTGTTATAACGTTGCAGTTAGGGAATTTATTAGGGTTTCCAACCTTTGAAAGGTTGGAAACCCTGCCACCCTTTATTCTTCTTTTTATCTTATGTTCTCCGGAGACTTAGACTCCACGAAACGAATTTTCACGCCTCACATTTCATGTTTGCCGCGGCACTACATGTTATTCAATCCCGATTTTCTACCTTAGCCCTATGCAACAACTTAAAAAAGATATGCTTGCCCGCCTGCAGCAGTTAAAGGGCAGCGGAAAATTTGCAAGCATTCAAACTGCCGGTTTTTTATTTCCCGGACTGGAAGTAGCGGGTGTGGGAGAAATTGCTTACCCGGTAAATAAGCCACAGGCTATGGCTTTGATACAGGCAGCGCATAAAGCGCCTTTTGGGCCTTTATCACAAAACCGGGAAATATTCCACTGATGCCGTAGATGCTTGTTGGTTATCAGATTTCTTATTCAATATTTCCCTGTTACCACTCTGATATAAAGTCATTAAATCCATCCCAGTCATCAAAGTCATCTTCCTCTTTCTGCAAAAAAATATCAATACATTCAAGTATTACAATTTTGCTGTTTGCCTCCTTCTGCAGCTTTTTATTATACTTTACAAATTCCTTGTGTGCTTTCTTATACGATTTTTTCTCCTTGCTTAATTCTTGCATAGCCCAGTTTAAAGGCACTTTACTTAAATGGATTATATTACTATATGCCGGATTCTGTGCCATGAAATACAATTCATCTTTAAGGCTTTCTACTTGATCTTTTAATAGTTCGTTATATAGTTGCAAGGTATTTTCAGGAGTGTCTGCTAATTGATTGTCGTATTTATTCACCCATTGTATTTCCAGCTCCAAAAGTTCGGGAAGATTTTTATTATTGTAGGCAGCAGTCACCTGTTTCATATACTCTTCTTTCTCAACTCTAATATTCTCATCCGTTTCCGTATCAGGATGTAAGATTTTAGCAAGCGAAAGGTATATGCTCCTGATGCTTTTTTGCTTCAGTTCTTCCTTTTGTTTTTCCCTGGCTTCTTTGTCACTGGTGCGCTGGTTTTTCTTTCTTGTAGATTTTCCTTTTCCTGCTTTTTCTCTTTCTTTTAGCTGCTCTTCAAAATGTGCCTGTATTTTTTCAAAATCGGGGAGCCCGTTATTCAGCATAGCCGGATCTATTGTAAACCCGGTTTGCTGAAATAGTATATCAGCAAACATTTCCGACATATCAGCCTGCTGTTGCTTTGCTTCTTCTTCAAAAGAAACATCATTATACAGGTTATAAAGCGTTTTGTCATTATCCGAAGGTTCAACCGCATAAAAAGCATCGTCAAGCAACTCGTATATAAGATCATCCAGGTCGCTTTTCATATTTTTGGTAAGCTTAACTTTTGCTCTTTTTTCATGCAGCAAATGTGCCATCTCAATTTTTGAGCGACCCAATGTTGTTATTTCCGGTCTTACTTCTTTTTCGTATACATTTTGCAAACCACGCAGGTTTTCATTAGCTTTCTCTATTTCCTTTTTAAGCGCAGCAATTCTTGCTGTTAACCTGTTAAAAGCCTGCTGACTTTTACTCAGCGGTTTTCCTTTGCCAGTAATTCTTACTATACCGCGTTTAATTTTTGTACTGTCAACAGGATATGAATCGAACAAACTTGCCTGCATAAAATGTAATAATAAAAGTGAGGAATAAAGTTAGACAAGTAGTAATAGCAGTCCATATTAATTTATGAACAATTGTGGAAAGTCTACAGCGTCGCATGGCCAATATTCTCCGGAGTCTCCCGTCTCCTTAAAAAAGTTAGGGATAAAGAGGTAGTTTTATACATCACTCCATCACCGGCCTCAAGCATCTTTCCAACTCTTCCCTGCACATTCCTTTACGTTGAAAATAATCTTTAAACTGGTGGGGCTGTATTTTACCCACCCAAAAATACAGGCTTTGGGGATGACTAAAATAACGCAAGTTTGACAAGGTTAATTAGCCAAAGTCATCCAAAAATCACGTTTATGAGATTTAAAAGTAGGTTTCTTGCTGGTGGAGAGAAAACTGTGAGCAACTCTTTTTCTGTGAATTCAATGTATGAGCATAACCGTACCTTTCGCTTCTACAATGTTTCCCAGTAAATCTTTACCCTTAGCCATCCATATAAAAACACCGGATGGCTGTTCCTTCCCGTTTATCTTACCATCCCAACCGTCGTTTATATTTTTTGCACGGAAAACTTCTTTACCAAAACGGTTAAAAATTCTGAAGTATTCTAAACTAACATAACCAAGCACTTTTACATGAAGTATATCGTTCAGATTATCTCCGTTTGGCGTAAAGGCACTGGGCACTGCAAACTCAGATTTATCTACTACAGTCACATTAACCTGCTTAATAACACTATTGCAAGCACCATTAACATGCTTTATGTAAAAGCGTGTATCAACAGCCAAAACATCGGTGTTAAAAATGCCGGTTGAGTTTTCTTCTATTAGCTGATTTCCCGGCGCGTCAGCATATAGCAAATATTTTCCTGTTGAATAATTATTTACTTTAAGTACAGTTGAAGTATTCCTGGGAATAATCAGATCATAGTACAGCGGAATGGGATCATTATTATCATTTGTAATTAAAATTTCTTCTCCCGCTATTGTGCAGAAGTCTCCATCTTCTACAATTAACTTATATGTGCCTTCACCAAGATTTTTAACATCAAGTGAAGTGCCTGCAACTCTGCCATTTTCATCTGTCCATATAAAAGAAGGTGTATTTGCCAATCCTTTAACCTGTATACCACTTATACCGGCCTCTTTAAGGTCACATTTATCATTTATGATATTTACACTGCTATTATCAATATATGGTTTTGCTCCAACAATAATGTCAGCGCTATAAATCGATTTTACACACCCATTTGTATCCGTAACCATTAATTTATAATTACCTGCTCCAAGTCCTTCAATTTTTAATTGAGACCCCAGTTTGTCATTTGTAGAACCATTTATCCATTGGTATGCTGAAAGGGCATTTTCATTTGTAAATCCAGTTATTTTTATTTCTCCATTATTCTGGCCACATGCTGCATTTGTAGCGGAAGGATTCATGGGAGAGATATCAGCAAATTCACCCGAAGGAATTACGATAATTGGAGAGCTGGTTGAGCAATTATACTGGTTGGTAGCCGTAAGTTGATAATTTCCTGCGGGTAATAAAAAAACATCTACTGCATTTCCAACAATAGAGCTGTCCTGTGTATTTTTCCATTGCCAGCTATTTGCACCATTTATTCTAATATTACTAATACTTCCGTTTGATACGGCACAGCCCGCGGCAACAATTTTAGCTTCTGCGGTATTTATTTCAATTGTACCTGTTGATGGAATTGTAAAATAAACCTTAATAGTATCACACCCACTATCATCTTTAAATTTCAAAAGATATTTTCCGGCAGGTTGATTTAACAGGTTAAATGAGCTTCCTACAAAGTTATTGGCTGAATCTCTCCATTCTATATTCATACTGCCAATATGATTACTTACGGTAATTCCTGTAATACTACCATTCAGATTTCCGCAGGTGGCAGTTGTTATTTGCAGGTTGTTATCATGAAGGGTAGGTCCCGATTGATTTGTCAGCGTATAATAGTCAGTAGAGTCGCCGCAACCCCCTTTTTCGTTCAAAACAAACAATTTATAACGTCCGTCAGGAACATTTTCCAAATCCAATATGGCACTAACAGTATCACGGTTAGCGGAAAGCCAATATACTTTGTCGTATAATCCTGTACCCGCCAGGCCAACTATGCTCCCGTTAGCCAATCCGCAGGATGGATTTTTTGACTGTATATATTGTGCGTATATTTTCGGTGAAAGGTCCTGAAGCTGGAGAGCATAACTAACCGAGCAGTATTTAGTTTGCTCTACTACGAATTCGTAGTAACCGGGGCCAACATCTACAAGGTCTAATGTGTTAAATATCGTATCGGTCTGCCAATTATTTCGTCGTATCCAATAATATCTGGTGCCGGAAACAAGCTGCGTACCTTTAATATAGCCGTTTTCCTTACCACAAGTGGGTCCCATATAATCTGTTGCCTGGATAAATTTGGCGGCAGAAAATTCACCGCTTACACCACTCATTGAAGTTGCTCTTGCAGTAATCGGCGCACTGAAGGCCCCGGAAAAAGACCAGTTACCATCTGCATCGGAAACTGTTTTGCCCATATATACTTCGCCATTATTACATTGAATGCATTGTTTAATATTCTGGAATACTTCTATTACACAATTGGGAGTAGCCGTGCCAGCAATATAATCAACATTATTTGTCGTCATAATCTTAACAAATGGCACTTCTACCACTGATGAAGATGCTTCTATCCCTTTAGAATTACAAACAATAGTATTCTTTTTAATGGTAATATTCTCGTTATTATGCAATGCAATACCCGCATAGCTGTTGGAAGAAATAATGTTTTGATCTTCCTCATCGTCTCCACCTATGATCCCCATTTTACATTCTTCTAAAACAATTCCTGAAGTCTGACAATCTCCATATCCGTCTGGATATCCGATTTTATTCCCGGTGATAGTTATAAAACCTACAATGCGGAAAAGACTTATCATTTCATGGCAATCATTACTGAATTGAACGGCGGGGTTTCTGAATGTGTTGTTAATAATATTTACCTCAAGATCAGAACGTGTTTGTTGCCAAAGATTAAACTCATAACCGACAACATTTAAAGCACCACAGGGAACTACTGACGATTGGTCGAAAGTAATTCCAAACTTGTTATTTTTTATATTTAAAACACCGTTTCCTGTATTGTTATCAGATATGAGTACAGCTGAATTACCATTTAACCCGGCAAAAAAGTTACCGTCACTAACATTATCTCCTCCAATAGTTATGTTAGTAAAAGAGCTAATGAGAATGCAGCTTCCTGCGTCGTACCTCGTATAAGTAATGCCATCTATATCAAGATTAAAAAAGTTTGACTTTATATCAATGTCCGAAAAATGATGTCCTTCATTTACGCTATAGCCATAAGGCGTACAGATGGCAAGTCCATTATTAAAAAACACATTTCCTTTACCAGGAGCTCCTATTTTAATATTTTTCACAACATTTTCCATCCAAATTGCACACCTCAAGATATAAGGTCCGTTAGGGTCTCCGTACCTAAACTCCGTGATATAAAATCCGTAAATCTCAATATTTTCCACGTTGCGTAGAATAAAGCATTGAGAATACGTTTGGGAACCATTAGTTGTTATACGAATTTTAGCACTACTTACACCAAAAGAAGGCCCTGGCTGCGTACTGGCATCAAGCACAATATTTGAAGTGAATGCAGGAAGATAGGAAAGTAGCGTTATTGTTCTGCCTGCAAGGGTAGTATTGGCTATATTGAAATGAATATGATCAATGATAGCAGTTCCGTTTGCATTTGCTAATTCTATCGCTTCCCTCAACGTTCCTGGCCCACTATCTGCATTAGAGGTTACCGTAAATGTATCTGAATAGGTTATTTTACTCAGTAAAAATAAAAACAGCAGTAAGAAAAGCCTTGGTGTATATTTCATCAGAGGAAAGGGTTTTTATGCTAAAAGTAATACTTTAAGCGCGTTAAAATTAAGCCCGGCTAGGGTTTTTCGTTTTCATACTTTACTATTGATATTTGATAATTGAATAAAAACTAAGGTTTACGGGTTTCGGGCTATAAGCTATATCGCTTAAATAAATGGAAATATACCACCCCTTATCACTTTTTGCTCCTCACGCAAAATACATTGCTGAAGTCAATATTACCACAGTGATAAATAGTAAAGCTATTGCACGATTCATCGTCGGGGAAACGCCAGGTTTAAAGTAGCAGCATTATCAAATATACGGTTTAAACAATGCCGTTATTATGAAGTCATGAAACGTACTTCATAAAGTTTTTTTAAAAAATTTCGATAAAAATTTGCATTGTAAAAAAAATGATTCAACCCTTGCACTCGCAAAACAAATTATATGCAACGCAGAATGTTACTACATAATAAATCGATAGGCTGTTTTAGTCCCGATGTGGGCTATACAGTTTGCGGGGTATATAATGCTGTTGATTAGTGTAAAAACAAAATCGCTCAAATATAAGCCCCGCCTGAATCGCGGGGTTTTTTATTGTGCGGGGTTAATCGTATTAATGATTAGCAGGATTTTTATATAGCATTGTAATAATATTATTAATAAAAAATATGCAGGTACAAAAGCAATATAAACGATTTAAAATATCAATTCCGTATAAGCAGATGCTATTAGCTACATGCCATTGGTATGCGCAGGAGAAAAGAAGTATTGTGCCTATAGGTAATGTATATGATAGTAAACAGCAACGACCGGAATGTATACATACATGATCTGTGTAAAACAGGTGATGTAGCAGCCCGGTCGAAAAACGACCGGGCTTTTTTGTTTAAATAATGAGCCGCTGAGGAAAATTGTTACGCTTTCACAAGCTGGTTATGTGCCAGGATGGCCTCCTCCTTTGGAGGAGATCGAGGGGAGGCTGCTTATTAGGTGCAGAAAGGGAGGGAAACAAGTATTCCCCGTTTGTTCCGATGCAAGCGGAAGAGATACGCAACGGGGATACTTTTCCTAAAATAGTGCTGAGTTCTTTGATATAAATTACTGGAGATAAACCTCCGGAGAACATATTATATACGAAGTCAGAGACTTCGTATAGGAGGGATATTTTTCGAGCATTAATATTAAAGCAAGAAAAATATGAAGCTGCAAATTAAACATATGCCTAAGCAGTACCGGAAGTACATGGTGGAGAAGAGAATAAATTAAGCAAGTGGTCCTACTTCATTCCTTTTAAAAACGCGCCAAGCATGGATAATGCGTTTTCAACAACATTGCTGTTGCTTACAGGAATTTTAAGATAAGACTGCCCTGTCTTTTCATCAGTATCTATGAGTTGTTCCGTTAATTTTTTTACTCCATCCGGTGAACTTACCGACTGCATAAAATGTTCAAAGAACGAGACGCCTTCTTCAATTAATCTTTTTGCATGAGGAGCTTCTATGTTATCCGTCCGCAAAACGCTTTGCTCTTCTGCGGTATCTTCTGTTGTTTCAATACTATTTTGATAAGTAATTACTGGCGTTTCAATTAATTTTTCTTCCTGGATTTCTTCTTTGGTTAATGTAGTCTTTTCGCCTGCTTCTTCATTAGCGCCAACGGCAACGGATTCTACAGACTCCATAAATTTTTTGAACTTATCATCTCCCATAAAAATATCATTATCTCCACCATCCAGGATACCATCAGCAACACCTTTCTTAAATTTCAATACAGATAACATCTTTTCTTCTATGGTGCCTTTTGCAACAAGATTAATGATGTTCACATTTTTCTTTTGACCAAGCCTGTATATTCGGCCGATTCTTTGCTCGAGCACTGCCGGATTCCAGGGAATATCAATGTTGATGAGATATGCGGCGGTTTGGAGGTTTAGTCCTACACCCCCGGCATCTGTAGAAAGAAAGACACGACAACCTGGGTCTGTATTAAATGTAACAAACAATTCTTCCCTATCCTTAGCAGGTACACCACCATGTAAGTATTTAAAGCCAATATTTCTTTCTTCAAGCATAGCAGCCACCAGTCTTGTCATGCGTTCCCACTGGCTGAAGATTACGATCTTTTCACCTTCCATAGCTATTACCTCTTCCAGTATATTACTTACTTCGTCGAGCTTTGTTTGAAAATTAGTGGTTTGATTAATGATATAAGTTGAATCACACACCATTCGCATCATGCTAAGGTTATTGAGCAATCTTTGCCTGTCTTCTTCTTTTAAAAAGCCCATGCGTCTCCATTTGTGAACAAGCCTTGCTACAATATCTGCATATTCTGTGTGTATCTGCATCTGCTCGTCTGTAATGGGTACAATCAAATTCTTATCCATTCTTGAAGGAAGCTGTTTTAATACTTCCTTTTTTGTTCGCCGCAGCATTACATCCTGCAACAGTGTGCCTATGGCATTCAGGTTTTTGTAGCCGGTAACCTTACCCGTTTCTTCATCGGTTATTTGATGATTTTGCAGAAAATGGTGTCGCGAGCCCAACAGGTAAGGATTAACAATCTGCATAAGCGAATACAATTCTTCAATATTATTTTCTACCGGCGTTCCGGTTAATACAAAAGCATGCGTTGTTTTAATACGTTTCATTTTTGCTGATATTTTAGAACGCCAGTTTTTAATACGTTGCGCTTCATCTAATATCAAAATATCTGCCTGCAATTCGTTCAGGTATTCATAATCGTTACCAGCCACATTATAACTTACAATAAGATACTCATAGGCTTCTGTTTGGTATTGCTTCATTCTATTAAGCAGGTTGCCTTCAATTACCGTTACATTTTTTTCACCGACAAATTTTTTAATTTCACTTTTCCACTGGTATTTAAGCGAGGTAGGACAAACAATAATTGTTTTGCCTGTATGAAAATGCTTGCGCATAACTTCAGCGGAAACTATTGCCTGCAACGTCTTTCCCAATCCCATATCATCGGCAAGTATGCACCTTCCTGCAGCGGCGGCAAACAATACGCCTTGTTGTTGATAAGGAAACAGTGTTGCCTTGTTGGTTCCCGCCAATAATTGTACACCCAAATTTCTCGCTGTCGATTTTCGATGAAAAAAGTCACGCTCCCGCAATACAAATTCCAGCGCGTCGGGGTAACACCTGAAATTTTCATCCAGCGCTTTCGCTTTTGTAAGAAGCATATCAAAATTTTTAAACCCGTTGTCGCTTAATTCGCCGGAGGTAGTAAAATATTCTTTCGCCAGTTTTTTATATTCAGCCGGTTTCTCCGTTCCAATTCTCATTCTCACCTTTCTTGCACCCACGTAGCTGAGGTATACCGACGTGTATCGCGAAGCATACGGTATTTTCAATAATTTTCGCGCGGCTGGTTTTGCGTTTATTTTAAGCAATACCGCTTCTATGTGTTTGCAAGTTCCCAATTGATTGGTTTTAAAATCGGGGCAGCTACAAAAATTAAGACTGTTATCAGCGCTTCTCAGCGCCACTTTATATGTTAGTTTAGATTGCTGACTGTACACATCATAATCACTGTATACGATATCCTTTTCCTGGCCTCTGATCACAAATTTTTCATCTGCGGCGATTTGCCTGCGCAATGCTGATTGCCATTGAACATCTGTAAGATGATCGGGCTTGCGTGTAATAGATATACGTGTAGCAGATTTTTTTTGCTTTTGCTTTTTGCGGGATTGTTGCGTAGCCATTCTTAATAAATAGATTTATACTAAAAACGCTAAAGTTAAGAAGAGCGCATAAAATTTCCATAACAACAAATGCACAGGTAATACACCCTCTATACTTGTTTTAAATAATTTTTTGCCTGGCAGACACCATTGTGAAATGATAAAAATTTTCCAATCTTTTTTTAATAATTTCACTGTTATATAGCGATTACGCATTTTGGAACAGATCCCCCCGCATAATGAAAAAAACCTGTTGCTCCAGGTAGCAGAAGGCGATGAATTTGCTTTCAGAAGATTATATGACCATTACCGTAAAAAAATATACGCATTAGGTGTATTCCTCACCAAATCTGAAAGTCTTGCCCAGGAGCTGGGGCAGGATGTATTTATGAAAATTTGGGAGAAGCGGGAGCAACTTAGGGAAATTGATTATTTTAATTCGTGGCTGCGTACCATAGCCCGCAATACAGCTACCAATTATATTCGTGCCAGGGCAATGGAAAAATTTGGGATTAATCACATCTCCGCATTTGAAAACAGTAACTGTTTTACGGAAAATGATGCAGCCGACCGGGAATACTCCCTGCTGTTACAAGCTGCCGTCAACCAGCTTCCTCCCCAGCAACAAAAAGTATATATACTTCACCGGCAGCAGGGGCTTTGTCATGAAGCCATTGCCAAACAACTTGATATATCTGTACTGACTTCAAAAAAATACATGAAGCTGGCGCTTCGTTCTATCCGTATCTTCCTGGAAGATCGCATGGACATTGTAGTATCACTTGCTCTTATTATTTATTTAACCTGAATTTATTTTTTACTGAATGGCCCCCGGGCTCTTTTCTGTTTGTCTAAAGCATTAAGGTAGGCAAATCTGTATACCTGTTTTTGAAACAGATAATGTATATGAAAGAAAAACGCTTAGAAGAATTATTCCGGCAGTATATGCAGCAAGGCCTTACTGATGCTGAAGAAACGGAGCTGTTTCAGCTTTGGCTTGACCCTTTGCTGGAAAGCAAGAGATCGGAGGTGCTCGATAACCTTTACGACGGATTACCTGAAGACAAGGATATGCCGGCAACAGATGCCGATTTTATTTTTAAGGAGATAGTAAAGAAACAGGCGCCTGTGCATCATCTAACTACCAGGTCTACACTAAATTTATGGCGGCGGGTAGCAGTTGCCGCTGCTATATTATTGGTGCTTGGGTTGAGTGGATATTTTTTATTCCATAATATTCAACCGAAATCACAGGAAATAGTGCGGATACCGATACCCGTTGATAAAGTTGCCCCGGCAAGCAATCGTGCAATGATTATGCTTGCTAATGGGCAAAAGGTTTATCTTGATAGTGCTGCTAATGGTTCGCTTACCATGCAGGGAACGGTTAAGCTGGTAAAGTTAGCAGATGGAAAAATTGCTTACGAAGCCAATGGCCCTGCGCCTGCTGAACTTACTTACAATACACTTTTAAATCCCCGCGGCAGCAAGGTCATTGATATCACACTGTCCGATGGCAGCCGTGTTTGGCTGAACGCCGGTTCTTCCATTACATATCCTGTTGCTTTTACTGCAAGTGAAAGAAAAGCTTTAGTAGAAGGCGAAGCATATTTTGAAGTAGCGCATGATGCATCAAAACCTTTTATAGTAAGCAAAGGGAGTACAACCATAAGGGTATTGGGCACGCACTTTAACGTAAATGCATATGATGATGAAGCCGACATAAGAATCACGCTTTTGCAGGGCGCTATCCGAGTAACAAGTAACAAGCAGGTTGCGGCAGTTAAGCCAGGCGAACAGGCAATTGTAAAGGCTGACAAAATAGATATGGCAGATGCTGTTAACCTGGAACAGGTAATGTCGTGGAAGGAAGGATACTTCCAAATGAAGGGTACCGACCTGGCATCATTGATGCGGCAGGTAGCAAGGTGGTATGACGTGCAGGTGGTTTATAAAAATAAAGTACCGGAGGCCAGGTTCGGAGGATTGATCAATCGCGAGGTAAACCTGTCGGATGTGTTAAACGCACTCGAGCAATATGGCATATTTGCCAGGTTCGAGAATGGTAAAATCATTGTTCAATAAGTGTAAAAGCTAATCTAAATAAAAAGCCAGAAGTGTTACTACCACCTCTGGCCGGAGTTTAGATTAATTCAATTATAACAATCGTGTAAGATCGCTTATTCATTAACCAAACAAAACAAAGTTATGCATTTTAGAGCTCTTTGTAATGCCGGGCTTCTGCGCGCCCGGATACCAAAACAAACGCTATTAGCAATGAAATTAACTGTATTATTAATTGTTGCAGGCTTGTGTGCCAATGCAGAAGGGCTTGCTCAAAAAGTAACACTTTCGCTTAAAAACGCTTCATTGGAGCAGGTGTTCAACCAGGTGAAGTTGCAAACCGGTTTTTCATTTATATGGGATGAACCAACATTGAAAGGAACACGCCCTGTTAACATTCACGTAAAAAATGCTTCTCTTTCGGAAGTAATGGATCAATGCCTTAAAGGGCAGTTCCTGACTTACCACATCGTAGGCAAAATAATTGTGATAAAACAAGAAGCGGGAACATCCGAAGCGGTTGAGCGTTCTATTGATTTTATACCAACATCGCTGCTTGATCTTACCGGCAGAGTAACTAATAAAAAGAAGGAACCATTGGAAGGGGTGAGTATAACAATTAAAGGAACCCAAACCGGAACCACTACCAACGCCGATGGAAGATTCCTGCTATCTATACCCTCTGCTCAAAATGTGGAATTGATATTTTCTTTTGTGGGATACGAAACACAGATTATAAAAGTAGAAGGTAAAACTGTATTTAATATTGAGATGGAGGAGTTTGTTTCAGGATTGGCAGACGTGGTGGTGGTAGGATATGGAACCCAGAAAAGGTCAAATATTACGAGTGCAATCTCAACAATGAACTCAAAACAGTTGTCTGTAGTACCTGCAGGTAATACATCTAACTTGTTGGCCGGTCAGTTGCCAGGACTAATTGCCGTACAACGAAGCAGCGAGCCGGGCAACGATCAGCCGGAATTATATATCCGTGGCTTTGGCAGCCCGCTGATAGTTGTGGATGGTATAGTTGGACGGGACTTTTCGAGGTTAGACCCCAATGAAATAGAAAGCATTTCTATTCTGAAAGATGCCGCATCTACTGCGGTATATGGTGTAAACGGGGGAAATGGTGTTATACTCGTAACCACAAAAAAAGGAAACCGTGGGAAACCTGAATTGAACTACTCATTTAATTACGGAGTGCAGCATGTTACCAAATATCCGCGCCTGGTAAATGCTGCCGAGTTTGCAGAATTGAAAAATGAAGCATCCTATAATATTGGAGGAAGCGCAGTATATACAGATGAGGAAATTCAGAAATTCAAAGACGGCAGTGATCCGCTGAACTATCCTAATATCGACTATTATAATTTGTTCATTAAAGATTATACGCCGCAAAAGCAGCATAATATATCAGTAAGAGGTGGTGGAGAATCAGTTCGGTATTTCTTCCTGGCAAGCAAATTTGACCAGGAGGCTATGTGGAAAGGAGGCAATCAAAATTATGGTCGG
Organism: Chitinophagaceae bacterium; assembly: GCA_020847395.1. Taxonomy (GTDB): domain Bacteria; phylum Bacteroidota; class Bacteroidia; order Chitinophagales; family Chitinophagaceae; genus Agriterribacter. The sequence continues at coordinate 26,583 of JADLCD010000091.1, forward strand.
TATAATTTCAGATCCAATGTGGAAGCGAGTATAGGTAATAACCTTACCATTAATGTAGACCTGGGTGGCAGAACAGAAGACCGGAACAACCTTGTGCAGGACGCCTACCTGATGGCATCATGGATGCAGTACCAGTGGCCAATCAACAATCCTTATACGCCCGATGGTAAAATACAGAACACCAATTACGGGCTTATCGCTTATTTGAATAGCGATCTGACCGGGTATATACAGAACCGGATCAATGCATACCAGGCAAATCTTACAGTAGAATATAAAATACCTTTTGTGCCGGGTTTGAACGCCAAAATAACCGGTGCACATGACCTGTATATTGAAGACAATAAACAATGGATGAAGGAATACGGCCTGTACACGTGGGACCCTGTTGCAAAAACTTCTGTTAAAACCGGCTCAAGGGAGTCTAATTTTTTAAACCTGAGTAATACAAAACTTATTAAAACCCGTTTGCAGGCTTCCTTAAATTATGCACGCCGGTTTGCCGGCAAACACAATGTAACGGGTTTGTTGTTATATGAAGAAATGGAAGACAGAACTACATCGCTGGCCGGGCAAAGGATCGGCTATGTAGTACCGATAGACCAGATATTTGCGGGACCTCAATTGAATCAGACTACCGATGGAACGGCTAACGATATGGGGCGCCGCAGTTATGTTGGCAGAGCCACCTATGACTATCTTGGAAAATACCTGCTCGAATATAGTTTCCGTTACGATGGTTCTCCGCTGTTTCCGGCAGCAGGTCGTTGGGGCTATTTCTCCGGTTACTCTGCGGGATGGCGAATATCTGACGAGGAGTTTTTCAAAAATAATATAAAAGTGCTGGATTATCTGAAGTTGCGAGCTTCCTATGGAACAACCGGGTGGGATGGAATTCCGCAATTCCAGTACCTGGCCGGTTATAACTATCCTTCCGGCACATATGTTTATGGCGGAGCAACGGTTTCCCAGGGCTTTACAGACGCCGGTATTCCCAATCCCCTTGTTACCTGGCAACAAATGAAAACCGCTAACATAGGAGTGGATCTTGGATTCTGGAACAGGATGCTGGAACTGGAAATCGATATCTTTCGTCGTAACCAGACCGGGTTATTTGGTAATCGCTCTACTCAAATACCGAGTACATTCGGCGCCTCATTGCCACAGGAAAATATTAATTCAGACATTGTAAAAGGTTTTGAAGTGGTGGCAAGACATAGCTATCATGTTGGTACACTACGATACACAATGTCCGCCAATGTATCTTTCAGCAAACGGAAATGGAATCACTTTGAAACGCGTGATTTTACTTCAGACTACGACAGGTGGATGAACGATGTAAATGGCAGGTATACAAACCGGGCTGTCGGTTTCCTGAAAGCGATCGGACAATTCCAGAACCAGCAGGAAATAGACAACTCGCCCATACAGGATGGCAATGGCAACAGGACATTATTGCCCGGGGATATTAAGTTTGATGATTTCAACGGGGATGGCGTTATTGACGGCCGGGATATACAGTCTACAGGATATGGCACTACGCCTGAAGTGATGTACGGTTTAAATCTGAATGCTTCATGGAAGAAATTCAATATTACAATGAACTGGCAGGGAGCTGCTAACTTCCAGGTACACCTGCAGCATTTTTTAATACAGCCCTTTGCCAACGATATGAACACCTACGCTTATTTTCTGGATAGGTGGCGAAGGTCCGATCCCAAAGACCCGAACTCTGAATGGATCCCGGGAAAATATCCCGCCACGAGGAACGACGGAACCGCCAACAACAGGACTGCTTCTACTTTCTGGTTAAAAAACGCCACTTATTTCCGCTTAAAAGCGGTGAACATCGGTTATACTATCGATTATCCCTGGCTGGGTAAAGCCGGTATAAAAGCCGTGAACATTTTTGTAAGCGGGCAGAACCTGCTCACATTTACCGGGCTGGAGTATATCGATCCTGAGACACCTTCCGGAAGGTTATCAGTATACCCGCTTATGAAAACCTACAATGCCGGTATTAATGTAACCTTCTAAAACAAACTGATTATGCGAAATAAAATTTTTTTAGTTGTACTTGTCCTGGCTTTTTCGGGATGCCTTAAAAATGTGCTCGACAGAAAGCCTTTGAACAGGATATCTGATGCAGATGTCTGGTATTCTGCAACATTAGCCGAACTGTATCTCGTACCTGTTTACGATGCTTTGCCCATGGGCTTCGATCGTGCCGGTTCAGTGTTCGAATCAAATATGACCGATGAGGCTTCACAGCCTTATGCAGGAGTAACAATCGTGAATAACTATGGTAATATGGCGCTTGCTTTAAACACTGACGCATATGTTTCTATCCGAAGGATAAATTATTATCTCCAGATGATCGGCACAGGTAGCCTGGCAGCAGACCAGGTAAAAGAACTCAGTGCCGAAGCACGGTTTTTAAGGGCCTATTTTTATTTTGACCTTGCAAAAAAATATGGCGGCATGCCCATCATTACAGAGCCTCAGAGTAAAGATGATGATCTGGAAACCCTGCAGGTAACCCGCAACAAGGAGGATGAAGTGTATAACTTTGTGCTTACCGAACTGGATGCAGCAGCTGCGGATCTGCCGGAGAACAGGGATGCCGCCAACCGTAACCGCGCGGTAAAAACAACCGCGCTTGCGTTAAAAGCAAGAGCTGCATTGTATGCAGCATCCATCGCTACATTTGGCGCTGTGCAGCTTAACGGACTGGTGGGCATTCCCCAGGAAAAAGCGGCATTCTATTATACCGAAGCGTTCAATGCATCAAAGGCTGTGATTGAAAGCGATAAGTATCATTTATATACAAAGCAATACGATCCGCAAACCGCAACAGGCGATGCTTCAGCCAACTTTACAGCCATATTTACCGACAGGGATAATGAGGAGATCATTTTTCAAAAAAACTACAGCAAGCCTGCCAAAATGCATTCTTACGACACCTACAACTACCCGCAGAGCTTTAAACCGGGCTGTTGTGGTAACGCGCAGGCTCCCACACTCGAAATGGTAGAATCTTTTGAGTTTACAGACAATGTAAACGGTACCCTGGATGTAGCCGGAAAAGAGTTTAATGCTCCCGGTGAGCTGTTTGCCAAAAAAGACCCTCGCTTTGAAGGTACCATCATGCGGTCTGAAACGCCATTGCTGGGAAGAACGGTGCAAGTTTATCGTGGTATTTACGACCAGGGTGGAACGTTGTACGAGGTAGCCAATACGCCTTTTCCTGCCGATCCCGGCATGATGCAGGTAGGCCGCGATGGGCCTTATACACTGGGCGATGTAGGCAAAACAGGATTCTATGTAAAAAAATACCTCACTACTACAGAAGTTACCCCTGAAAGCCAGTCCTGGCAGAATTATATAGACTTACGGTTGGCGGAAATGTACCTCACGCTGGCGGAAGCTGCTTTTGAAGGTAACCTGGACCAAGCTGCCGGGTTGGATGCGATCAACAAGATCAGGAAAAGAGCCGGCATGCCAGAGCTGACCGGTGCCGATTTTACCAGAAACCGTATCCGCAATGAAAGGAAGGTGGAACTGGCTTACGAAGACAAGCGCTTTTGGGATATCAGGAGATGGCGGATAGGAACTACATTGTTTCAAAATACCAATATACATGGGTTGTGGCCGTATCTTAAATATACAGGTTCAGGCTATAAATGGACTTATGTAAAGAAAAGCGGAGCGCCATTAGATAACGGGCAGTCAAGAGTATTTGAGGAGAGAGATTATTACAGCAATCTTTCAGGGTACATCAGTACAAATCCAAAAATTGAAAACAATCCAGGTTGGTAAATAATAAAAACAATAAAAATGAAAAAACTATTCTATACATATTGCATAGGTTTATCACTGATCGGTTGTAAGGTAGATAATTATGAAGGGCCCAATGCAGTTATTACAGGCAGCATTGTTGATAATGAAACAGGAGAACCTGTGGCATCCGGCGGGTCAGTGTCGGGTACTGTTGTTCGCTTTTATCAAAACAATGCTGCCCAGCCATTAAACTTTACAACTTTCCCCGATGGTACATTCACAAATAAAGCGTCGTTTACCGGAAATTATACATACACCGCAGAAGGTCCGTTTATCCTTGTAAATTCTGCACCTCAAAGTATAGTGGTTAAAACGCAGACGGATGTAAAAATTCCTGTGACCCCCAATATCAGGTTAACCATCGAAAAGCTGACATCCGGCGGAACAACTGCTACGTATAAAGTAACATACCATAAGCTCAATAACGATCAGGATATGATCGAAATAGGAATTTCATGGGCAACTTACAAAAACCCTAACAGGATTGTGTATGCCGGAGGAAAAAATCTGCTTGAAGACGTGGCAGGCCAAAATTTGATTACCGGAACCCGGGAATACGAATTAACAGGACTGGAAGCGGGCAATACTTATTATTTAAGGGCTTTTGCACGCACCAACAACCCCGGCAGCTATTATAATTATTCACAACAGGCAGAACTGCCTGTACCCTGATAGTGAATGGTGAATGGGCAATAATCAATGATGAATGTATTCACCATTCACCATTCACCATCCGGCAATCAATAGTTAACGTAATTAAATAAAATATTCATCAAATTTTGAGATCTACTGATGTCTACATTAAATAAAAAAGCTTTAGCGATTACTTACTTAACATTCTTTTTGGGCAGTGTATTAATAACTGCCTGTAAGTCTGGATCTGTATCTCCCTTTAGCCCTTCAGCCATAGAAGATCTTTCAACATTCCAGGTAGCCGATGGTTTTAAGATAGAGCTGGTAGCGAGCGAACCGCTCATACATGACCCGGTAGATATGATGATTGATGAATCCGGACGGATGTATGTAGTTGAAATGGCAGGCATGCCGCTAAATAAATCAGGATTGGGAAAAATAATGCTGCTTTCAGATTCCAACGGTGATGGTAAGATGGATTCGGCAACAGTATTTGTTGATTCCCTGGTACTCCCTTCAGGAATTATGCGCTGGAAAAAAGGAGTGATTGTAACTGATCCGCCAAACGTTTATTATATGGAGGATACTGATAATGATGGTAAAGCTGATCTGAAAAAAATAATGCTCACCGGCTTCGACACTTCCAACCTTGAAGCAAACGTAAATAACCCCGAATATGGGTTAGACAACTGGGTATATCTTGCCGACCTACCCGTGGCAAAGAGTGACATCTATGATCCCAGTGATACCGGGGGTCCGCACGCGCCGGAAAGCAGCCTTAGATTTCAACCCGAAAGCCACAAGATAGAGGCCCTGTCTGGCCAAACCCAATTTGGGCAAGCTTTCGACGGCTGGGGACGTCATTTCATGGTAAACAACAGCGATCATATTTATCAAAACGTTATACCATCCCGTTACCTGCGCCGAAATCCCGGGATGGTAGTATCAAGTGCCGTAGAAACATTGGCAGATCATAACGATGTTTTTCCCACTACTAAAAATCCCGAGTACCAGATGCTCACTGATGTTGGAGTATTTACCTCGGCCTGCGGCATAAGCACGTATCTTGGTGGCGCTTTTCCGGCAGAATATAATGATAGTGTAAGTTTTGTTTGCGAGCCGGTAAGCAACATGGTGCATGCTGACCGCCTCGTATCCAATGGCATTACGCAAAAGGCTAAAAGGATATTTGAGAAGAAAGATTTTCTAACATCTGCTGATCCCCATTCCAGGCCGGTGAATACTTATGTTGGCCCCGATGGCGCGTTATATGTAGTGGATTTCTACCGGCAGGTAATAGAAGGCCCTGAATTTATGGCAAAAGAAGTACTGGATACGATTGACCTTTATAATGGAACCAACAAAGGAAGAATCTATCGTATAAGCGTTAAAGATGCGGGAAGCCCTGATTGGACAAAAGGATTAACACTTGGTAATGCCGGCAATAATCAGTTGATTGAGAAGCTGGCGGATAAAAATGTATGGTGGCGTATGAATGCGCAACGTTTGCTGGTAGACAGAAATGATAAAACCATAGTACCCGCACTGGAAAAGCTTGTGCAAGGCAACGCCTCACCTATGGCAAGATTGCATGCTTTGTGGACGTTGGAGGGTATTGGGCAACTTAATCCAAAGATCATTGAGTCTGCCTTAAAAGATGAAATTGCCGGTATACGGGAGAATGCTATTCAGTTGGCAGAACTTCACCTGAACGATAATCCTCAGCTCTTAACACCTTTATTACAACTGCAAAACGATAATAATATAAGGGTGAGATTTCAGTTATTGCTAACGCTTGGCTATGTGCATACCCCTGAAGCCGATAAAGTCCGGCAGTCATTAATGTTTAAAGATATTGATGACAAATGGCTGCAGGTTGCGGCTTTAAGCGCTTCTTCCGCCCAGGCTATGGCATTGATGGATGCAGTACTCGCAAAATTTGAGCCGGATAATGCATCATACGCTTCGCTTGTGCAACGCCTGGGTACAATTGCAGGTTCCGGTTACGGTGCAGATACGCTCAGGCAGTTCATACAGAAAGCATCCGACACTACTACAAAACAGGACAAATGGCAATCAGCATTACTCGAAGGAATATCCCAGGGGCTGAGAAGCAGGGAAACAATACCTGCAGGAATGCAGCAAAGCCGGGGAATGCTTTTACAAAACTGTTTGAATAACCCCACTGCAGGGGTGAGAAAATCGTCTCTACTGCTATTGCAAACAATTGGTCTGCCGCAAGGAAAACCGACAGCCATAGCTATGCACAGGGCATTTATCCTGGCAAAGGATACTACAGCATCTTATGAGCAACGCGCTGGTGCCATTGATTTGCTTGCGCTCTATAATCCTTTGTCTTATCTTTCTTTCTTTAAAGGGTTGGTCGATCCCCGTGTAGCGCCGCAGGTACAACTCGCCGCCATCAATGCAGCCAAACAAGTTCCGGGCACCGGAATAGCTGAGTTCTTTCTATCCGGGTGGGATGCGCTTTCTCCGGTGGTAAGAGCATCAGCAATAAGTGCCTGTATGATGACAGACGAACGAATACAACTCTTGCTTAATGCTATTGAATCCGGAAAAATAAACCGGGGAGATGTTTCCTGGTCTCAAAGCGTTACCTTAAGGTCTTTGAGTAATATGGATCTTAGAATGCGGGCGAGGGCGATTTTTGCCCAGGGAGACGATAAGATGAAGGCGCTCATACAGGATTACCAGGCAGCGCTTTCTATGCAGGGAGATGTAGCTAATGGTAAAAATATATTTCTTGCAAATTGTGCCGTATGCCACCAGGTAAGAGGAAAAATAGGCAGAACTTATGGTCCCGACCTGGGAACAGTACATGCATGGGCGCCGGCAGATATAATGAGTAATATCCTTAACCCTAACCGCTCTATTGCCATTGGTTACGATAGCTGGGAAATAAGGCTTAATAATGGTGAAGTGCTGCAAGGAGTTATTTCGAAAGAAAGTCCTACGGCAATTACAATAACAGATGCTAACTTTCAAACTGCCGATATAGCAAGACAGGATATAAAATCCTTAAAGGCATTAGGCGTTTCGGGAATGCCGGTTGGATTGGAAGAAAAGATCAGCAGGCAGCAAATGGCCGACCTCCTGGCATTTTTAAAAAAGGGAGAATAGTGGAGTAGTAGTCAGGTTTCAGCTATCAGCCATATTCACACAACCGATAAATTAATAAACCACATTAGCATGAAGTCAACATCAATGATTGCCTTAACCCGGAAAAGCGTTTACAGCCTGTGCATTGCTTTAACATTTGCAACCGTTTTCCTGCCGGGGAAATTTTCTTTCGCCCAGGAAAAAATAAATAAGCAGCCAACAATGGACGTGGGCATCGCCAGTATAGATATCACACCGGAATTTCCCATTCGTATGGCCGGCTATGCAGCCCGGCTAAGCACTGAAGCCGACAGCGTATTGCAACCTATAGCTGCAAAAGCGCTTGCACTTGGCAGTGATGAGCAGCATCCTTCCCTACTGATTACGGTAGATCTTGTAGGAATACCATGGCGTATTACAAAAGAGGTTGTTGATTTTCTTTCAAAAGAAAAAGGCATCGCTCCGGCGCAGGTTGCCATATGCGCTTCTCATACCCATGGCGGACCGGAAGTTGGTAATCTCATCAATATATTACAATACAGAAATGGCCGTTTTACTGATTCTCTTTTGCCGCTTGACCATTTGATACATATAGCCCAATATGCCCAACAGCTTACACAAAAATTAAAAGATGTAGCAGTGGCAGCCTTGCAAAACAGGAAACCGGCACTTGTAGCGTGGGGGCAGGGGCAGGCCTTGTTTGCAGCCAACCGCCGTACAGAAGGCGGCCCTGTGGATGTGGCGCTGCCAATAATCAGGATATCAAACCCTGATGGCAGTTTGAGAGGTGTTTTTGTTAACTACGCCTGCCATGGCACAACGCTTGGTGGTGAGGTACACAAAATTCACGGCGACTGGATTTCCGAGGCGCATCGTGCCATTGAAGCAAGGCATCCGGGAATAGTAGCGTTAATAGCATTGGGTTGTGCAGGAGATGCCAACCCGTCACCAAGGGGATCGTGGGAAAATGTTCAGCAGCATGGTAAAGAAATAGCGGATAATGTTGATAAATTACTGACGGCTCAGTTAATGCCGTTAAATGCCCCGCCTGCCGGGCAATTGAAATGGGTTAAACTACCTTTTGCAAAAGTTCCGGATGTAAATGAACTGATGGCTCAAACAAAAGATGAATCTATTAAGGGATATAATGCCCGGCTTATGCTGGAGAGAACAGGCAGAGGAGAAGTAATTTCGCCAACCCTCGATTATCCTGTGCAGGTATGGAATTTTGATAATAAGATGGCAATGGTAAATATCGGTGGCGAAGTAGTGGTGGATTATTCTATCAGGTTAAAAGAAGCATTTGGCGCTGAACAACTTTGGATCAATGCTTATTCCAACGATGTGCCCTGCTATATTCCTTCAAAGCGCATATTAAAAGAAGGAGGATACGAAGCGGAAGGCAGTATGTATTGGTACAATAAGCCCTCACCATTTGCACCGGAAGTGGAAGACATTATTGTAAATGCTGCGGGCGAATTGATGCCGCAGGCAATCAAAGAAACCAGGCCTGCAGCCAATAAGCAGGAACCGGTTCAGGCTGAAGCTGATGGATCGTACCGTTTATCATCATGGCTGGCAGGCACTACAGGAGATCAGATTAAATATATGCCCGAATGGAAAGCTTTTGGCTGGTTTACTACAAAAGACCAGGCAATATGGACAGTAAATATTGTAAAAGCAGGAAAATACGATGTATACCTGGATTGGTCGGTTTCAGACAAGGAAGCCGGTAAAAATTTTGAATTAACCGCCGGAAATAAAAAGATAAAAGCTAAGGCGGGCAAAACAGGTTCGTGGTTTACCTATCGTACAGAAAAAGTGGGTACCATCAGCCTGGCACAGGGTACAGAAACGATTGTTGTGAAATCCGGTTCAACCAAAGAAGAAGGTGCGATGTTTGACCTGAGAGAAGTGCGGCTGGTTCCTAAAAAATAATATGCCGGATTTGATGACATACAACACAGGTAGAAATTAATTTTCGTTACTAATAGAAAAATTAACTTACCAACGGAGGAATGCCGGGCATATAAAATTACTGTTATTGAAGAATGATTGTAAAAAACATGAATAACTTTAAAACAAGCAAACCGTTTTTTTGCTGGTTAATATCTATAATTACAATTGCCGGTATATTTTTTATACCGGCAATTTCTTTGGGAAATATACAAGTGAAGTTGGACACAATACCAGGTTCGGCGCTGCTCTCTTATAAGAATAAGGAAAAAAAATATAAGCCAGTTCAAAACACAAACGAGTGGTTGTTAAAACGGCAACAGATCCTGGATAGTATGCAGGCGGCCATGGGTAAGCTACCTTGCAGAAAAGAGTTTTTGCCTCTCAATATCCAGTTGCTTGACAGTGTTATTACAAAAACCTATGTGTTGTATAATATACGTTTTACCGTAACAAACAGTGAAACGCTTCCTGCTTTTTTATATGTTCCCATTCAACGCGACAGAAAAAAGAAACTACCGGCAATGCTTGCATTGCATCCCACGGGAATGTGCGGAAAAAAAATAACAGATGGGCAAGATACCCTATACAAAAATGCTATTGCCCGCGAACTTGCCGAGAGAGGATATGTGGTAATTGCACCAGATTACCCGGGCTTCGGCGATCAGAAAGATTATGATTTCAAGGCAGATCGTTATCAGTCAGGAACAATGAAAGCAATATTTGATAACATGCGTTGTATTGATCTGCTACAGTCGAGACCAGATGTTAATCCTGATAAGATTGGTGTAATCGGCCATTCATTGGGAGGGCACAATGCCATATTTACCGGGGCTTTCGATACACGCCTCAAAGTAACCGTATCGAGTTGTGGCTGGACATTGATGCATGATTATTTTAATGGAGATACTGCTGCTGCTGAAAAATATGGCGGAAAATTATGGCCCTGGGCCCAGGAAAAGTATATGCCCCTTTTACGCGATAAATATCAACTCAATCCAGATAGTATTCCTTTTGATTTTGATGAAATAATTTCCACCATTGCACCCCGTGCATTTTTTTCCAATTCACCAATGAATGATGCAAACTTCAATATTGATGGAGTAAAAAAGGCGGTAATCAATATTGCAATGGTATATAATTTATACCAGGTGCCGGCTAATTTGCGGGTATGCTATCCCGATAGTCAACACGATTTCCCTCTCCGGCAAAGATGGCAGGCGTATGATTTTATTGACAGCGTATTTGGATTGACACCAACAGTAAAGCCAGGTTATTCCTTCAAAAGCAATGCACATTATTTTAAAAGGATGGAATTATTTGCAACACAAAAGGAACAAAAAAATATTGTGATGCTTGGCAATTCACTTACTGAAGGGGGACATTGGGAGAGCTTATTGCAAAGAAACGATGTTGCCAACAGGGGTATAGGAAGTGATGTTACGGAAGGATATATCAACAGGATAAAAGATGTTTTTGAGATAACCCCAAAAATTTGTTTTGTTGAGGGAGGCGTAAATGATTTAGCGCGCCAGGTTCCTCAGAAAATTATTATCAGTAATCTTGCAACCCTTATTGATACATTGCGAAGTGAAAATATAATACCGGTGCTGAATACCGTAACCTATGTTGCTGACAATTACAGGTGGTTAGAGCCGGATACATTTAACAGTAGCATAAAAAAATTGAATCGCGCTATCACCACCCTGGCAAAAAAGAAAAAAGTGATGTTGATTGACCTGAATGGAAAGATCACCGATGGAACATATCTTCTAAAAAAATATGCTGTTGAAGATGGGATACATTATACGGCAGAAACCTATAGATTATGGGCAAAAGAAATTATGAAAATCACGCCAAATTAGTTTTGGCAGGTTCTTGTTGATATTTGTTAATTCCCGCACAAAACAGGGAATGATAACAGCACTAATGTAATAATCAGGCAGATGTAACTAAGTCTTTTATTATCCTAATTTTTCGCCGGCTTTGAATAATCCGGATGAGCAACCTTAGGCGTTGGTTCTTTTTCCAAAAGCTTTAGTACTTCTTCTACTGCTTTTTCCAATTGCACATCCCTCCCCTTAGAAGCAGAAAGAGCATCTATCCTTTGCTCTATATCCGGCGCTACTCCTTCATTCTCTGCAATCCATTTATTGGCAGCCGGATCAAAAATTGCATTGTCCGGCGATGTCATCGCGCCACCGTCTATAAATCCATAATGCACTGATGATTTTACCAAACCACCCCATGTTCTTGTGCCAATCAGCGGGCCTACTTTTTGGTGTCGGAATGCCCATGGAAAGAAATCGCCACCAGAGCCAGCCATTTCATTAATCAATAAAACTTTTGGTCCTAATATGCCTGCAGGTAAGCGACCTGGCGCACCACCCGGAACTTCGTTTGTATAGGATGCACGCAATCGCCGCACCATCAGGTCAACCATATAATCATCGAGCAGTCCGCCACCATTATAACGCTCATCAATAACCGCACCTTCTTTATCCTGCTGTGTAAAGTAATACCGGTTAAACGATACAAATCCGGGCCCTCCCGTATTGGGCACCCATATATATCCCAGTTTTCCTTTTGAAAGCTGGTCTACTTTTCGCCTGTTATCTTCTACCCATGCCCGTTGCCTCAAACCATCTTCATTATCTATTGGTGATACTGTTATTTTCCATGCGCCATCGGCAGTTGCTTTATTGTTTATAGTTAAAACTGTTTGCTTATTTGTTTTGCCCTGTAATAATGAATATGGATCTGTATCTGCCGTTAGTTCAGCACCGTCAATTTTTATAATAAAATCCCCTTCTTTTACTTTCAGATCGGGCTGCGCCAATGGAGCTGACAGCCCCGGGTTCCAGCTTTCTGTTGTGAATATTTTTTTAACCTGCCAGCGTCCGTCTTTCAGTGTAAGATCGGCGCCTAATAAACCGATATCATTTTTTTCCACAGATGGAAAATCACCGCCGAATACAAAGCTGTGCCCAACGGATAACTCGCCGCCAACCTGGTCTAATATATAAGTAAGATCGCTGCGATGGCGTATATAAGGTACCAATGGTGAATAACGATCCCATACATCCTGCCAGTTTCTGCCATGCAGGTCAGGATCATAAAAATAATCCCGCTCATAGCGATAAGCTTCTTCAAATATTTGTTTCCATTCTGCCAGCCGGTTCAGTTCCATTTTTAAAATCATTGACACTTTGCCTTCATCCGGCGAGGGCGCTTTTGCTGTAGAAACAACACGCCAGCTTTCACCAACACTCCGCAATAAAATTTTTTCTCCATTGGCAGAAACCGAAGCCTCGTTTATACCTTTAGCAAAATCTTCTAATTTTTTTGTTTCAATAGAAAACTTACTCAATGAGTTTTCTGCAGCAATAAAAACTGTTCCCTTTGGCCCTGCAATCATATAATTATAGTTAGCCTGCGGAATGGGCAACGCTAAAATGCGGCGATCTATATTTTCAAAATCAATCCGTACTATCGCTTTTGCTTTTGTTGTAGTGTCTTTTGCTTTTTTATTATCAGCAGTTGAGTCAGGTTCTTCATCGCTCTTTAATGGAAATGGGGTAGCATCATCTTTCCGGAGCACAGCAATATAACCGCCAAAAGTTGGTTTGGCTGTCATTGAACTTGTATTGGCCCAACCCGAGCCCAATGCAATGGAAGTGGAAGCAAGGAAATAAAGGTAACGTCCATCCCTATCCCAGGCGGGTGAAGCTGCATCAGCCATCGGATCTGTCAGTGCTGTTTTTTTATTCGATTCCATTGACCATACATAAATACGCCTGAAATTATTAGGAGCTGTTTTCGCATATGCCAGCCATTTAGAATCCGGCGACCAGGTTATTCCCATATTACCGCGTTCAATATTTAATCCGCCGGTATCAACTGTGGTAATTTTTCCACTGCTTAATTCCAACACTTTCACGCGAACTTTATTATCCGCAAAAGCAATGTACTTGCTATCAGGCGACCAGGCAGGTTCCCAGGCCAGTTTAGCTTCGCCAATAGAAATTGTTTTAACCGCATTGCTTCCATCCTGGCTGGCAATGTGTAAAGCGTATCCATTACCGCCGGCATCTGAAAACCAGGCAATCTGCCTGCCATCCGGCGACCAGAGTGGCCTTCTGTCAGCCGTGCCGGAACTTTGTGTGATATTTCTTACATCGCCATTTTCAACAGGCACTGTAAATATTTCACCTCTTGCTTCTACTAAAATTCGCTTACCCGTTGGCGATAGTGAAGGACTGGATGCTTTTGATGTCACGTTTTCCGACTTTGTTTCTGCCCAGGGAAAATCGCCGCTTACATTGATATTGAGTTGTTGCATTTTGCCTGTTGCAATATCTAATAATTGCAGGTAGCCATTCCACTCATAAACCAATTCTTTTCCATTACCATCCAGCCATTTTATATCTGTATGTTTTATATTGGTTACCTGGTTTAATTTATTATTATCCGGATCAAATGACCAGATATTCATAATATCATCTCTATCTGATAAAAAATAAACCGTATTTCCCAGCCAGACCGGATACTTGTCATATGTCCGTTCATTGGGAATTGCTTTTTCACTTAATGAGTTGAGGTCTAAAATCTGCAAAGCAGTATTTTGGCCGCCGCGATATCCTCTCCATTCAACATCCCAACGGCTTACACGGTCTACTACGAGTTTCTTACCATCCGGTGAAAACGATCCATCAAAACCAAAAGGAGAGGAGAGTAATTGAGAGGGACCGCCTTTTGCGGATACAGTCCAAAGCCTGCAATAATCAACAGGTGCTGTTTCACGTGTGGATGCATATAATATATTTTTTCCGTCGGGACTCCAGCCCCTTGCATAGGAAGGAGATGGATACCATGTTAACCGGGTGGGCGTTCCTCCAGCAATAGATACAACATATACATTTGACTCACCGGAACGGTTAGACGTAAATGCAATGGAAAGCCCATCGGGTGATAAATGCGGATCGGCTTCCACGGCCTGCGTACTTGTAATACGCCTGGCTTCACCGCCGGTTTTATCTGCAATCCAGATATCAGCGCCATATTCAAATGCAATATGTTTACTACTGATTGAAGGTTGGCGAAGAAGCCTTGTGCCCTGTGCCATCAAAAAGTTTTGAATGGAAAGAACTAATAAAATTATGGTGGTAGTGTAAAGTGGTTTGTATGCTGGCATATAATGTATAATTGTAATAAATATAACTTATTTTTTATGTACCTGAACGCGGGTGCTTTCGGGATCAGCCTGTTCAGCTTTTACCGGGCCTCTTTTTTACCAGGATTCAGCCCGAATGAATGGTTTCATAATTAACATATCAACTAAACAACAACCATTATTATTTATCGCTGCCATTATACGTTTCAAACATCTTCTCTGTTCTCTTCTTTAATTTTCTAACCAGGTTATTGGGAGCAATAACCCTCAGCCCTTCTCCAAAGCCAAGCAACTCTCTTTCCAGCTCAAGGTTGGGAATTACTTTTATGCTGAAGAGTATTCCCTCTTTTGCTGTTTCAACTATTTGCTGGCTTTCGTGCAGCGGTTTTGTTTTTATATAAGGCGCTTGGTGATGATCTGCCCAAAAAAGTACGGTAACCGGCTCCTGGTTATTGCGGGATACACCAATAATATCTTTAAAATAATCTGTGCCGTTAAAATCATGCTGCTCTTTATATCGCTCACCGGGCAATCGCTCAATTTGTTGTATACGGTCGAGCGCCAGCGTAAGTAACTGTTTATCTTTTTTGTGCATACCCAATACAAACCAGCGGTTGCGATATTCTTTTAACAGGTATGGATAAAATACCAGTTCGCCCGGTTGTCTTGCCTTGAAAGATTGATAAGTAATAGCCGTTATAGATTTTTCAATAATACATTTATATAATTGATCAAGCCATTGCAGCCCGGTAAGCAATTCGTTTTTTTCAAAATCAATTACCGGCGACTGGTGATGCTGCTCACTATAAATTTTATCTTCCAGCTTATTAATCATTTCACTCACTTCATTAAAATGATTAAAGCCTTTAAACTGGCGCAACAGGTGAGATACTTCCTGTAGTATGCCCAGGTCTTGTGTAGTTAACGGAATATTGGTGATGGAATAGTCAGCGTCTTCGTAGGTGTAATATTTTTTATCAACCACAATAATAGGTGCGTTGTACCCCAGTTGTTCGCTGCGCATAGCGTTCAGGTCGAGCCTTATGGTACGCATGCTGATGGGTTTATCAGTTCTTTCGTATTCGTACAACGCTTCAGAGCAGGCGTCAATCAAATCTTCAATCGTCCATTTGCGGCGGCGGTTTTGCAGGCATTTATCAATAGTACGGTAACGGATAAGCGCATTTCGGTTAACAGGCATTTTTATTTTGAAAGATAGAAAAGATCAGCAAGGTTTCCAACCTTTTAAAGGTTGGAAACCTTGCTGAAAAAAGCAGATACAGCTTCTCTGAAGAACATATAATGATGATGCCCGGAGACGCACAGCAGGAACAAACAAAAAGGCAACAAGAAAAAAATTCCTGTTGCCTTTTGCGGATTTTAACCGCGTAATTAAATATAATTTAATTATTCAAATTTCAAATTCAGGTATTTAATTGCTTCTGCTATAGGTATAGCAAAACCCAAACCTTCTACTCCTTTCGCTTTAATTTTAGCGGCTACAATTCCTATCACCTCTCCTGTGGAGGTATTAATAAGCGGGCCTCCGCTATTACCGGAATTGATAGCAACATCTGTTTGCAAATAAATTTTTTCATCAATTTCACGTTTACCACTAATGATTCCTTTGGTAACTGTTTGGCCAAGCTTGATATTCTCCGGCGTTCCTATTGCTATTACTTCGGTACCTGTGCTGTTTAGCGCATCTGAGGCGTTTAATACCAGTGGCTTAAAACCACTACCGCTAATTTTAATAAGTGCTACATCTTTATCTTCATTGCTGCGAACAATTTTTGCTTCAAAACTAAATCCATTTTCAAAAACCACTTCTACCTTTTCCGCACTATTAATAACATGGTGATTGGTTAACACGTATCCGTTATCGCTTATTATAAAGCCGCTGCCAATACCAAAATTTGTTTTAACGGTTACTACTGAGCCTATCGACTCCTTAACAACAGCGCTATAACTTTCAAACTTCTTAAGTGTTGGTTTGTTAATGGAAATTGCATCCTGAGCATTAATTGAAACAGTTTCAGATTTTTTACCTACTATTTCCTGAAATTTAGGGTCGTACACAAGCCCATTTACAGCGTCTGCAATAGCGAGTTTAAGCTCCTCACTAATAGCAGATTTCTGCCTTGAGTCAGAAAACCCACCCGTTGTTATTTCATATACTATGTTTTCTTTAGCTACGCTGAATACAGACCAATGAATTAATACAGAAACCTGGAAACCACGACCGGCAGTCCCACTATTAACCCAGGTCATCTCGCCTCCTACAGCAAAGTCGGCAACATCCGATTTACCACTAAAAATTTTATTGCTTCCAACCACTGTATATCCTGCTGTGGCAATGTTATTACTTATAAATGTATTAATTTCTGCATTGGCATCACCGCCGCTTGGGCTTGTTAGCTTTGCAAACTCAATTTTTTTAGAAGCAAACCCTTTAGATGGTTTAGAATATTTATTTAATTTGATAGTATAATCTGAAACACCTTTGGTTTTCAATTCTGATGCCATAATACCCTGAGTGGCATACCCTGGCAAAAAACCCAAAACAGCAGTTCTGGAATCTTTGGTGTTTATTTTTACCGCACGGGAATTTCTACTACTGTTTTCAATAATTTCCGCTCCTGCAGGCAGAGCATCTATCTTAACTGTTTGAGCAATACTACTGAAAGAGCTTAAAATCAGAAAAGAAAGTATAAGTCTATTTAAAATTTTCATACACAAGTTAGAGTTTTTTATATGCGAACTTATAAGTTTAAAGATATTAAACATTTTTCCCGATTACTTAATGGTCAACGGCTTTATCTGCCCGACATTCATGCTGCGCCAATAGCCAGTAAAGCGCCATCTTTTTTATCACGCATAAGGTTACAAATTTTCGATTGGCCGTTTATATAGTATTTGAGCGCTTGATTAAAACGCAGGTTCTGATAATTTCGTATACAACAATGCACTAATAATGAGCAAAGCAGCATGTTTGGTACATTTTAAGTGGCTGTCTAAGTGTATCCATTGAGTACCTGAATTTATAGTAGCAGGCAGGTAAAAAGCTGCACCAGTAAGAGCACTACTGTTACGGGTTCTACAGGTAGTGTAACACCCGCCTGCCAAAATTTGAAACAACCTGATAACTTTAAACTCATTTCAAATACGCATCTTTGCAATTCATTTAATTATACTAATGAAAGCAGCAACAAAATTTATACATGCCGGAGTACATCCTGATCCTTCTACCGGCGCAATAATGACTCCCATTTATCAAACATCAACATATGTGCAGGATGGCCCGGGCAAACATAAAGGGTATGAGTATGCGAGAACGCAAAACCCAACAAGAACGCAATTGCAGAATGCGCTTGCTGCGGCAGAGAATGGAAAGTATGGTATAAGCTTTGGCAGCGGACTTGCATCAACAGATACTTTATTGAAGCTGTTTAAACCCGGCGATGAAATCATCAGCACGAATGACTTATACGGCGGCACGTACCGGTTAATGAAGCGTATATGGGAAGGCTATGGACTGAAGTTTACATTTATTGATATGAGCAACGCGGAAAATATATCTGCTCATATTACTCCCGCCACAAAAATGATTTGGGTTGAAACGCCCACCAATCCTTTAATAAGAATTATAGATATAAAAGCATGCGCCGCTATAGCAAAAAAAGCCGGAGCATTGCTGGTGGTTGATAATACGTTTGCTTCACCCTATTTACAGAACCCGCTTGATCTGGGTGCTGATATAGTAATGCATTCCGCTACCAAATATATTGGCGGGCATAGTGATGTGGTACACGGATGCCTTATTACCAATAATAAAGAGATTGCTGATCAATTATATTTTTTACAAAATGCCTGTGGCGCGGTTCCTGGTCCGCAGGATTGTTTTTTATTATTGCGTGGATTGAAAACCTTGCACGTGCGTATGCAAAGGCATTGCGAGAATGGAGAAAAGATCGCGGATTTTTTAAGGCAGCATCCAAAAGTTGCTAAAGTACATTGGTGTGGTTTTGCTGATCATCCTAATCATGATATTGCCAAACAGCAAATGCGCGGCTTTGGGGGCATGATCAGTTTTGAGTTAAAAGATAATACCGTTGCCGCAGCAGAAAAGGTATTATCCTCCACAAAAATCTTCGCTTGTGCGGAATCGTTAGGTGGTGTGGAATCGCTTATCGGGCATCCTGCAAGTATGACGCACGCTTCTATTCCCCGCGAGGAAAGAATTGCAAACGGGCTGGTTGATTCTTTGATCAGGCTGAGTGTTGGTATTGAAGATGCGGATGATTTGATTGAAGACCTTAACCAGGCTATTGGTTAGTATATGAAGATGAACGATGCGTTAAAGGCATTTCTCGACCGTAAGGCAGAAGAATATAATAAGCCTTCATTCATTAAAAATGATCCCATCAGCATACCGCACCGGTTTACTAAAAAACAGGATATAGAAATAGCCGCATTCTTTGCCGCCATACTTGCCTGGGGTAATCGTACTATCATCATCAATAAGAGTAGTGAGCTGATGCGGTTGATGGGCAATCAGCCCTATGAATTTTGCCTGAATTATTCGGATAATGATTTGAAGCGGCTGCTTGATTTTAAGCATCGCACCTTTAATGCAACAGACATTTTATATTTTGTTGAATTCTTTCATCAGCATTATTCACAATCAAACTCATTGGAAACGGCCTTCACTCGTGGTTTAAAAGGGAAGGAGCTTACTGTGGAAAATGCCTTGCGCCAATTCTATACTTATTTTTTTTCGCTGGATGATGCGCCGCAAAGAACAAGAAAACATATTGCCACACCCGACCGGAAATCTACCTGCAAGCGACTGAATATGTTTTTAAGATGGATGGTGCGCAAAGACAAAGCGGGTGTAGACTTTGGCTTATGGAAACAGCTATCGCCTGCGCAATTGATTTGTCCGATTGATGTGCATGTTGCCCGTGTTGCAAAAAGACTGAACTTAGTAACCCGCACACAAACGGACTGGCTTACGGCAATTGAATTAACGGAACATCTGAAATTATTACAGCCGGACGACCCGGTTAAATATGATTTTGCTTTATTTGGTTTAGGTATGGTGGAAAAATTCTGATGATTATGGAAAGGGAAGTTATACAATCATTACAAGAGCCTTTATCCCTTCAGTTAAATGATAACCTTACTGAAGAAGGGTTAAAGCGGATTATTGCGGAAAGAGTAAATGATTTGATTCAACATGATTTTGCTCAACTCACGCAACTCCTGTACCGGGTAGATATTAATGAAGCTCGTCTGAAAAAACTTTTGAACGAAGCGGAGGAAAAAGACGCTGCGGAAATAATTGCCGTGCTGATTATAGAAAGGCAGGTGCAGAAATGGGAAAGCAGAAAAGCATTTAAACAGAATAATAATATTAGTGAAGAAGAGCAATGGTAACAATTATCCTTTTTTAATATAGTGATATGCCTGCTGCAATACGTTCTTTGCCTGATTATCAATAACGATTTTTAGCTTTGCTACCATGCTTTCATTTCTTTCTCCAGCTCTTCCAATGTTGTAAACTCATCTCTGCTTATCCGTGCCATTGCCTCATCCAGTTCATGGTTATATTGTTCAATGGTAGTACTTTCTTCAGGCTTGGTATTGTCATCTTTTAAAAATGATTTCATCATTGCCAGCAATAATTTCTTTTGCGGTTCGCTAAGCCTCACAAAATATTGTATCAATTCTCTATACAATACGCTTGCTATAACATTCGTGTTTCTACAAATTTAGCTTTAAAGGCATAGTTTAGAGCGGAAGTGATAACCCCTGCGGAATTATGGAAAAGGATTTGGCAGGCGGAACATACTTGATATGAGACGATTTTACCTTGCTTATCAGAAATGGCAGGCAGTGCCTGCCAAATTGAGTTGGACACATTTTGTAACGCTACTTGGCGTTTCAGACGATACTGTAAGAAAGTTTTACGAGAAACAAACTACGCTTGAAAACTGGGGTTATCGTGAATTGGAAAGACAAATTGATTCTTCCCTGTTTGAACGGCTTGCATTGAGCAAAGACAAGAAAGGCGTTTTGCAACTTTCGGAGAAAGGACATATTGTTTCTAAGCCTACAGAAGTAATTAAAGACCCTTATGTTTTAGACTTTCTGAAAATACCGCAAAGCCACCGAATGACCGAGAAAGCCCTTGAACAAAAAATTATTGATAATCTTCAAATGTTTTTGCTTGAATTGGGAAAAGGTTTTGCCTTTATAGCAAGACAATATAAAATCTCGCTTCGCAATAAGCATTATTACATTGACCTTATTTTCTATCATCGTATTCTAAAATGCTTTGTACTGATTGATTTGTTATGTTGCACCCAACATAACAGGTCTTATGTTGTGTAAGCAGTTATGTGCTGTTGAACTGCTATTTTGTACAATGTAGCCAGTTACAATTTTTTTACCAACACATAACTGCCATTGTTTTTTATAAATTTTCCAAAAAGGCCATCAGTCCTTTGTCATCCCGCCAGTGTGTAGCGTTATTGTTTCCCTCGATTTCACAACATGCTAAGGCTCTTGCCTTCATTTCCATGTCAACCTCCGCATAGATATTGGTCGTATTGATTGATACATGCCCTAGCCAGGCTCTGATTGTATTCATATCTACACCTGCCTGAAGCAAGTGTGTTGCTGTTGTATGCCGTATGGTATGAGGACTGACTTTCTTTTGCTTGATTTCAGGAAACTCTTCTGCCACTTGTTTGGCGTACCTTTTTACCATTGCATGGATGCCGAAGCGGGTGATGGGTTGTTTAAGCCGATTTAAAAAAAGATGATCCTGTGATGATCGCAGGGAAGCTATTGAGTCAAGCTCCAATGCGGTTTGTTTCCATAAAGGGCAACGCCGGGCCTTATTCCCCTTTCCTCTGATCAATACAGTAGCCACATTTCCTTTTGATGCTCCTTCTATGCTCAAGTCGCTTATTTTAACCTGAGCAGCTTCATCAGCGCGAGTACCCGTGTTATAGAGAAAAAGTAAAAGTATATAGTCTCGTCGTCCCTGACTATTTTGCCTGTTTGGTGCATTTAATAGTGCATCCATTACCGGTTTTTCAAGATAAGTGATCAAAGTGTGCTTTGCTCGTTTAAATGGAATCATTTGAACTTGCCGACACCATTCCACGTACTCCGGATTGTGTAATCCAACAAATTTGGCAAAAGCATGGATTGCGGCGAGTCGCTGGTTGCGGGTAGTAACCGAACAACCCCTAGTCGTTTCAAGTTCGTTAAGGAAAGCTTTAACGACAGCGTGATCAATTTGCTCTACCAGCAGTTTGTCGATAGTCTTTTTAGTTTTCTTTGCGGCAAAAGGCAACAATAACCGGAAGGTATCCCGGTAACTTAACTGGGTATTTTTTGACAGGTTTTTGATGCTGATCAAATATTCCAACAAAATGCGTTTTATCCAGACGCCTATAAATGATATGTCTTTCATGATTTTTGTGTTTTAGTGTATTCTTCAAAACGGGCGCTTGCCTCCTGTAAAAGATCACTCGTCATGCTGAGATAAACAGAAGTGTGAGCTAATTGGCTATGCCCCATGTAAACTGATAGTATCGGTAGTAACTGCTGAACGTCTTTGTTTTCCCGATACCAGTTCAACAGCACGTTAACAACAAAAGTATGCCTCAGATCATGTAGCCTTGGCTGGAAGTGGGCACGATCTTCTCGCCTTATTCCTGCATTCTTCCTTATCCTTTCGAAGATGCCCCGAAGTGTATCCGCGTAAAACGGTTCACCATGCTGGTTTAAAAACAAATAGGCGTTAACCTGTTGCGATTGCTGATGTTCCTTACGCCATTGATGGAATTTTTTCAAGAGTTCTTTTACCTGCTGATTGAATGGTACCAATCTCGATTTATAGAATTTCGATTGCTGGATCGTGACGACCAGGTTGTTCATATCAATATCACCTAGGGTAATAGACAATGCCTCATTAACTCTCAGCCCCAATGTATACATCAACACAAGAGAAGTTTGAACCATATAAGGTTCAATATGGCTTTTCAATTTTTGATAGGTCATTGCTCCATCAAAAAGAAGTTTCAGCTCCTGTTGCGAATATATGTACGGCACAAGGCCCTGGGGACGCTTTGGTAATGTCTTCGGCAGTGGCATTCTTGTCACATAGTTCCGAGTTATTGCGTACCGGTATAAGCCTAAAAGCACAGTGTGCTTAACGAACCATCCTGTGGTTACTGTATTAGATTTTCCATAAAGGAATCGATGTACCATTTTTTCTGTTACAGAACCGATAGCCTTTTCCGGCCCAACTGCCGAACAAAAAGCCTTTAGGCAAGTCTCGTTCGATTTGAACTTTTCGCCAAGCGATTTTCTATAATGCACATATTGAGTGACTAATTGATACAGTTTCATAATAAGCCCTCCCAATTTTGTTCAGCAACCTTGCGAAGATTTACCAAGTCTACTTTTGTATAGATCCGTGTTGTTTCTAGCTCCTGATGTCCGAGGTGGTCGCTGATTTCTTTTAAGCAAAAGCCTTCATTAATTAAATGGGTTGCGCAGGCATGCCGCAATGCATGAGGGCCAAGATGTTTGATTGGTAGAGAGAGTGGTTTAAGCCTTCTATTGACAATGGCGTAGATTGCTTGGGCAGTCAAGGGATGATACGGCGAACGCCGGGCGATAAACAATTCTTTCGATCTGCAATGCGATGGTCTTACTTCCTTCAGGTACCTCAATATTGCTTCTCCAACAGTTTTGGATAGCGGGAAGATTTGTGGTTTTGACCTTTTTGCCCTTCTTAAATAAATCTGCTCATTTTTCCAATCAATATCTTGCAACTTCAACCCAGCAACCTCGCTTCTGCGCATCCCATACACTGTAAGCAGTAGTAAGATTGGATAATCTCGGATATCTGTAGAATAGTCCGTTTGACTATTAGCCACCAACTTTTTTACATCTTCCCAATGTGGCGCGGAAGGAAGTGTTTCGTAACGATAAACTCGGGGGGACTTAATAGAAGTAGCGATTCCCCTTTGACACCATTTTTGATTCTCGGCGTATCTTAAAAAAGACCGGATTACCGACGCATATGATTGTACAGACCTTCTGGAGTATCTATCCACATCGTATTTCATTGTCAGCACCTCGTCGACTGTGCCCGGTAAAATAGCTGCAAACGTCTGCACCCGCGTGCTTATAAGAATCAAAAAATTCTTCAACAATGAAGTCCGTATATAAATAGTTTCTTCTGCAAGACCCTGTTCTTGCAACATGTATTCCAAGTATTTATCCAAATACTCCTGGAATGGGGTGGCTGGTTTCGGGTCTTCCATTAAACAGCCTAACATTTTAAACCAGTTTACAGCATAATAGATGAACCGTCTTTGGGAGAATTTGGAATAATTGTTATTCCGTCGAACGACCATTTTGTTTGTAGCCCATTTTTGTGCGGCGTCATTAATCTCTTGGATGGACATCAAGCGAATGCTATAGAACTTCAGAAAATCCATAATAATCAACAGGTAGGTGGCAATTATACGAAGAGAACCATCTTTAGCTTTTAGATCAGCCCTATGCTGCAAATACTGTAGACGCTCGTTCAATAACGGGGCAGATGTATGGCGCTTGAGGGCGTGCCTTCGCTCAAATAGATGATTGAACAGAGAGATTTGACCCTCAGAGGGACAGGCTAAATGATTGATCCTTTTTAACCAGTTTATGGCAATTGATGTGAACTTCTTTCTACCCGATGGGGAGACTCTTTTTTTCTGCTGATGATGATGTGGCGACTTTGACCAGGCTGTTGCTGCGTGTTCGATATCGTCAATCGTAACAATTTCATCCTTTTCCAAGCGAAGGAACTGAACAATCCGCAAAAGGTATTCTGCAGCAGTCTTCAGCGTACCATGGCTACATCCTTTGTCTGCCAGATACTGTAGGTGTTCTTCTCGCTCTTTTAGCAGCGGCGCTTCCAGGTGTTTATTTAAATAATAAGTACGCCTGATTAATTGTTGTAGCATGATTGTCCTCCTTTTCTTCCAAAAGGTAAAGAGGATTGATTAACAACTTATTTCGCTAACGTTGTTTAATGTATGTTTTGATATAACTATTCAATCTTCTTTCATTGTTTTAACAGTGCGAAGATTGACACTACTTTTTCAATCTTTCGGGAAAACCGTCACCTGGAATCATTCATGTTTTAAATCGATCTTACCGGTCTCATCCAAACCCGCCCTTAACCCCTTTGCTAATAGTGCAGCGTTTCCTACACCCCAATAATGCAGAAAGAAAATTTTTGGTTCTTCGTGTACCATGTGGTTGTGAACTGCTACTACTTCAATCCCATTTTCAACTAATGCTTTAATTACAGGCGCTACTTCGTTTTCCAACATGGTAAAGTCTCCACATACTGCTGCTTTTTCAGGCGAACCTTGCCAAGCAGCCCAGGTATTGAAGCCCATAAATGTGCTTACAGGTATACCATGTTCCAGTAACTGAATATCGGGTCTGCCAATGGTATATTTATAAACTCCTTTGCTTAATTCACCTTTTTTACCAACGATAGAATCCAGTGTGGCAATATTCAATGTATTTATAGCACTATCCGCTTTTGGAGATTTTGGATCAACACCCCGCGACGCTGTTACCTTATCAAATATGGCTTTTACACCATTTGCCAATGTCGTAACATCTGAAGTCCGATCAATATGCATATACATTACATTAGGGTGGTTACGTACAAAATGATTGTGAATAGCAGTGATGGAAAATCCCTGACGTATGACCTCTGCCTGTACTGGTTTCAGATCTGTTTCTGTAAGAATAATATCGCCCATAACCATCGCGCTGTCTCCACAAGGGGTAAATGCCGCCCAACTACTTAACCCCATTGGCGGAATTATTTTAAAACCGTCAACAACAATCTTAAGATCATTTTGCGGTATGGTTATTTTATACTCACCTTTTTTTTCGGTGCCCTTCATTCCGGTTAACTGCTCAATCTTTGCAATATCTAGTCTGGTGC
Source organism: Chitinophagaceae bacterium (assembly GCA_020847395.1). Classification (GTDB taxonomy): domain Bacteria; phylum Bacteroidota; class Bacteroidia; order Chitinophagales; family Chitinophagaceae; genus Agriterribacter. The sequence continues at coordinate 52,349 of JADLCD010000091.1, forward strand.
TGCCCGGCGCACATTTAATGGGTACGCTTTTTGCATGAGAAGAATCTGGAGTTGGCGCTGCAGATTTGGTCTGTTGTTGATTGCAGGAATAAAATATTATGCCTGTCAATATAATGATGAAAGCCTGTTTCATAATTTATTGTTTTATGAGTGTTTGAAATGGTGTTCAAATCTTGTACCTGATATTGTTTATTTTGAAACGGCAGCAATCACTTTTGTTCCTGTTTTTAACTCCTCGTTCCCTTTTACTGCAATCGTATCTCCTGCTTTCAAATCCCCAAATATTTCCTGTTTTTCACCCATATTAAAGCCCGCTCTCACATCTATCCATTGAGCAGTATCGCCCGATATTTTAATTACAAACTTTCGTTCCAATGTAGTTGCCACTGCAGACACAGGTACAATAAATGAAAGATTGGAACGAACAAAATTGAACTTTACATCTGCATAACTTCCAGACTTCAACTCGCCGGTAGGATTAGGCACTTCAAATTCCCAGATTTCACTGCGGGTACTGTTATCAATACTGCCCGATTTTCTTACCAGCTTTGCATTATATTTTTTGTCAGGTAAAGAGCGGGTGGTTAGTTCGCCAACATTATTTGCCAATATAGCATTTGTATAGATTTCAGGGACGGCAACCTGCAACCTTAATGCCGTATTATTTTCCAATTCAAACAAGGGTTTTTCATTCGGGTTGCCAACAAATGAGCCTACCACAATATTTCTTTTAGTGATGATTCCGTTATAAGGCGCAATGACGGTTAAATATTTTCCAATTTGTCGGTACGATGATGCTGCTAACACAGCCGCATTGTAATCCGAACTATCCGCCAACATTTTATTTTTTGTGCTTTCCAGTTCAGATGGTGCGATTACACCATGACCCTTTGAAGCGGTATTTATGCGTTCGAAATAATCTTTGCTTGAAAGATAACGTGAGTAAGCTGTTTTTACTTTTTCGTTTAACTCCTGCACACGTGTATTAATTTCAGGCGCATTTATCCATGCAAGCACTTGTCCCTTCATCACCCTTGAACCAATATCAACATTCAGCTTTTTAATATACCCCTGCACTTTAGCCCTTATTTCAGCATTTTCATTGGGCAATAATTCACCCGGTAATGCAATGGATTTCTTTGCAGAATCTTTATGCAACAAAAAAGCTTTCAAGGAGTCTGGTTTTGCCTCTTTCTTGTCCGCGTTAAACACTTGTTGCTGTTGTTGATTGCAAGAGATTACAATAACCGAAAGCATAATTAAGACTGACAAAACTTTCGCCGGTGGTGATATACAGTTAACTATTTTTATCATAAAACAAAGATTGTTCATCATTGGGGTCTAATGATATACTGGTTGATTCTTTATTTCCTATTATTAAATTGTAAGCCATTGGTAAAAGCCAAAGGCTGCATAATACACTAAAGAACAAGCCGCCAATAACGGCAATAGCAAGTGGGGCAGTTTGTTTTCCAGTTTCTCCAAAACCCAATGCCATAGGTATCATTCCGGCAATCATGGCTACATTTGTCATAATGATTGGTCTAAATCTGTTTAGGGCAGCCTCAGATCCAATTGAAGCAATCTTGTTGTTTGCTTTTGAACTTATTTGTTCTGCAGCCGATACCAGCAAAATGGCATTTGCAACAGCAACTCCAAGCGCCATAATACAACCCATAAATGACTGAATATTTAAGGTGTTCCCGGTAAGCCATAACAATAGCATAGCGCCAGCCAGTACACCGGGGAACACGGATAAAATGGTTAAAGACAACCGAAATGATTGAAAGTAAGCTGCCAGCATTAACCATATCACCAATGCCGCCAACAACAAACCGATTGATAATTCGCTTATGGTCTGTTCTAATACTTGTGATTGACCACGCAAATAAACTTTTACACCCTGTGGCATTTCACCCGATTGCGTTATCATTTTTTTTACTGCATCTATTGCATTTCCTAAATCTTTATGATAAACGTTTGCTGTTATGGTAATGAACCTTTGCTGGTTTATGCGATCATATTCGCCAATAGAATTTTCCTTTTTCCACTCCGCAACATCCCGCAGATACACCGGATTTCCATCGTGTAGGCCAACGGGAATTTGTTCTATTTGTTCAGGGCTATTCATTGCCAATTGTGGATATTCAACCTGTACCTGGTAGGATGTACCGTTTGTTTTATCTACCCAATATACAGGCTGCGTAAACCTGCTTGATGAAGTGCCTTCTGTAACAGAACGTGCTGCCTGGTCTACCGTTAAACCCATTTGCCCTGTTCTGATTCTATTATAGTTGATTTGTATAGTAGGATAATCCAATGGCTGAGCAATCTGCAGATCGCGAAGAAAAGATAAGCTGTGTAATGATCGCTTTAACTTCTCTGCAATATCTCGGCTTTGTGTAAGATTTTTGCCTTGTATTACAACCTCAATGGGATTGGTTGAACCAAGGCTCATCAACTGATCTACCATATCTGCCGGCTCAAATGAAAGTGTAGCATCCGGAATTTCTTTTGATACAGATTTTCGTAAATCTTCCTGTAGTTTTTCTATGCTTATGCCGGCATTTTTAACAAGGTTTACTTTTGCTAATGCTTCATGAGGCCCACTTGTATATAAAAAAATGGAATTGATAGCGTAGGTTGGCGGTTGAAGCCCAACAAAAGAAGAAGTAATACCAACCCTACTATTGCTTGCTTCGTTTATCAGTTGAAGTAATTTTTTTGTGGCATCTTCTGTACGCTCAATTCGTGTACCCACAGGCATCCTTAAACGCACCTGCATTTGTCCCGCATCAATTTTGGGAAATATTTCTGTGCCACAGCCCTTGTACGCCACATAAGCAAGCCCTGTTAAAAACAGTATCAATATCGGCAATAATACGTTTTTTCTTTTATCAAGCTTGCCAATGCTTTCACCAAGCTTTCGTTTCATTTTTTCCAATCTATCATTTTCAACAGATGGCATTCCTTTTATTATCCAATTAGCAAGCACGGGTACCAGTGTTTGCGAAAGCAGGAATGATGAAATCATTGAAAAGCCAACTGAAATTGAAAGTGGTAAAAACATTGAGCGCGGCACGCCCGACATAAACAATGCAGGTACAAACACTGCCAAAATACTAAGAAGTATTAATAATTTTGGTGTTGCTATTTCCTGGCATGCATCCCAGATAGCTCTCGCCCTGGTCTTCCCAAGTTCAAGATGGTGATGAATATTTTCTATTGTTACAGTAGATTCATCCACCAATATACCTATCGCCAATGCTAAACCACCAAGCGTCATAATATTGATGCTTTGACCAGTTAAATAAAGACAAATAACAGCAGAAAGAATTGCCAAAGGAATATTTATTACAACTATCAAAGCACTACGCCAGTTTCTTAAAAACAATAGTACCATCAAACCAGTTAACAAAGCGCCTAATGCGCCTTCAATCAATAAGCTTTTAAGCGAATTAACTACATAACCAGATTGATCAAATTCATAGGATACTTTAATGTCGCCTGGTATAGCAGCCTGCATATCGGGCAATGATTTCTTTATTGATTCAACCACATCCCAGGTAGATGCATCTGCCCTTTTGGTTACAGGAATATAAACAGATCGTTTACCATTAATAAGCGCATAGCCGGTTGTTACATCGGCACCATTATCAACTGTAGCCACATCTCTTACCAATATGGCGGTACCGCTTACATTTTTAACTGTACTTGTTTCCAGTTCTTTAAAATTATCTACAACACTGTTAGAAGATGTAATAACGGTTTTATCTCCCACACGGATATTTCCTGCCGGAAGAATGGTATTGTTTTTTGCGATTGCTGTCACCAATTCATCTGCCGTTATATTATAACTTCTCAATCTTTCCGGATCGGCTTTTACTAAAATAGAACGCTGGTTACCCCCAAAAGGAGGAGGTGCAGAGACGCCAGGCAACGCAGCAAACACTGGTCTTACTTTGAATAAAGCCAAATCCTGTATTTCATTTAGCGATCTTGTTTCGCTGCGAAATACCAGCTGACCAACGGGTACAGAACCCGCATCATATCTCATTACAAACGGAGGAAAAGTTCCGGGAGGCATGAAAGAGCGGGCACGAGTTGAATAAGAAATGACTTCCGCCATTGCATTTGCCATGTTTGTTCCTTCGTGAAATTGCAGTTTGATCAAAGCAAGCCCTTGTATGGATTTGCTTTCTACAGCTTTAATACCGGTGATATACAAAAAGTGATATTCATAATAAGAGGTAAGAAACCCTTCCATCTGTTGAGGCGAAAGACCGCCATAAGTTTGCGCAACATAAATAGTAGGCACATTCAATGATGGAAAAATATCAATGGCAGATTTGCGCACAGCAAGTATAGAGAATACAACAATTGCCAGCACCAATACCATTATTGATATTGGTTTACGGAGAGCAAATTGAATGAGCCTGATCATTTTGCATTATCTAATTTCATTAAGAAAAATATTTTCATCACCATTAATTGCAGTCTGTAGTAACAATGCTTTCCACGCATCCCAATGTGCTTTTCTTACATCCAGTTCAGCCTTTAATAAATTGAACTGCGCCTGCATCAGATCTGCAAAACTTACCAACCCTGTATTATACCTCATCTGCATGGCGCCAAAAGCATATCTTCCGGATGCAAGTTGATTTTCTGTTTCAGTAGATATAGCCATATTACTGTTGAAAGCTGCATTGGCAACATTTCGTTGCGTATTTAACACCAATTTGCTATCCGCTAATTTTTCCTGTGCAGCTTTTGATATTAATTGCTGTTGTTGCAACTGTCTTCTTACTTCTCCGTATTTCATGATAGGAAAGGCAATCTGCAAACCAGCACCATAGTTATAACGGTTTAAGCCAAGTCCATCCCATGTTTTTATATCACCCGAGGCTTGAAAGGCTGACCCCCGGGCAAAGCCTGTAGCCCAAACATTTAATTTAGGCAGGTATGATTTCTTTAATAACTGTTCCTTTGACTGACTTAGCAATAGCCGGTTTTGACCGGTTTTCATTATTGGAACATTTGAAAAAGATGTATCTGTATCAGAAGCTTTTACTGGCAAAAAACTTAAAAAACTTGTATCAGTTGGCGCGGGCAAAGCATTGCAGATAATTAACTGCTGTAATAGCAACTGGTTTATCTGCAATTGTTTTTGGGCATTCAGCAAATCAATTTTTGCTTTTGCTAATTCTGATAAAAACAACGCAGTGTCTACCCCCGGCTTGGTGCCAGCATTTGTGAGTATACGGCTTTGGTTTAAATTGGTCTGTGTTCTTTCAATATTTTTTTGATGAATGCTAACAACGTCATATGACAACAACAAATCAAGATAAATGCTGATGACATTTATTTTATGCTGAAACAAAGACTGCTGCCATTCTGATTTTTTTGTATTTGCTTCTGCTATTGAAGTGTTGATCTCCGCATTGCGCTGTCCAAATGTTATAGCCTGCCAGTTTAATAAAAGACTTGCTGCACTGCCTGTTCCCGGATCGTATCTATTGTTTAAAGAGGGAGGACCAGACATTGGCAATATTCCATTGGGATAAAAGATACCAATAAGATTGTTAGCAGTTCCGAACCCAGCTTGATAGCTTACATCTATTGAGGGCATTTTACTATATTTCACAACATCGACACGCTTTGCTGCAGCTTCCGCTTCCAATTTATTACTTGTCAACAAAGGGTACCGCTCAATAGAAAGTTGAACGGCATCTTTTAAACTTATCAAGGTGTCCTGCTGTGCCTGAACTAAAGTACAGGGAGAAATCAATAGTGCTACACACCAATTAAACAGTATGATTTTTAAAGATCGAATCATATCGGAGGGTAAATATGATTCAAAGCTAAAGCCTGATTTTGGAGAAATTTAGACAGTATATTATGCGAAAGTTACCGAAATGCGATGCCAATCGTTGTCATAAGAATATGTTGCTGTAAACTGGTATAAATTGCATATCTGCCTAACCAATGCAAGCCCTAGCCCGGTAGTTTTTGTTTCGTGAGAACCTTTTTTAAACCGTTCAAACAATTCATCTGGGTTAATGGTAAGAGAAGAACCGGTATTTTCTATCAATAGGTTAGATTGATTTAAAGTTATTTTAATTTTCCCCAACGGCTTATTATGAACAATTGCATTTTTAAGAAGATTGGTAACCATTATGTCAATCAGAGAGCGGTTTGCATTAAGCATTACATCGTCTTTAATATTCATAGTAGTTTCTGGAAAATCATCATAATGATTTTTAAATTCAGCAATAAGTTTTTTGAGTAGCCCCGACAGATTAACCGATTCTGTTTCCGGGAACTGGTTATTTTCAATTTTTGCCAGTAACAATAAGATCCGGTTCATTTGGCTTAAACGGTTATTAGCTTCTGAAATATCTGCGAGCAAAGAAGCATTTCGTTCAGTAAGATTGGGTTGATTAATGAGTAATTCCAGCTTGGATCGAATAATTGCCAATGGTGTCTGCATTTCATGAGATGCATTTTCTACAAACTGTTTTTGATTATGGTAAGCAGTATTAGTATTGGCAACCATTCCTTCAACAACCTTATTTAACTCATCAAACTCTTTTGTACCAGTTTCAGAAGGCAATTTCACCGATTGGCTTTTTGTGACATCAAAATCATCTAATTTTTGCATGGTAGAAAAAAACGGTTTCCACAATGCACGAGAGCTTATTTGGTTTAGAACCACAATCGCTATTAATAACAAAAGCAGTATAACTGCCTCTGTTGTAAAAACTTTAATAACCAAGTGCGAAATTTCCCTGGAAGAAGTATAAGTAGTAAGCAGGTAGTTTTCATTATTCCATGAAAGCTTTTTAGTAAGCATTGTAAAAGGCAAAGACTTTTTTCCTACTTCGTAATACAACACGGTATCCATGGGTTCATCAACCACATTATGCAAAGCTCCTGCTTCTTCAACAATATCGTATTCCCCTTCAATATGTTTTTCAATGTTACCTGCTTTATCAACAAACGCCTTCCAGATGTTCATTTGTTTTAAAAGCAATTGTTTCTCTTGCATATGCTGTGTATGCATTCTCAGCATAACAAAGAAGATACCAGAACAGATCAATAACACTACAGGTAGCCACACCAACAAAAACCGCGTGTTTCTTTGAAGCAATTTTATACTCATATGGTTAATTTATAGCCCAGACCGTACACTGTTTGAATGAGGTCTTCACAACCTTTGTCTTTAAGTTTTTTTTTCAGATTTTTTACATGCGAATAAACAAAATCAAATGATGGCATATTGTCGGTTTGGTCTCCATAGATATGTTCGGCAATGGCCTGTTTGTCTACAACGCGGTTTTTATTATTCAGCAAATAAGCAAGCAAATCATATTCGTTTTTAGTAAGTGCAACAGAACGATCGTTGTATGTTACAGTACGTGATGAAAGATTTACTTTCAGGTTACCCACTTCCAGTATGTCAACACCTTTTGTATATTTCCTGCGGATTAGGGCTTTAATGCGGGCATTTAGTTCAGACAAATGAAACGGCTTTGTGAGATAATCATCTGCTCCATAATTTAAGCCGACTATTTTGTCATCCAGGGAATCTCTCGCAGAAATAATTATCACGCCATCATCCTTTTTACTCTTTCGTAGATCTTCCAACAATTTAAGACCGCTGCCGTCAGGCAGGTTGATGTCAAGAATTATACAGTCGTAGTCAAAATAATCAATTCTTTTTATAGCATCGGAATAGGTTGCCACGCCCTCGCAACGAAAGTCCTCCTGGGTAAAATATTCCAGTATACTTTGTAGCAAACTGTGCTCGTCTTCTATTACCAGCAGTTTCATGGATTAATTTTGGGGCTAATTTATAAAGCAAATTTGGAGGAATTTGGATAAAATCCGGCGTTATACAGTTGAGTAAAAGGAATAAACGTTCATTTTGATAAGTTACGCAATGTAGCGATAAAAGCAGGGAGTGCGATTGCTTTTGCCATTTTGACTATTTCATTCTACCGAATGGAAAAATTAATTTTTCCAGTTTATCCATTGTAACTTAAATGTCTAACGGTTATGTAATTCCGACAATACACAAAGTAATATAAATCAGCAAAATAATAGTGCAACAGCACATAACTGCTTACACAACATAAGACCTCAAAATAAGAAAAGTTGAACATGGCGACATCGGACAAATGAACCTTTATCTGAGCTACTTCAAAACCGAAGAAAATGTTGAGGGCGACAATGAGCCTATTGGCATTATTCTTTCAGCCGAGAAAGGCGAAATTTTAGTTGAGTTTGCAACCGGTGGAATTTCAAACAAAATCTTTGTTTCAAAATATCAACTTTATTTGCCAGATAAAAAACAATTGCAGAAAAGAGTAAAAGCATTCATGGACGAAAAGTAACTTAATACAAAAGATTCATTCTTTACAGCAACTCTCCAATATTATGCCTTATCGTTAACCAGCTCATCCAGGTCATAACGGCCACCACCAGCCAGCCTGTCACCTGCATCCATAAAGGGTGTTTGTATCCATTCAACAAGCCTGGCTTTGCAGCAACAATCAGTATAACTGCTAAAGCAAGTGGCAATATAATGCCGTTAAAAGCGCCTGCAAATATCAGCAACTTTACAGGGTTGGGTGATTTCATAAAGATAGAAGTGGAACTGATGATGAAAAGACTAATGATGATCTTTTCATTTTTAGCAATGGCAGGATGAAATGTTTTCCAAAAAGAAATGGACGTATAAGAAGCGCCAATAACGGAGGTGATGGCGGCGCACCATAATACAATACCAAAGAACATATAACCTGCTTTGCCTGCTGCCGCCCTGAATACTTCGCCGGCAGGATTCTGACTACCTAATTTTACGCCATGCCATACTACACCCAGCGCGGCAAGAAATAAAATAAATCGCATTATTGATGTAACGAGTATTCCGCTCACCGCGCTTTTGGTAACATCTTTTATTGCAGCGCTTCCGCTTATACCGGCATCGAGTAAACGATGTGCGCCTGCAAACGAAATATAACCACCAACCGTTCCGCCAACCAGCGTTACAATTTTCATTACATCAATCTTATCAGGTATAAATATTTTGTGCATGGCTTCTGCCATCGGTGGTTTGGAAACAAAAGCAATATATACCGTAAGCGCTATCATTAAAAGCCCCAGCAGTTTTGTAATGAGATCAACCATATTACCTGCATCTTTATACCAAAAAATTACCAGCGCAAATACACAACTTATAATGGCACCCGTTTGTGCACTCATTCCTGTTAAAACTTCCAATCCCAAACCGCAGCCTGCAATATTGCCCACATTAAATACAATGCCGCCCAACGCTATCAATGCTGCAAGAAAATAACCAAGTCCGGGTAATAAATTATTGGCAAGGTCTTGCGCACGTTGCCGGCTTACTGTAATAATGCGCCATATATTTAACTGCACGCCAATATCCAGCAAAACAGAAACGAGAATAATAAACCCAAAACTGGCAACCAGTTCTTCCGTAAACTTTGCTGTTTGTGTAAGAAATCCCGGCCCAATGGCAGAAGTTGCCATCAAAAACGCAGCGCCCATTAACGCGCCGCCCAGGCCTGAAGATTTAGATGGTTTCAATATTGATATGCTTTTTTTGCAGTGCATCAAAAATAGTTTTGGCAAAAACCTCAGCATATTCACCATCACCATGCAGGCATATCGTATCTGCTTTCACAAAAACTGTTTTGTCATTAACGGAAGTAACATTGTTTTCTGTAATCAATTGCATTGCCTGCTTAACAACCACAGTTGTATCCGTAATCAAAGCATTGCTTTCGCTTCTCGGCGTAAGCGTTCCATCATCCTGGTAAGTTCTGTCAGCAAAAACTTCGCTGGCGGTTTTAATATTCAATGCTGCCGCTGCTTCAATCATATACGAATTACTCAATCCGTAAAAAATGAGATTCGCATCAACATCTTTGGTAGCTTTTGCAATGGTTTTCGCATATACATTACCGGTAGCTGCCATATTATACAATGCGCCATGCGGTTTTACATGATGCACGGTAGCGCCCATTGCTGCTGCTGCTTTTTGAATAATAAATAGTTGCGCTGTAAATAAATCATACAATGCTGTTTCGCTAAGTTGAACAGCCACTCTCCCAAAATTCTTTTTATCTGCAAAGCCGGGGTGAGCGCCAATAGCCACCTTATGTTCCATGCAAAGCGCTATCGTTCGTTTAATGGTATCTTCATCGCCTGCATGATAGCCGCAGGCTATATTAGCGGAGCTGATATAAGGCATGATGGCAGCATCTGAGCTCATGCCTTCACCCATATCGCAATTCAAATCAATCTTAAGCATATGATTTGTTGAGAACCTGTTCGCATAAAAATTTGCAGCCTGTTCATTTGTCATGCAAAAAATTACTTCTTTATATAGTCAGCCCACATCATTGTACACCCGTTTTTGAGTATGGTAAGATGATGTTCCTGTTTTAAAAGTAACCGTTCTGCAGTTTGTATATCTGTTAATCTAAACCGCAAAGGTTTATCCTCTTTTAACTGGGCAATTTTTGTACGATGCGCTTTAATAACATGGGCAATTCTTGGATAACCGCCTGTTGTTTGGTGACCGGCCATTAAAACAATCATTTGCCCGCCGGGTAATAATTGAATAGTACCAAAATCAACTACCGACGAAATAAGTTCGCAGCGCATGTTGGTGGATATGGCAGTACCATCCAGCGTATATCCCATCCTGTCTGAAGTTCGGCTTACGGAAAACAATGCTTCCTGGAAAATTCGTTTACCCTCATCCGTTATATAATCCCATTCATTGCCGGGCAGCACAAAAATTTCATCAGCCGGTGCATCGTCATAAAAAGGAACGGCTTTACATTTTAATACTTCGTGTTTTTTTTCTTCTACATTTTTTACAGGAGCAAGATTGGTAAAAGGAATGATATCTCCCTTCTTCAATAACCTGCCATGCCAGCCACCGGCATTTATTTTTGTGTGCGTAGAATAACTGCCTAACCATTTTTCAGCACCCATTGCACCATTCACTGCAAGATAGCACCAGCGCCCTTCCTTCCATTGCTCAAATTTCAACGTGGAATTAGCACCAATTTTAACCGGGTGAAATAAAGGCATTGGTTTTCCATTGAGTGTTGCAGAAAAATCTGCGCCGCCTATAGTTATAATGGCAGGCGCATCAAACACAATTGATGCCGCGGGAAAACTCATTTCAATTACCGGCGCATATTCCGCATTGCCAGCAAGCAGGTTAACGGTGCGCATAGAAAACATATCAATCGCGCCACCCGGGTTAATGCCCATATACTGAAAACCATGCCTGCCGCAATCCTGTATACTATCGCAAATGCCTGCTTTAATAATTTTCAAATTCATCTCTGCTAATTGAATAAAATTGTACGATATCGCCCGGTTGAAAAAAAGTACTGAAGTTGTCGGCATCTATCATCTCATATAATTTGATTGGCGTTCTACCAATAATTTGCCAACCACCGGGAGAATGAATGGGATATACACCGGTTTGATTACCTGCAATACCCACACTGCCTGCATGTACTTTTTGCGGCAATGCTTTTCTTGGCATTCTTATCTTAGCATCAATTTCACCCATATAGGCAAAACCGGGCAAAAAGCCGAGCATGTATACCCTGTATTCAACCGTGCTATGTATACTTACCAGTTCCTGTTTCGAAATTTTTTTTTCTCTCAATACAAGTTTTGTATCCGGCGCAAATGCTTCATCATAACATACGGGCACTTTTACTGTACGTGGTTTTTCGGGAGAGAAAATGTTTTTCATTTCAACCACTTCTTCAAGTTTCTCTCTTGCAATATCGCTTATGGTTTCGTTATTCCTGATTTCATTTTTTAATTTGCCGGGATTATAAAATATAGTAAGAGAACTATATGCAGGCACACATTCAATAAACCCATCAACAGGGTGAGATTGAATATAAGTAAAGATGCTCATTACATGAGCGCTCAAATCCTGATCAATACTATTACCAAAATCTACGGTAAGCGCTGAATCGCCAAGAGGAAATATGGTGTAAGGAAAATACGTACGCATAACTGGATTAAAATTGAAAGGTACGGTTTATAGAGAATTGCTACCTCAGATTTTCACTGCTTTGAAATGAGGAGTGCGGGTTGCAAGTTGCGGGATACGGGTTGCAGGCATACCCACTATTTACAAACCGGCTTTAACTTAAGTACCTGAAACTTGTAACCTGAAACTTGCAACAATCTCACCCTTACTTATTGCCTCTCACCATTCACTCCATCCTTAGTAAAATATCTTTTTAATAAATACTTTTACAAAAAAATTTCATGATTTTATACGGCATACCCAATTGTGATACTACAAAAAAAGCAATGTACTGGTTGAAGAAAAACAACATCAACTTTGATTTTCACAATTATAAAGAGCGGGGTATATCGGCAAAAAAATTAAACGAGTGGTGCGATAAAGAAGGCTGGGAAAAAATACTGAATAAGCGCAGCACTACCTGGCGCGAATTATCTCCGGCTCAACAGCAGTTGGTTACAAACCAGCAACATGCCGTAGCGGTTATGGTGGGGAATAACAGCATTATCAAAAGGCCCATCATTGAATATAAAAATCAGTTACTGACAGGGTTTGATGAAAAAAAATACACAGGAATTTTAAAGAAATAGAAGCCATTCTTCCACTTATATAAAAATTTGATAAACAAACGATTATAATATAATAGTGCGTATCAATCAGAATGCTTTTTACTTGCCGATAACAACCTGTTAACTAATTTTTTTAATTAAACGTTTGTTTAAATTAAACAATTGTTTAGTTTTGCGTCGCAATTTATAGCGATGATGACAGATAAACATGTACATATTCTCCAGGTGGCGGAAGAGTTGTTTGCAGATAGAGGGTTTGATGGTACTTCTGTGCGGGATATTGCAGGACACGCTGGTGTGAACCTGGCAATGATATCTTATTATTTCGGGTCGAAGGAAAAGCTCATGGCAGCGCTGGTAGATTACAGGTCTAACTATACAAGAGGTTTGCTGGAAGAATTAAATAAAGACGATTCATTAACACCCTGGGATAAGATTGACAGGCTTATTGATATGTATGTTGACAAGGTGCTCACCAATTATAAGTTTCACTGCATTATGACAACTCATCTGCCTACCATTCAATCCGGTGAGATTAAGGATATGATAACTGATATTAAGGAGAAGAATTACGAGGAAGTAAAAAAGATTATACAGGAAGGACAAAAGAAAAAAATTTTCAGAAAGGTAGATCTTGAATTAACGATTGGAAGCGTAATGGGAACATTAACGCACGCTACGCTTTCAAAAAATTTGTATTGCCGGGTATTGAGTATTGATAAAAACGACGACGAAGCGTATAGAAAAAAGATGATTCCTAAAATAAAGGCACATCTCAAACAATTGCTTAGAGCCCATCTGGATATAAATAATCAGGAATAACATTTAATAAATATGCAAAGCATGAAAAAATTTGCAGCAGCCGTAATGATTTTTCTTACGGGGTCACTTGCAACGTATGCACAAACCAAAACGCTCAGTCTTGAAGATGCTGTAGCGCTCGGGTTACAGAACAGTAAACAATTAACGCTGGCAAAGCATGAGGTTGATAAAGCAACTTCGGGGCTGGCACAGGCAAAGGACGCAACATTGCCAACAGTTAAAGTAAGCGCCGGATATAGCCATGCGTTAATGCTGGCAAGAACATTTTATATTCCTTCTTCCAACGGCAACGAACCTCAAAAACTCGCCCTGCCTTTTGATAACAGCGTAACTATGACAACGCTTACTATCAGTCAGCCGATTTTTGCAGGCAATCAGTTTCGCTATGCCAGGAAATCTGCAGAGCTGATGATAGAAGTAAGCAAGCTGGATGCTGAAACAGACAAAGATGAGATAGCGTATAACATCATCAACGCGTATATTAATTATTACAAGCTGAAACAAAACCAGAAAATACTGGCGCAAAACCTTTCGGATATTGAAAACAAACTGGAAGAAATTAAAAAGTTTGAAAGCCAGGGATTAGCTACAAAGAATGATGTATTACGGTTTGAGCTGGAAAAATCAAAAATGAAATTATCAGCAATAGAACTGGATAATAACCGCAAGGTTGTGAATTATAATCTTAATATTTTGCTTGGCTTGCCCGACAGCACTATTATTGACGAGCAGGATGTAAGTTATAAGCTGGATATGAATGATAGCTTTGAGAATTATGCTGCACAGGCATTGAAAGACAGGAAAGAATTAGCAGGCTTAAAATACCAGGACCAGTTATCTCATATAAATATCAATAAAGTAAAGGATGAAAAATTACCTACGGTAGGTGTTGCCGGTAATTTGTATTATATCAATCCTTCAAAAGATTTTATTCCCAAGAGTGGTGCATTCCTTGCCCCGTTTATGATAGGCGTAAATGTTGGCTGGGATATATCAACCCTTTATAAAAATAAAAACAAGCTTACCGAAGCTAAAATTCAGAAACAGGAAGTTGCCGACAGAAATGGAATAGTGAAAGATCAAATAAAAACAGATGTATATAAGAACTATATACAATACAAACAGACCTTAGAAAAAATTGTGGTATTGCAGGATGCTATAACCCAGGCTACAGAAAACGAGAGAATAACAGAATCAAAATTTCAGAATAACCTTGCTACCACAACAGACAGGATAGACGCGCAAACATTATTATACCAGTCTCGTATTAACCTGGAATTAGCTAAATCCGATGCTACTGCGGCTTACTACGCATTATTAAAATCAACCGGGCATATTCAACCATAAAAATAAAATAACTCAAAGTATAAAAATCATTGTATGAGTAACAACCAGAAAAAATCAAGAGGCAAAAAAATCATATTCCCGATTATACTTGCGGGTGTATTGATAATAGCGTTAATCTTTACGCTTAAAGAATATTTTTATTTTCAGAGTCACCAGGAAACTGATAACGCGCAGATAGATGCAGATATAAGTCCTGTAATTGCACGGGTAGGTGGCTATGTAAAAGAAATCCGTTTCCAGGATAACCAGGTGGTAAAAGCAGGCGATACACTTGTGATATTAGACGACAGGGATTATGTAATAAAATTGCAACAGGCAGAAGCGGCGCTTGCTTCTGTAAAACAATCTGTAAATGTTGCCAGGTATGCTGTTGCAGAAACAAAATCAAATATTGCCACAGCACAGGCAAATGTGCAGGCGGCTAAAGTAAGAGTATGGAAAGCTACTGAAGATTTTAACAGGTATCAAAACCTGCTTAATGATCATGCTATTACCAAAGCGCAGTTTGATGCGGTGAAGGCTGAAAAAGAATCCGCAGAAGCCGCTTTGCTGGCAGCACAAACACAGGTTCCTGTAATTAATAAAAGGATAGGCACCAGCGAACAACAAACAGAAGCTTATGCTACCAACATTGCCCCTAAACAATCTGATGTTGATTATGCCAAACTTCAACTATCCTATACCGTTATTACGGCTCCTGCTGATGGAATTGTTTCAAAAAGAAACGTACAGTTAGGTCAGTTAGTTCAGCAGGGGCAGCCGCTTGTTTCCATTGTAAATGATGAAGACCTGTACGTAACTGCAAACTTTAAAGAAACGCAGATGGAGCATTTAAGAATTGGCGAGAAGGTAGATATTAAAGTTGATGCATTTCCTCACAAATCCATTAAAGGCACTGTGGAATCATTTGCAGGCGCAACAGGCGCTAAGTTTTCATTACTTCCTCCGGATAATGCAACAGGTAATTTTGTGAAAGTGGTACAGCGTGTTCCGGTAAGAATAAAACTGGAAGCAGCAACTGAAGATTCTGCAAGCCTGAGACCAGGGATGAGTGTAAAAGTGGTGGTGCACACTAAGTAGAGGTGGAAGGCGTAAGGTGGAGGGAAGGAAGTGGTATGAGGTAAGTGGGGAGTTAGTATATACAAGTTTCAGGTTACAAGTTACAGGTGTTTAAACCAGCAGCCTGTTGCATATCACAAACGAACCTGAACCTGCAACTTGTAACCGGTAACCTGAAACTGTTCTTCGTCTTTCGCCTTAATAAACAATATTCATTTAGTCAAAGAAATATACTATGGCTGAGCATGGTTTAAGAAAGTGGATCATTACAATTACAGTGATCATGGCATCGCTGCTTGAGTTGATTGATACTACTATTGTGAATGTGGCGTTACCGGATATAATGGGTAACCTCGGCGCTACACTGGAAGATGCAGGATGGCTGGTTACCGGTTATGCAGTGGCAAATGTAATTGTACTGCCCATGTCTGGCTGGCTGGGAGACAGGTTTGGAAGAAAGAATTATTTCATGGCATCTATCCTCTTGTTCACTATCGCTTCTATTCTTTGTGGTAATGCTACCAGTTTACCGGAGCTGATTGGTTTTCGCCTTTTACAGGGTTTGGCAGGAGGCGGCTTATTATCTACTGCACAGGCAATATTAATGGAAACATGGCCCCGCGAAGAGATTGGTATGGCTACCGCTTTGTTTGGCTTGGGTGCCGTTATGGGGCCAACAGTAGGACCAACTATTGGCGGATACATCGTTGAAAATTTTGCATGGCCATGGATATTTTATGTAAACGTGCCGGTGGGAGCGCTGGCTGCATTTCTTGTATCCACATTTGTAAAAGAATCGCCGCGATATGCAAAAAATAATCCGATAGACTGGTGGGGAATTTTATTGTTAGCAATAGGTGTTGGAAGTTTACAAATTGTGCTTGAGAAAGGTGAATCGGAAGATTGGTTTGCAACCCCTTATATTTCTGTGCTGACTGTTAGTACAATTCTTGCAGCCGTAGGATTTATATGGCGGGAGCTTAGCACAGATCATCCTGTGGTAAATTTCAAGATACTTAAATACAGAAGTTTTACTATCGGCATTTTCACTTCGTTTGCTTTGGGGTTTGCATTATATGGTTCCATGTTTGTGTTTCCGGTATTCTGCCAAACCCTGCTTGGATTTTCGCCAAAGCAAACCGGTGAATTATTATTTCCCGGCGGATTGGCAACAATATGTATGATGCCATTTGTGGGAATGATGTTGAAGAAAGGCATACCTGCCCAGTTTATGGCAACAGTGGGTTTTTTATTGTTTTTTGTTTTTAGCTGGATGTTATCAAACTCAACGCTGGAGTCAGGCACAGAAGATTTCTTTTGGCCGTTAATTATTCGGGGTGTTGGTATGAGTGTATTGTTTGTGCCATTAACCACTTTAGGTATCCAGGATCTGCATGGTAAAGATATTGGACAGGGAACAGGTTTGAATAACATGATGCGCCAGTTAGGCGGCTCATTTGGTATAGCTATTATTACAACACTTCTTCATGTAAACAGTGCCAAAAACAGGAGTGTTTTACTCGAAAACGTGAATAATTATAATCCAAACTTTGTTCAAAGAAAGGAAGCATACATACATTCATTTCAAAGCAAAGGATTTACGCTTTTTGATGCCGAGCAAATGGCAAACCGGGCAATGGAAGGCGTTATTACAAAACAAACCATGCTGGTTACCTACAATAATTTATATCTGCTGGTAGGTGTATTTGTTTTATGCTGTATACCGTTAGTATATTTACAAAAGTTTAAAAAAAATGTAACATTGCCTGTTGACGCGCATTAGGTTTGGTTTAGCATTTGCCGGGAATGAAACAGGTTCTTTCCTTTGCGTGAAAACCAAACACAAAATATTATCTTTATAAAAACATATTGCTATGTCCTTACTCAATCAACAGAATAATAAAGGCAAAAAGAAAGGAAATAAAAAGAATAATCCTGCTCAAAACCAGGGCTCAAAGTTTATACAAAAAGCGCAACCTAAAGGAGGCTTTGTAAGCAAACAGGCCAATACAGGTTCGCAAAGAGGCAGCTAATTCCGCAGTTGCTTTATCATTTGGTAATAGTCACCGGTAAAAAAAATTTTGAAGGCATAGCATTGAGTATTTTTATTTCATTACTCAATGCAGTTTCATTATCAATAAACTTAAAAATTATATGTGCCGGCAGGCGATGAAATAATCTTTTAAAAATTTCGCTGCCCGCTATAATGGCATCATGCAATATTTTAAGCAGAATACTATCATATAACAAAAACCGGGCTTTATTTGTATTGCATTTTTCTAAACCCGGTACCTGGATGCTGAGTTGGCGTGCAATACATTCCGATTGCTTCTGAATAAAACTAAAAGTATATCCGCTGGAAGGTTTTGTTTGCCCACCTGCAGAGCCGATATAATACATACCGTTTTTATAAAAAGGAAAGCGTTCGTTTGTCATTGGTATTATTCCAAACTCAGTGTGCTTAATGGTATACGCTTTTATTTCGAGTACGTTTTCAATGTAATTCTTCAATGCAATGTCGTATTGTTCTCCTGGTAATATTGCTGAAGAAAATACCGTATACTCAACTAATGCGCAGTGTTCATCAACCGGTAGAACATATACAAAAGCAGTTCCCGGCGATTGATCAACCCTGAAATCCATGAGGCAGGGCTTTAAATTATCTCTAATTTTTTCTGCCCTGATAAGCCATCCTTTAAAGTGTTGCAAAAGTGTAATGGACTTATTATTCGGTGCTGCCTTTTCAGTAATACTGTTGAATACAAATGCTGCTTCTGCTTCAATATTTTCAGTACTTGTTTTTATGCAGCAATGTTTGCCTGTAACTTCTATAAATTGTATATCTGCTATTTGAAAATCTATCCCCGGCGCTTGTTGTATCCTGTTGAAGCAAAACGTATAGAAATCAATGCTGCGAATCATCTTGTAACTATACGCATCCAATGCTAAATTAGTGCAGCAACTTTCATCGCAAAAGTTCAGCTCATCCCATTTGCGGTATACAATCGCATCAAAATAGCCTGCCTGTTTTTCCCAGAAACACCAGGTGCGATCATTGGTATTTTTCGCCGTTTTGTCTAACAATAAAACCTTTGCATCAATATTATTATCAAGTATGCGCATTAATAAGCTTAATCCTGCACAACCGGCCCCAATAATAATATAGTCGTATTGTTTTATCATACCGGTGCTAAGCTAATTGCGAAAAGTGAAATGATAAACCCGTCTGCCGGCATAGCAGCAATTCCCTGTTGTATGTTCGCCCTTCGCCTTAGTGATTTGAATTGAAACTATTTGTTCAACGAAGTAGGGAGTGTTCCATAAACGTTGGAACAAAGCAGGCTCTTTTGAAAGGTTGCCCTTTCTTGTGCCAGCTTTCTCTGCCTTGCAAATGTGCCCGACCTGGTGGTAGTACGGCTAATTTAATTGGAGGTTCTGTATTCATTTGGTGTCATACCGGTTTTTTGTTTAAACAGTCTTGTAAAATGTTGAGGGTATTTGAAACCTAATTCGTACGCTACTTCGCTTATAGATTTGGCAACATTAAATATGCGTTCTTTGGCAACATCAATTATTTTGGCTTGTATGTATTCTTGTGCTGATTGTCCTGTTTCTTTTTTAACTAAGTCGCCAAAGTAACCGGCTGATAAATTCAATTCTTTTGCACAGTCGGCTACCGAAGGCAAGCCAATGGTTTGGGGTTTGTCGGTTTGAAAGTAATTATTAAGTAAACGCTCAAATTTTTCTAAAACTCCCCGATGTACTTTGTCACGAGTAATAAATTGCCGATCATAAAAACGAGTACAGTAGTTCAGTAATAATTCAATATTATCTACCAACAATTTTTTACTGTGCTTGTCAATAGCATGTTCCAATTCATATTCAATTTTTGAAAAGCAGTCTAACACAATACGCTTTTCTCTTTCCGAAAGATGCAATGCTTCATTGGATTGATAGCCAAAAAAATTATACTCCTGAATGTGTTTGCCTAACGACGTCCCATGAATTAAATCGCTATGAAAAACTAACGCATAACCTTTTGGTTGATATGCCTCTCCGGGATTATCAACACGAACCACCTGACCCGGCGCAATAAATACCAATGTTCCTTCCTAATAATCGTAAGTATGCCGACCATATCGCAAGTTGCCACAATCAACTTGTTTTAAAAACACGGTATAAAATCCAAAATACATATTGGAAGCTTTCCTCGAGTCTGCCTTCAACAAATCAATTACACCAACAAGTGGATGCAATGTTTCATTCTTGTTAAAAACACTGTAATCGTTCACTGTTTCAAATCGTCGTATATTATCCATTGAAATCATTTTATGATCTAAAATTACTGCCTTGTTTTCAGTTTACACGGAGTGATACTGTAAAATGCAATTTTGGTAAGAGAATCAGCAATCTGTATACCATCTAAAATAAGTAAACCGGCCACCTTTGCCATGTAATATTTTTACTTTAAAAATAAATAACATGAAGGGACTAATTCTACCATTAATGATGCTTTTGCTAAGTGTTCAAACTTTTGCCCAAAATTCTACCGAAGAAGGAATTAAAGCCCTTTCTAAACAGAAATGGCAATGGATGGCAGATAAAAATATAGATTCCTTACATCTACTTTTTGATGATAAATCAATGTTTGTACACATGGGGGGAACCTGGGGCAAAGAACAGGAGTTAAAAGTTATTAAGGATGGTTCGATTTGGTATAAAAAAGCAGAAGTGTATTCAGTTACTATTAACATAATTGGTAATACGGCTATTCTCTTGAATGATATTGATCTGACAGCAGTAGTTGGTGGAAATGAAGTTGTCAATCCTTTTATGGTGACAGAAGTATATGTTAAACAAAAAGGTAAATGGAACATGGGGTCACTTACTTTTTCCCGTTTGCTTAGACCGGTAAAAATGTCTGCTGCTAAACCAACTACAAGCAACAATCAATTACTATTAAAAGAACAAGGCAGTTTTGCGGTGGGTGGCACGGTGATAAAAAATGAAGGTATTTATGACAACATAAAAAGAACTCCCGAAGGGCAAACTTTTCACGGCGACCATGCCTACATCACATACCAAATTCCTGACAATGCAAAAAAATTACCATTGGTGTTTTGGCATGGCATCGGTCAATTTTCCAAAACATGGATGACAACACCCGATGGTCGGGAAGGATTTAATAATATTTTCTTACGGCAGAAGTATAGTGTTTATTTAATTGACCAGCCGCGAAGAGGTAACGCAAGCAGAAGCACTGTGCCAGCCACAATTAACCCGGTACCTGATGAGCAAATGTGGTTTGGTACATTCAGGGTTGGTGTATGGCCCAACTATTTTGACGGGGTACAATTTGCAAAAGATTCCAATACCCTGAATCAGTATTTCCGTCAAATGGTACCGAATATTGGCCCCATTGATATAAATGTAACGACGGATGCGGTATCGGCATTGTTCAACAAAATTGGCCCGGCTGTTCTTGTTTCGCATTCCCACTCTGGCGGAATGGGCTGGATTACTGCTATCAAAAATCAAAATGTAAAAGCAATTGTTTCTTATGAACCCGGAAGCGGTTTTTTATTTCCCGAAGGAGAACTTCCTCAACCAATGGAAAGTTCAAGTGGTGCTCTTACAGCTACGGAGGTTTCCATGACGGATTTTTTAAAACTCACAAAAATCCCTATCATAATTTATTATGGCGATAATATTCCAGATAAGCTTTCTGATAATCCTGGTGCTGATGGATGGCGGGTGCGTCTTGCAATGGCAAGGTTATGGAGAGATGTCGTAAATAAACATGGTGGCGATGTGACCGTGGTTCATTTGCCGGAGATTGGCATAAAAGGTAACACCCATTTCCCTTTTTCAGATTTGAACAATATTGAAATTGCTGATTTAATGAGCAAATGGTTAAAGAAAAAAGGGTTAGATAAATGATATAAAAACGTATAAAAATCTGCGATGAAAAAATTAAGCGTTTTGGGGTTAACAGCAATAATGTTATGCATGTCAATATTTTTAACAGCGGCAACGGCACAGCAAATGGCAACTCCCGGTAATGGTTTATCGGAAAAAGAAAAAAGCATCATCAGCATTTCATCCCTTACTGCCAAAGGAGATTTAAGTAAATTAAAAACACAATTAACTATAGGGCTTGAATCCGGGCTTACCGTAAATGAAATAAAAGAAGTGTTGATACACCTGTATGCTTATTGCGGTTTTCCACGAAGCATTCGTGGCTTGCAAACTTTTATGGACGTATTAAATGAAAGAAACGTAAAAGGCATTTTTGATAGTGAGGGCAGGGAAGCATCACCTATTCTACAGGATACCAGCAAATATAAGAGAGGAAAAAAGATTTTGGGTGAGCTTACTAATATGCCACAGCCAGATAAACTCAGCGGCTATTCAGCATTTGCTCCCGTAATAGACACTTTCCTCAAAGAGCATTTGTTTGCCGATATTTTTGAAAGAGACGTTCTAACCTATGCACAGCGGGAACTGGTAACTATTTCTGTAATTGCTATCATTGGCAATGCAGAGCCGATGCTGCAAAGTCATTTGAAAATTTCATTAAATGTCGGCATTACTCCAGAGCAATTACAGGAGTTTGTAAACATCGTTAAATCCACGGCTGGAAAAAAAGAAGCAAAAGCAGCACAAACAATTTTGAACGGTATATTAGAAAGCAGGACAACTAAATAATCTTCTAAAATAACTAAAATAAAGATGATAAAGTATTTAATAACAGCATTAGCGATAACAACATTCGTTATGACTACAGCAACAGCACAAATCACTCAAAGCGTAAACACAATAAATCCTTTTGGATTAGTGTATAGCGGAGCCATAACCCAAAATGTAAAAGGGAAAGTAAACATTCATCCTGTAACCTATAGCATTAATGGCATTACTATAGCAGCCAATGTTTACACACCTGGCAGCTATGAACCATCAAAAAAATACCCTGCCATTGTTATTGCACACCCAAACGGTGGCGTAAAAGAACAGACAGCGGGTTTGTATGCACAACAATTAGCAGAGCAAGGTTACATAACCATCACAGCCGATGCAGCATACCAGGGAGCAAGTGGTGGAGAGCCGCGGCATACGGATAAACCTGTTTACAGAATTGAAGATATTCATGCAATGGCAGACTTTATTTCTCAGTTCAAGGGCGTTGATACCGGAAGTATTGGTTTGTTAGGTATTTGTGGCGGTGGTGGTTATTCATTGAAAGCTGCACAGTCTGATAAAAGATTTAAAGCTGTTGCCACATTAAGCATGTTCAATTCCGGAGAAGTAAGACGGAATGGTTTTATGAATTCGCAGGTTAACAGCATTCAGGAACGATTAAAAAAAGCTTCAGATGCAAGAGCACAGCAAGCTACCGGTGGTAAAATAATTTATGCGGGAGTGTCCGGTATTACAGATGAAGAAATCGCAAAAACTACAACCGATTTATACCGGGAAGGCTACATATATTATTACAGAACACACGCACACCCAAATTCCAGCTTTCTATACACAATGAGCAGTCTGCTTGATTTGATGACCTGGGACGCTAATACTAACACAGACTTAATTAATCAGCCTTTGTTAATGATAGCAGGAAGTAAAGCCGATACAAAATATATGACGGATGAAGTGTTTGCTAAAGCGATAAATGCGAAAAGCAAAGAATTGTTTCTGATTGATGGAGCTACACATATACAAACCTACTGGAAACCGAATTATGTTTTGCAAGCGGTTAATAAACTGGTGAGTTTTTATAAAACTAATCTCTAAACATTCGAATTATGAAACGCAATCTAAGCTACATACTACCATTTCTTTTATTTGCTTTGACGGCTTGTAACAACAAAAAAGAAACGAATAATGCAACAAGCGACAGTGAAATTGTTTTTCCAAAAGGAGAAAAAATTACCAATGATAATTTTACCGGCTCTGCTTATCTTCAACCGCTAATTGCGGCAGATAGCCTTAGCCCAACCGCCGTTGGCGTTGTAACTTTTGAACCCGGAGCAAGAAGTAAATGGCATTCACACCCTGCCGGACAAATTCTGTTAGTCATTGATGGTGTTGGTTACTATCAGGAAAAAGGCCAGTCCAAAAAAGTTCTTCGCAAAGCTGATGCAGTAAAATGCCCACCAAATGTACCACACTGGCATGGTGCAAGTTCAGATACTGCTTTTGTGCAAGTTGCAATTACTCGCAGAGAAAAAGGTGAAACGGTTTGGATGGATGCTGTAACGGATAGTGTATACAATAGTTCAAACTAGCAAAAGAAAAAAATCATTTTTCCACTAAATGGAGACAGGGTATTGAGTAATGACATCTTGCTGCCTGTCGGCAGCTGTGAAAATCTCAGGTCTCACGAATGTATGCGTCATAATAGTATCAACATTACAGCAGAAAAGTACGCAGCACCAGGAAAAACATACATTGAATCATCAGCAGGTAAACAGCAAATGTATTTTTTTTATGAAAAGAAAACAGGCTGAATAATGATAGCAATAATGCACTTATAACAAACCAGCTAATATAATTAAGCATAGGTATTGCGCCATCGCCAGCCCATACCCAAAAACCAAGATGTATGGCAACAGGTTCCATCACCCAATCAAAAAAAACAGCAAGCAATGCGCCATCAATAATAAGAGATGCGATGCTCCATTTTTTATACGCCGGTATTTGTTCAGGCTGTAAACGTTTTTCAACAACTGAAGTAAACAACTGTATTGCTGTGCCGCAACAGTAAATAATAATAAACCAGTTTAAGCCTATAATCAGCGGAATATTTTTGAAAGATATACCCAATATATTTCCATACCTGTATGAGCCGAATAAAAAACCTGTATGTACCCCAATATATTCTGCCGAATATCCAACAAGAAAACAGGTTATCACAAACATCAAAAAGTGTTTGCCGGGTTTCTGCTGTGTCCATATCAACAGCAAAAACATAATCAGCATATTTACCGGGGTATACGCAGCAAAAAACTCCTCATAACCCAAAAGCATACCCGCTAACCCGGAAATATGAATGACAAGAGAGATAATGAGCGCTATGTTATATTTTTTTTGGATAGACATACCAACATCAGCACAAAGAAAATGAATAAGACACGTTTCAAATTTTTGTACTCAATGTTCCCAGGTCAGCAGCCGCTTGCGAAAATTTGAAATATGCACAATGAATATATTATATAAATCTGACAAAAATAAAAAGGTACATTACGATGTAATATACCTTTATCAAATTTATTTTCATTGGCTATTCATTTACCACATCTACAATCTTTATCTGCTTCAATCCGCCAGGCAAAGTCCACTTTATCGTCATCCCTTTTTTAAAACCAATCAGCGCCACACCCAATGGTGAGAATACGGATATTTTTTGTTCTTTCAAATTTGCTTCAGCAGGCAATGTCAGCATTAGTTTCCACTTCTTTTTTGTAGAGATATCTTCAGCTTCAAAAAGAGAGTTTATTTTAATTACATCATTCGCCAATTTCTTATCCGTTACTACTTCAGCTTTGTTTAATTCATCCATCAACTGTCCTATCTCTTTTGTTTTAAGATGTTGTGGGCAGTTTACAATCAACGATTTTAAAGTTGTGTAATCAGTATTGCTTATTACAGGTTTCATTTTAATAAAATTTAAGTAACAGGTATATACATACAATTTTATACCTGTATGATTAATAATAAAAAAATTTACGGAGTATGTATCCCTCCGTTTCACATAAAATATCCGGGAAAATAAACGGAGGGCTTAATGAAGAAAGGCTCTGTTATTAAGCGTAATAAGAAACAGTCGCTTACTATAAACTTTGTTTATAGCCGGAGAAGATATGGTAGAAGACTGTTTCATAATTGAATATTTACGAAAATAAACATTTTGTGGCAAACTGCCATATCCTGAAGCTATTTAATCAGCATATGAATACATTCCGGGGAATTTTAACAAGTGATTATTTAATCAACATTAAGATGGATTTTATTTCCCGTAATAGTATAATTATTTCCCCTGCTATATTATTGGGGCCACATTCACACAGACTGCTGAAAATAAAAAGTACGTTATACTTGTAACGTACTTTTTGATAAACAACTGACGAAGTAAAATCAGTTATTTTTATTGATGTGTTATTAAAGCATTA
Source organism: Chitinophagaceae bacterium (assembly GCA_020847395.1). Classification (GTDB taxonomy): domain Bacteria; phylum Bacteroidota; class Bacteroidia; order Chitinophagales; family Chitinophagaceae; genus Agriterribacter. Next base: position 78,418 of record JADLCD010000091.1, read on the forward strand.
GGCAGCCTCTTTCAGTTGCTGAAATTTTTCCAGTTTTTTACTTATAGCAACCTCAATATCATTAGACATATTCGGATTGCGTTTATCATGCATTACGGCAAAACGATTAAGCTCATCGTTCCAACCAAATACACAAATTGGATTATCATTAAAACTTACCCTATATCTTAACTCTTCACTACCGTTTATGTATTCAGTAGCTTTAATTGTATAAATATTTCCGCCAGATACAATTTCGAAATTTTCAGTTGTTAATCTCATAACTTAAAATTTTAGTTTACAAATTTTCAGATACAATAACTCATTTTAAGTACCCGTTCTACAACTCATAGTTTTCAATAAACATGCCATACCATGCCAATCCTGTTGTTAAAAAAAGTTAAGTGGCTTATATTAATTTGTACACATCTTTATTTAAGCAGCATATAAATAAATATAATTTCGCATGCGTATTACTGGGTGCGTTCAAAATTGTCGCTGGCTGGTGGAGACACCAGCCAGGGCCGGCCCGCTATGGGCGGTGTCCCCACCGCCCACACGAAGCCAGACAATGCGACAATTTTAAATACACCCGTATTACTCGCCTTGTCACTTCTTCGTAAATTTTTTAATTCAATTCAAATAATAGTACTTAAAATTTCTGCGCTGATGCTTGTAATGTAAATTTGTGTTCTCTTCAAAACGGCTTGCTTTACATTAGCACACGATATGCTCCTGCCTTTTAAAAAATCCTGTATAAATAGAAATGAATACAACACTAGAAAAAGATAATCCTGATGTAGTATTAATTGGCGCGGGCATTATGAGCGCCACACTCGGCATGATGCTGAAAGAACTGCAACCTGATTTAAGTATTTATGTAATAGAAAGATTGCATACCGTAGCCGCTGAAAGTTCTGATGCATGGAATAATGCAGGTACCGGGCACTCCGCGTTTTGCGAATTGAACTATACGCCAGAGCGGGAAGATGGAACAATTGATGCTTCAAAAGCAATAAAGATAGCTGCACAGTTTTTACAAAGCAAAGAATTTTGGGCGCATTTGGTAGAACAAAACTTTATACGCAATCCACAGGATTTTATACGGCTTGTACCCCATATAAGTTTTGTGCGTGGTGAAGAAAATATGGATTACCTCAAAAAGAGGTATGAGGCTTTGATTAAGTATCCTTTATTTGAGGGCTTGCAATACAGTAATAATGCTAAAGAAATTGAGGGATGGATGCCGCTTGTAATGGAAGGCCGCGGTTCATTGGAACAGGTAGCTGCTACAAAGATGGATACAGGAACTGATGTGAATTTTGGTGCACTTACCCGCAAGCTTTTTCGTTATTTGTTTGATAAGCCTGATGTAAAACTTTTTCTTGCACACGAGGTGCAGGACCTGGAAAAAAACGACGATGGTAGCTGGAAAATAAAAATGAAAAACCTCACTAACGACGATAAGAAAGTTATTGAAGCCAAATTTATTTTTATAGGAGCAGGCGGAGGTTCATTGCCATTGCTTGAAAAATCTGATATACCTGAAAGCAAGGGCTATGGCGGTTTTCCGGTTAGCGGCCAATGGTTAATTTGCAATAACTCCTCGGTTATTGAAAGGCATAACGCTAAAGTATACGGCAAGGCAGCAGTGGGCTCTCCACCTATGAGTGTGCCACATTTGGATACCCGTGTTATTGATGGAAAAAAATCATTATTATTCGGACCATATGCAGGTTTTTCAACCAAATTTTTAAAAAATGGTTCTTTTTGGGACCTGCCGGGTTCTATAAAATTCAGTAATATAAAACCAATGATAATGGCGGGAGTAAAAAATATTCCGCTTACTAAATATCTTATTGAGCAGGTTACCCAATCTTCTGAAGACAGGATGGAGGCGCTGAGAACATACTTTCCCAATGCCGTTACGGAAGACTGGGATCTTGAAGTTGCAGGTCAGCGTGTGCAGGTTATTAAAAAAGATGAGGAAGAAGGCGGTGTGCTGGAATTTGGCACCGAAGTAGTAAGTGCTGCTGATGGCAGTATTGCAGCATTACTGGGCGCTTCTCCCGGTGCATCAACCGCGGTTTCAATTATGTATGATTTATTGCAGCGTTGTTTTTCTGAACAAATGAAAAAAACTGAGTGGCAAACAAAATTGGAGCAGATGATTCCTTCTTATAAAAAATCCCTGGCAGATGATGTTGAACTTTACAGGAAAACAAAAGAAAGAACGGCAAAAGTATTGGGATTAACAGCAACAATTCCAGCCTGATTTATCAGTAATATATTAACTCTTCCAAAGTGGATTTTTCACGTCATGATAAAAAAGAAAAGTCCACTTTTCTTTTTGTCCCTGTTCCCACCATTGCTGCCTGAGCTCCATGCATTTTTTTCCATCAAAATCATACTTAGCAATAAACTTACTTTTCATTTGGGATAACTGCGGAGCATCGTCTGCGCCAAAAAATATAATTTCTCCGCCTTCTTTAATTGTATAAACCTGGTGAAAAGGAGAGTGTGCGCCTGTTAATTCGTAATGAATATACCCGTCAATAGTTCCGCTTCCATCCAAAAAAACAACATTATCCGATTCACTCAAAACCTCAATCTCCTCTGGTATATAAGATGGCAATCCTTTTTCCAAAGCAAATTCCAGCTCCCTTTTTTGCACATAATATGTAGCAGAAGGAAAGCTGAGAAAATAGTGGTTTAGAATTTTATCTTTCATACTTACGCCACCGGCATGATCTTTATGCAAATGACTCATCAATACTTTTGTTATATCGGAAGGATTAATGTTATTATTGAGCAGGTTCTGGTGAAGCTGTAAAGTACCGTCAGAATTCGTAAATCCAAGTCCTGTATCAAGCAGTAAAATATCTTTTGATGTAATAATAACAAAAGGTTGAATTTCTACCAATAAACTTCCCCTGTTGCGCTCCTGCAGATTATCTGTTCCGGTATTAAAGGGAATGAATTGTTTAGAATGATCAATCGTAAATGTTCCTTCGCTTAATGGGATAATTCTCATCCGGCAAATTTACCTGAGTATTTTAGTTTGCGATATATTATTTACCGTAAACCTTTAAATGTGTATTTTGGGTAAATAAATTTTTGCGATGAAAAGATTGATTTCCTTTTTATATACTATTATAGGAATGGTATGTTTTGCATCTGTTCAAAGTGCTGATGAAAAAGCGATTCTAAAAGTTTTAAACGACCAGGTATATTACTGGAACAAAGGCGATCTCGACAATTTTGTAAAAGGATATTGGAATAATGATTCTGTAATGTTTATCGGAAGTAAAGGCATTGTATATGGTTATCAGAATACACTCAATCGTTACAAACAAACTTATAGCGATACCGCTAAAATGGGCAAGCTCAGTTTTAAAATATTACATGTAAACAAACTTTCGTCCGATACTTATTTTGTGGCAGGTAAATTTTTTTTAAAAAGAACAATAGGCGATGCGGAAGGGCATTATACTTTAGTATTCAGGAAAATTAATGGTACATGGAAAATCATTTCTGATCATAGCAGTTAATGATATTCAGCCGGAAATTATTTGGATATTTCAGCATCAATGCTATTGTTTAAAAATCTTCTTCACAACCAGGTTGCTACTGGTTCTGCATATAAGGAAATACACGCCTTTTGATAAATTATTCAACCCGTCAACCAATACGTTGTAGTTGCCTGTAGTTGCCTGTATAGTACGTGTTATAACTGAACGCCCGGATGCATCAGCAATCGTTATATACAAGTGCTGATTTAATCTGCTGTTAAAATTTATAGTTAGTTTATCAGTAAAAGGAGATGGAAAAACAGAAAGATTAAATTCGGGATTATTATTGTTTTTAATGAAAAGAATTTTGCTGAACAACGTTTGCCCCCCAAGTGTAGTTACTTTTATACGATAGTATACATTGCCTGAGGCTGTGGTATTATCTGAGTAACTATATGAGTATGGAAAAGTATTCGAGGTATTTAATCTTTCTATAGTTTTGAAATCATTGTTATATCCTGTAGTGGAAACCTGTATTTCAAATACGGCACTTTCATTATCAGAATAGTCCCAGCTTAATTCAACTGCATTGCCCTGCGATTTTGATATGAAGTTGCTTATACTCCCACTTAATACCATTTCCTGGGGAATAAATCCATCAAGATTAACCCCATATAGCTGCGGCGCCACATTTATAGATAAAGCAGAATACGTGAATCGTTCTCCGGCTACCAGCACCCGGGTGTTGTTAACTGCCGTAATGCACTCTAACTGACCCCGGTCTGTAGGCTCTTGTGACAGGGAAAACATTTTTCCTAAATCAAGTTTTAATTTTTGCGTTGCGGTATTTAAAAGATTATCCATGCTGCTGAAGCCAAGTAGCAACCATATTGCACAATGTGTGTTGCTGAATGATTGCTTTGGATTATTATAACCAAGTAACGCAACTACCTTATTGCTTAATTTTGTTGCACCTGTTATTAAAAAATTTTGTGTATTAAATTCTTCTTTTCTACTGGCTATATACGTGCCTGGTATTGCAGGTACGGTATAATGAACCGTTCTTGAACTAACCCAGTCTTTTGTAAACAAATGAAGTGTGCCATTGTCGTATATTACTGCTTCACAATCAAAAGCTGTATTATTGGCTGCATTATCACATTCTGCCTCGGTTGAACAGAATATTGTTTGATCTTCGTAGCTAAAGTTGATAATATCAATATTATCTGCAGTTATAGTGCCGGTGCTGCCGCTGATAGCCGTAATGGCCGCTTTGGATATTCTGTAAATTTTAAGATCTTTCCTGCTTCCGGTAGCATTATTGCCGAAGTCTCCAATATAAATATATACATCGTCCTGGGTAATGTCTTCCCAGTCAGATGTAGCAGTGTAATTTACGGTAAGCAAAATTGTTTTAGTAATGGCTCCTGTGGTAGAATCAATCTCAAAAATAACCGGCTCATTACCGTTATCTTTATGTCCATACAATTTCCCATTCCAATTTATTAGTCCGCTTAGTTCGTCTAAAGCAGGCGTAGGCAGGTTTGCCTTTTTTACGGGAGCAGCCACCTGGGCATAACCCGTAAATAACAGGAAAAAAAACATTACAGATAATGCTGCACGCATATGGGTTTAGTTATAGCTTAGTGCCTAAAAATCAGATATTTTTTAGATCAGGGTGGTTGATATAAGATTTTGGGAAATGTGCCTTTTCTTTAGTGAAACATTGGTAACAAAAGATATAGGAGATTAAGAGATGAAACAGGCCACTAAAGTAATAATTTTTATTTGTTGTATATATTATTTTTCCGCTTCCTTTATTATTTCTATTGTTTTTTTCATTTTGCCATCTATGCCCCTGCGCACATTTTCCACTGTGGGAGAAATAAAAATATCCGGCATTACACCCCTGCCGTCTTTTGCGCCGTGTTGATACTGAACAATACGGAATAAGGGCAGTCTTACCTTCATTTTGCTATGGGGAAGTATAATATCCGGAATACGTATGCCACTATTGCCATATGCGCCACCGCCGGCTTCTTCGCCTAATAAACGAACATTTTGCTGCCCTTTTACTGCATGGGCAAATAATGTAGCCGCTGAAAAAGTAGGTCCGCTGATCAGAACATATACTTTTCCATTATAGTGATTTTTTTTACGCGGATGGAATGTATGCTTCTCCCAATACCTGAAATGGTAGTTGCCGTCATCTTCTTTTTTAGCAACAAAAAATAAAATCAATGAATTGAGCAAGCCATCTTTCACATATTTATTATAGCCTGCGAGCCCTTTTGTATTGGATATCATCGTATCACACACCTTAAAAGGAGTTGCACGAATGTATTTTGTAAGTGCTGTATAGCTACTCACATTGCCTCCGCCATTATTCCTGATGTCTATAATAAGATTAGGAATATTTTTCTTTCTGAGTTGCCTGAAACTTTTCCTGAAAAATGAAGGCAACCTGCCACCTGTAAAACTATTCACCGTCATTACCGCGTATTGGTTGGTGCTATCAAAAGAAAGAGACCGTATATATTCCAGGCGCTTTGGCTTATTTTTCGGATCAAACTGCCTGGTGCGGGTTTGTATAATTCTTTTTGCAACACTGTCTGTAGATGGATCATATACCGGGATAACTACTGTTTTTCCGGCGCCCATACTATCAATATATTCTACTTCATACGTTGCTGATAAGCCCAAGATATTACGATGATAATGCGGAAAAGCACTGCTTAATCTTACATGATTTACATTTTCAGAATAACCGTCAGACGGCATAAACCGAAACATAGTATCTGTAAGTTGCTGTTCCAACATTCCATTAATACGGGTAATAACAGTACCCGGCTTAAGTATACTGTCTTGCTTATTGAGATTTAATGTTAAAACCATTGTATCCGGCCATATTTTCATATACAGCGGAATGGATGGTTGCGGATGTTCGCGCATTTGCCTGTTATAGGCAGCAGGATAGCTGAAACTGGTATGCCCGCAGCGAATTTTTTTGGTTAATGGGGCAAGAATGGAAAACCCGAATTGCTGCCTGGTCATGGAATCCGTGATAGCATTATAATACTTATCAAAGAAGTAATTCATGCTGTCCCTGGGCGTATACCAATATAATGCAGGATGAAATTTTTCGAGCATTTCCCGAAGCAACGCATAATCTTTTTTCAGGTCTTCTGCAGCAAACTTTCTTGAAGGCGCATACAGCTTTTTGGAACAGCTCGTATAAAAACAGGTAATTACAAACAATAATATCAGGAAAAGGAATTGCCTCATTATCTTACGTCAATATTATTTTAACGAATTCCATCCCTGTGCTGTTATTGGGTGCTTTTTATCAGACCTTGTTATAATATTACATCCTTCTGCGGCTTCCGCAATATAACCAATCACACTTATCTGTTCATTGAGTACCAGTTTATCATAATCCTCCTGCTTTATTGTAAAAAGCAACTCATAATCTTCGCCTCCGCTCAATGCACAGGCTGTAGGATCAAGCCCAAGTTTAAAAGCAAATTCACGCGATTGATCCGCAACAGGTATCTTATCTTCATATAAAACGCAGCCAACCTCACTTTGTTTGCAAATGTGTAAAATTTCGCTGCTTAAGCCGTCGCTGATGTCCATCATGCTGGTTGGCACAATATTGTTTTCTTCAAAAAATTCAATAATGTCTTTTCTTGTTTCAGGCTTTAATAATCTCCGCAGAATATAATCCTCATTTTCAAGATCGGGTTGTACCTCAGGGCTTTCCAAAAATATTTTCTTCTCTCTTTCCATTAATAATAAGCCGAGGTATGCTGCGCCTAAATCGCCGCTCACGCATATTAAATCGCCCTTTTTTGCGCCATCGCGCTTAACAAATTTATCAGGAGAAACTTCACCAATGGCAGTTATGCTAATTACAAATCCTTTTGCGGATGTTGTAGTATCTCCACCAACAAGATCAACATTATATCTTTCACAGGCTGCATAAACACCTTCATAAAATTCTTCCAGCGCTTCTACGCTAAACCGATTGCTGATACCAATACTTATGGTTATTTGGGTTGGTGTAGCATTCATGGCATACACATCGCTAAGGTTCACTATCACACTTTTATAGCCAAGATGATTGAGCGGAGTATATACCAGGTCAAAGTGTACACCTTCAATAAGCAGGTCTGTTGTTACCACTATCTGCTTGCCAAAATGATCCAGCACAGCAGCATCATCACCAACACTCAATACTGTAGATGCGTGCCGGGTTTCATTATTCCTGGTAAGATGGTCTATTAATCCAAACTCACCGAGCGAAGCTATTTCTGTGCGTGATGACATATTATATTATGCTTTATAAAAATTGAAATGGAATTAAAATTAAGAAGAATAGGTTAAAGCCCGGTTCTATTCATTATGCCTTGGCAGTTGAATTATTTCCGGAGTTGAATTGCCTCCAGATTTATCTGGAGAATACTTATTCAATAAATTTTTGAAATCCATATTTGTTCATAAATTCATCATGTTCCTCCTGAAATGATTTTTTTGCATGATGCTCCTCCTGGTATTTGATATAGGTTCTCACCCTGTTCAACATTGATTCAGAAACTGACACCGCAAAATATTCATCCTGCCAATCAAATTTTTCTTTTGTAAAATTATTCTTGTTTATCCAATATGAAGATTCACCCTTAATCAATTGCATTACTTTTTGAATTGTTTGATCTACTCCCATTGATACCAGACAGACAGTGACAATGATCGGAATAACCATTTATGTAATCAACAAAAACACCTTTTGCCTTCGCATTTTCCCTGATATGACTCCATACCTGAAAACGAAGGTCTTTTGAATGTAAAAAAGGATATCTGTTTTTAGTGCTCCATACAAAATGGATGTATACTTTTACGAATGGCATTGTTTCATATTTTAATTGGTTAACATTATAGAATAATAGGGAATAGGCTAAAGCCTATTTCTATTCATCCTGCGATTTGAATTTCCTCCAGATTTATCCGGAGGCTTCATTATTTCTATTCATCCTCCTGATTTCATTCTGCCTCTTGATTTCAATTATCTCCAGATTTGAATTGCCTCCAGATTTATCTGAAGGCTTTATTTTTTCCCATTAATATAATCAAGCAGGCCTGCATGAATTTTTCCATTAGTTGCCACAATATGTGGCTGATAAGGCGAATAGGGCTGATCTGCAAAGTCAGTTACTTTTCCGCCGGCTTCTTCCACTATCAAAAATCCTGCTGCACTATCCCATGCATTTAGTTTGTGCTCATAAAAACCATCAAATCTTCCCATCGCTACCCAGCAAAGATCAATAGCCGCGGAACCAAGCCGGCGAACAGGAATACCTTTGCGAATCAGTTTATCAAATACTACCAGCGGCCCATTAGGCTGGTCAAGATAGGTATATGGAAAACCTGTAACCAGGCAGGAATGATCTACTTCTGTTTTTGAACTTACATGTATGGCTTTGTTGTTCAATGTTGCTCCTTTTTCTTTTTCTGCAACAAACAATTCGTTTAAAAAGGGATTATATACAGCGCCCAATATCATTTTATTTTCATGCTCCACAGCTATACTTACACAACAAAGTGGTATGCCATTGGCAAAATTGATGGTTCCGTCTATGGGATCAATAATCCATTTATAAGAAGAGTTCATTACAATTTCGCCTGATTCTTCGCTCAGGATAAAATGATCCGGATAGTTTTTCTGTATAATTTCAAAAATGGCTTTTTCACATGCATGATCAACTTCTGTTACCAGGTTATTCAATCCTTCTTTATTGGATATTTTAAAAGAAGTATTGATAGAATCGCGCATAATAGCGCCGGCTTTTTCTGTAGCCTGTAATAAAACATTTTTCAACATGGCGCAAAGATAGGGACTTGAAAAAATACACCACTAAATCCAACATCAAATACTATTTTGCAGGGCATATAGCAATGTTGTGCTTTCAGTTATTATAGTTAACTATAACGTAAAGTATTTTCTTGAGCAATGCCTCTTGTCGGTATACAAAGCAGGCATCAATCTTTCTATGGAAATAATTGTTATTGACAATAACTCAGGCGATGGAAGCGCAGCATATATCCGTAAAAGGTTTCCAGCCGTAAAATATCAGTTAATAAATAAAAACCTGGGATTTGCAAAAGCATGTAATTACGGATTACAATTATCGCAGGGTACGCATATTTTATTTTTGAATCCTGATACTATTCTCCCGGAAGATAGTCTTGAAAAATGTATTCGGTTTTTAGATAGCTATGCCAATGCAGGCGCATTAGGTGTGCGCATGCTGGATGGCTCCGGTAATTTTTTAAAAGAGAGTAAACGCGGCAATCCAACTTTGCGGGCCAGTTTTTTTAAACTAAGCGGGCTTTCAGCTTTGTTTCCAAATTCGGCTTTTTTTGCTGCATATTATATGGCTCACCTCAGTGAGCATAAAACAAATGTAGTAGATATACTTTCAGGTGCATTTATAATGACAACCAAAAAAGTACTTGATATAACAGGCGGTTTTGATGAGGCGTTTTTTATGTATGGAGAGGATATCGATTTAAGCTACACCATTCAAAAAGCGGGTTTTCTCAACTATTACTATCCTGAAATAACGATTATACACTTTAAGGGGGAAAGCACGCAGAAAGAAAGTTTGCGCTACCTGCGTACTTTTTACAAAGCCATGAGCATTTTTGCTGGCAAACATTATAAAGGATTTAAAGGAATAATATATCGTATTATTATTGAGTGCGCTATTTTATTAAGCGTTTCAGCAGGGTTGATAATAAATTTTGTTGCAGGGTTAATAAATAAAATAAAAGCAATAGCCGGATTCAAAAAATCACTCAGCAATAAACAGCCTTTAATTATTACAGGGTCGCCGGAATCTGTTGAAATTGCCATGAAAATAGCAGCGCATGCAGGGTTTAAAGTAATACCGAAAGAGCAAGCTGAAAATACTTGCCAATCTCCGGTAGTATATTGCGAAGGGAGCGAATACTCATTCAAAGCCATTATTAAACAATGGGATGAGGAAAAGCCGGAAACTGCCATGATTTATGCTAACGGGAGTACAAGTATTACAGGAAGCCCGGGAAAAAACAAAACCGGAGAAACAATTGCATGGTAATTACAAGAGAAAATTGGGTTATTTATTCCCCGCACAAGTGTATTTATGTGCAAGTTCAACCACAGCTTTTATATCAAAAGGTTTGGGAAGCACATCATCAGCGCCGCAGTTTTTAGCTATTTCTTTCAGGTTTGCATTGGCAGATACAAGTACAACCGGCGTAGATGCATTGCCATTTCCTGACTTAAATTCCTTGCATATTTCACTGCCATCACTGCCAGACATACCTATATCGAGGAATACCATATCAGGCAGATAACCCAGGTTGTTCAGGGACTTACCGTCAGAAGAAGTGATAACATCAAAGCCTTTTCCTTTAAGAATCATATTCATCAGCTCAAGAATATTATCATCATCGTCAGCAACATAAATTTTTTTACTCGTCATTATTCATGGTATGTTTAGGTCAAACCCAGTACGAATTATCAAGGGAAATTATTGTTTCAGGCTTGCATTTTTTCTTTCACAAGGTAAATGCCAATTTTCAAACTGATTTCATATATTCAGATATCCGTTAAATTTAAACAGAATTTAGGCGTATACCTGCCAGTATACTAATTTTGCCTATTAAACCATTTTAACCCGCTTACTAATCAATGGGCCTAATTGAAATACGCATTCCATCAACAATTGCTAAAACATTAAAATTGTCTATTGGCTCGCCCAAACGACAACAAAACCGCGTATTAAAAAAATTACTTAAAAAAGCAAGGTATACGGAGTTTGGGCAGGCTTACCATTTTGACCAGATTCTCCTGCATAAGCATCCGGCAAAGCTTTTTCAGCAGCATGTGCCCATTTTTGACTATGATAAAATATACGAACAGTGGTGGCATCGTACGCTTGAAGGTATACCGGATGTGTGTTGGCCGGGTAAAATAAAATACTTTGCTTTAAGCAGTGGCACCTCCGGGGCGGCAAGCAAATATATTCCCATTACCAACGACCTTATGAAGGGTAACCGTATTGTAATGATTAAGCAGTTGTTATCGTTGCGTAACTATGAAAATATTCCTGTAAAATCTATCAGCAAAGGCTGGCTTATGCTGGGTGGTAGCACGGAGTTGCAAAAAGGCCCGGGCTATTATTCAGGCGATTTAAGTGGAATTACCGCCAGGAAAGTGCCTTTTTGGTTTACGCCGTTTTACAAACCGGGCAAAAGAATAGCCCGCACAAAAGACTGGAACACAAAGCTGGATGAAGTAGTAGAAGAAGCGCCCAACTGGGATATAGGATTTGTGGTGGGCGTGCCCGCCTGGATACAGATGTGTATGGAAATGGTAATTGAAAGATATAATCTTAAAAATATTCATGAAATGTGGCCCAACCTTGCATTTTATGTGCATGGCGGCGTTGCGTTTGAACCATATAAAAAAGGGTTTGAAAAATTATTGGGCAAGCCTATTACCTATATAGAAACATACCTGGCATCAGAAGGATTTATTGCCTACCAGGACAGGCAGGATGTGAGAGGAATGAGGCTTACCACCAGCGAGCATATATTTCTTGAATTTATTCCTTTTAATAACGACAATTTTGACCAGTCGGGTAATATCATCAATAATCCTGAAGCATTGCTGATTCACGAAATAGAAGAAGGTAAGGATTATGCCATATTAATCAGCACTTCCGCAGGCGCATGGCGATACCTGATTGGCGATACCGTAAGGTTTACAAATAAAGAGAGAGGTGAAATCATCATCACCGGCAGAACAAAACATTTTTTAAGCCTGGTAGGTGAGCACCTGAGTGTAGATAATATGAACAGGGCAATTGAAATGGCGAGTGGTGATATGAATATTTCCATTCCTGAATTTACGGTAGCAGGTATACCGCATGGCTCTTTTTTTGCACACCATTGGTATATAGCCTGCAATGATGTTGTGAATGCTGAACAATTACGTGTTGCCATTGACAATCATTTAAAGACGTTAAATGATGATTATGCGGTAGAAAGAAAAAGCGCATTAAAAGAAGTAATGCTTACAGTATTGCCTGAAAAATCTTTTATGAAATTTATGGAAATGAAAGGCAAACTTGGAGGGCAACATAAATTTCCCAGGGTAATGAAAGGAAAAATGCTGGAAGACTGGGAGAAATTTATTGCTTCAGTTGCTTTATAAATATAGAGTATTCTTCATTCAACCTCAAAAGGTGATGGTTAAAGCAATCCTTAACAAATATTCTACCTAATCTGTAATTATCGCCCTTCATAAATATTTTACAAAACCAGTTAGCCACAGTTTACTACATTTACAGAATGCAATAAGAAGATACCTTAAAAGTAACACCATGATTGAGGCCCTTTTAAAAGGATTGGCGTTGGGTTTTATTTTAGCACTTTCTGTAGGACCGGTTATATTTACTATTATTAAACAAAGTATTTATAACGGGCACGAAGGCGGATTTAGCTTTGTAGCAGGTGTTTGGATAAGTGATATTATACTCGTAGTACTGAGCAACGCCTTTACCGAGCTCGTAAAAGAATTGTTGGAATATAAAAAATTTATCGGCTACACAGGAAGTGGCTTCCTGCTGGCTATGGGTATATATTACCTGTTTTTTAAGAAAACCAAAGTAAGCGCCAACGGCGAAAATATAGTGGTAAAGCTTGGGGCAAAAGATCATACCCAAATCTGTATATCCGGTTTTCTTATCAACACTTTAAATCCGAGTGTAATCATTTTCTGGCTGGTAAACGCAACTGCTTTTGCTGTTAGTCATACATTACAGCAGCGCATTGTTATTTTCACTACCTGCATACTCTTTAACATTTTAGCCGACACAGCCAAGGTTTTATTGGCAGGCAGTTTAAGAAAGCGGCTTACCCCACATAATATATCGCTTATTACCCGTATTTCAGGAGGCATATTGATTGTATTTGCTTTTGCTCTTATTTATGGTATCATTTTTTTGAGTGACAGAGTACATTGATCAACATTCTGTTCTTTTAACATCATTACAACAAGCAAACCCCCATTACCATCATACATTAGCTTCTTATTTTTTGCTGAACAGTTCCGCATGCATACAATTATACGCTTAACTTTTATAGCATTATTTTTTCTTCCTATTGCTGCAACCGCACAGCGAAGCGATTTTATATCTCTGCAGAAAAATGACCGTACCATCAAAAGTTATTTTAAGGGGTCTTTTTTTGAATTTATACACCAAAGCGGATCGGGCGTAAGCGGTTATATTGACAGGATATACAAGGACACCTTGTACATGTATGCGTATGACATAAGGATGACGCCAACATACTGGGGCACCCGTGTTACCGATACCATAGGCAGAATCAATTTAAAATTCGGGCTAAATGAAATAGCGGCTATTCCCAAACCACAAAAGGGTTTTGAATTTGTGAGAAACGGAACCTTATTTATGATTGGCGGGGTGGGATATGCATTTCTCCATACATTTAACGGGCTGATACAAAAATCTAAAATCAATCCATCAACATTAGCCATTTCAGGCGGGGTGGCAGCCGTGGGTTTTACTATGCGCAAGCTTCGCAAATATTATTATCCCATCGGGAAAAAATATAAAATCTCCTATGTACAATTAAATACAGAATAACAACTTTACAGGTTGATTGATTATTTTGCAGCCTCAAATTTTTATTTCGAATAGTGAAGCATTTCTTTTCCAGGGTTTGGCGATTTTTAAAAAAGTTATTCCTAATACTTTTTATTGCTCAGTTTGTTTACATCATCATACTAAAATGGGTTAATCCTCCTGTTACTATTACGCAAATAGGAAGCCTGCTTAGCGGTAATGGTTTAAAAAGAGATTATGTTGATGCCGAAGATATTTCTCTTTATGCAGGATTAGCGGTAATTGCTTCAGAAGATCAGTTATTCCCCGATCACAATGGGTTTGACTGGAAAAGCATTCAGAAAGCCATTGAAAAAAATAAAAGGAAACAAAACAGGATACGCGGCGCTTCAACCATCAGTCAGCAGGTAGCTAAAAACGTTTTTTTGTGGCAGGGCAGAGACTGGTTACGCAAAGGACTTGAGGTATACTTTACATTTATGATTGAACTGATCTGGGGCAAAGAAAGAATTTTGGAAATGTACCTGAACGTGTCTGAAATGGGCAAAGGCATTTTTGGTATTGAAGCCGCTGCACAAAATTATTTTAAGAAACCGGCAGCAAAACTAAGCCGGACAGAAGCAGCAATGATAGCAGCCTGTTTACCCAACCCAGTTCTGTTTCCAGTAAAGCCAATGTCGCGCTTTGTAGCAGTGCGCTATCCCTGGGTATTGATTCAAATGAGCAATCTCGATAATGATCCTGATATTCTTAAAGTGCTGCCTGGAAAAAAGAAATCCTTACCATCTAAGTAGTGCGCTTGCCCAGGTAAAACCACTGCCGAAAGCAGCCAGGCAAACCAAATCTTCTTCTTTTATTTTTCCTTCTTCCCATGCTTCGCATAGCGCAATAGGTATAGATGCAGCAGTTGTATTTCCGTATTTCTGTATATTATTATAAACCTTTTCATCAGCAAGCCCTAATTGCTGCTGCACAAACTGGGCTATACGTAAGTTGGCCTGGTGAGGTATCAGCATATCAATATCAGATGGCTGCATATTATTTGCGGCAAGCGCCTCTTTAATCACTTCGGGAAATTTTACAACGGCTTTTTTAAATACCGAAGGTCCATCCATAAATGGAAAATTTTGGGCATTGTCAATCATCGCATGACTCATAAACATCTCCCCCATTTCAGCTTTATCAAAATCTGCCAAAGGTTTTTCCATCCAATGATTAGCATGTGTGCCGGGATTGTACATGGCCAGTATTTCGGCACTTTCTCCATCACTATGCAAATGTGTACTAAGTATACCCTGGTTTTCTTTTTCTGTTGGCTGAAGCACTACCGCTCCTGCGCCATCTCCAAAAATTACAGAAACATTTCTGCCTCTTGTACTAAAATCCAAACCGAAAGAATGTTTTTCACTACCAATTACCAATACGTTTTTATACATACCGGATTTTACAAACTGGTCAGCTACACTCAATGCATACACGAAGCCGCTGCATTGATTACGCACATCCAATGCGCCGATTTCCTGCATCTTCATGGCACGCTGCACCAATACGCCACAGCCGGGGAAATAATAATCGGGGCTTAGTGTTGCGAATACAATAAAGTCAATATCCTGCGCTGTAATTCCTGCACGCTCAATAGCAATCTTTGCGGCTTCAACACCCATGGTGGTAGTGGTTTCACCTTCGCGTTTTGCGTAACGTCTTTCCTTTATGCCGGTTCTCTCCTGTATCCAGGCATCATTGGTATCCATATATTTTTCGAGATGCTGGTTAGTAAC
The DNA here is from genome assembly GCA_020847395.1 of Chitinophagaceae bacterium. Lineage (GTDB taxonomy): Bacteria > Bacteroidota > Bacteroidia > Chitinophagales > Chitinophagaceae > Agriterribacter. Next base: position 94,384 of record JADLCD010000091.1, read on the forward strand.
CACATGCCCGGGAACATATTTTCCAATACCGGCAATTTTAGAGCGTATCATGGCAATCGTTTATTATTTTTGATTTGATACTTAAAATTTGAGAATATACGATGACTGTATATTATGAATTTTGAAAGCACTTTATGGTTTCCGGGTTTCAATGGGCAGCACCACTTTTGTATCGTCCCAGCCAATCCACAGGTTTGCGCCATTATCAGATTTTACTGCTTCCATTGTAAATTCTTCAATCGGCCTTTCAGCCTTTATTGTTGGTACAGTAAATTTAAAAATATCTTTAGCGGGGTCAATCTTTAAACCCCAGCTATATAAATCTTTATTAATGATGATAGTCCATTCTGTTGGTTGGGGAATGCTGTACAGAATATATCGCCCGGCAGCAATCTTTGTTTGCTGTATATATACATCCTGGAAAAATTCAATCTCCGTGGCTTCATTAGCACCAAGGCGCCAGTGTTCACCATATTTTACTACGTTTCCAAAAATTGTTCTGCCACTGCGTTGAGGCCTGCTGTAAAATATTCTGAATACAGGCGGCGCCTTCACACTATCCAGCATTTTCAGCTTAGGATATTCTGCCGGGAAATAAATAACATCCAGGGGTGATTTATCTAAAGAAGAAATGGTTGATATAGGTTCCTGCCTGATGATAAGAGGGACTGTAACAGCGGTATCCGGCAAGTGCTCAGGCTTATTGTCAGCATTACAACTACATAGGCATATACAACAAACCAGCGCAAAAGCTATACCTGATTTAATTGGTGGATACATCATACGGTGCATCTTGTTTTAAAAACTTATGGGTAAAATAACTTTTACATCTTCCCATGCAATCAGCAGGTTGGCGCCGGTATTGGTTTTTTCAAACATCATTGAAAATACTTCAACAGGCTGTGTTGTTTTTTGAACTTTTATATCTGTACGTAAAATATCATTTTTTTGATTATAAGCAAAAGAACCCCACACATCATTGTCTTTGCTGATAATAATAGTCCATTTTTCCGGTGTAGGCACGGCGTAAATAGTATACCTGCCTTTTTTAATTTTTGTGTTGCCGATTTTCACATCTTTATAAAAATCAATTTCTGTAGCTTCATTGGCTCCCAGCCTCCACACAGTACCATATTCTACAAGTTCGCCAAATATTGTTCGGTTTTTCTTCATGGGGCGGCTGTAAATCACCTTCACAACAGGTGTTTCAGGCGCCTGCTTTCTTATTTTAAGAATAGGATAATCTACAGGAAAATATGCCATATCCATAGGTGAGTTATCTGTAGCTGGCCAGGCATCCTGTGCAGATACCGATAATACACAACCCGAAAGTATAAGACTGACGAAAATATTTTTTATTTTTTTCATAAACAACAAATGTACATAATTAGAAGATGGTGAAAAGAAGGAAGAAATGCAACGCTTATTCCTTTTTTCTATTGTTGACTGTTATTGAAAAGAAAGGTTAAACCTGTTTTTGACAAATAGTATTATTTCCGGCATAAATTCAGCGTAGCAAAGCTGCAAGGCGGTATAATTTTCTTCAAATATGCTGAAAGCCTCACTGCTGTCATGCATATATTGTGCCCGGCGTACCAATCCGCCAAAGCTGTTTTTAATACCCCATCTGTAGCGGTAATTAAACAACCAGTCATGTTGTTTCATATATGGAAGCATAGCAAAAAACTTTGTGGGCAAAACCCGAATGTATTTATCAAGCGTGCTATATGTTTGTTTCGAAAAAGCTGCCAAAGATTCTTCAGAAAAAATGGTAGTATCATTTGCAAGAAAATGATCGTACACTATGTCAACAAAGGCGCCTGCATATAACCTGTAAGCCGCACGAAAAAATGCTTTTGCTTTTGCTGTAGCCGGGTGAGCATCTGTAAAACCATCTATTTCTCTATGCAGCATAATGCCTTTGCGAATATCACCAGGATAAATTTCCTTTTGTTTGCCCTTTACAAAATCGCTGATCATATTGCCCACCAATATTTCGGGGTGGTTAAAAGATAAATATGCATGAGCGAGGTAGTTCATCTAAACAATATTTGCAGATATCCCAACTTAATTAAAAATATTCTTGCGTTAAAGTAGTATACCAATAATTATTTATGCAATGATACGATATTGACACAGATACTTTATTTGGGGAGATAAAATCTATATAATATTCCGCAAAGCAGTTGTTAAAAAAATGCAATGGTATATTGAGATAAACAATATAGCAGTGTTGCAACAAATGCGGTTATGTGAGGCAGTTTTATTGAAAGATAAAGTTTTTTTATATTAGGATAAAGTTTGCTGCTGTGAAAAGAAACGGCCTCACTATAATATATGTACTGCTGCTGGCATTTTGCAGCTATAGCCAGGATAGCATTAGTACTAATTTCCAAAATCAAAAACATTTTGTTGATTCACTAATGCAGGCATATAAAAATATAACCTTTCAAAAGCAGGCAATTGCGGGAAACGATAAATTCTTTCATACTTACAAAGGATATGTTTTAACAGATGCATCAAATATCATCAGGAGTATAGACCTGGTTTTTGACAGCAGTACTGTTCACACAACTTTGTTTTGTATAAAGGATACAATAATTGGGCTGATCGAAAATGATAAGCAGTTCTACAAAGTAAAAAGCGTTTTTTATACAAACGAAGGCATTAAAGCATCATCTCAGCAGTATCTAAAAAAATTTGTTATGTATGAAGAGATTTTAAATACCATAAAAACGCTCTTTAAGCCAGATTAATTTTTTGTAGCCCACCTGTCATATTTCCAGATTATGAACCATTTAACAACTATTAGGTATTGATGGATTATTTTTGCGCTAAAAAATACCAGGCGTATGTTACTAAAGGCTGTTGACACTGTTGACCTGATTACAGCAGAGAAATTTAAAAGGGATTATTACAAAGTGAGTAAGCCATTAGTTATAAAAAATTTAGCAAAAGAATGGCCTGCGTACCATAAATGGAACTGGGATTATTTTAAGGAAATAGTAGGCGATAAAAAAGTAGGTATATATAATAACGTTAAGAGCGATGCCTATACACCTGTAAATAAGGCAGATGATTACAGCAGCTTTGGGGAATATGTAGATATGATTAGAAAAGGACCCGCAGGCTGGAGAATATTCCTGTTTAATATTTTTGATCATGCTCCACAATTAACACATGACTTTGAATGGCCGGATGAATTGATGAAGGGATTCGTAAAACGCTTCCCTATGTTGTTTGTAGGTGGTGCCTCTTCAATAACACACATGCATTTTGATATAGACATGTCGCACATTCTGCACACCCAGTTTGTTGGCAGAAAAAGAGTGTTGCTGTTTCCTTACGAAGAGCAACATAAACTATATCGCAAGCCTTACGAAGTTTTGAGCCTTGCCGATTTTTCGCATTACTATCAACAGAACGGTACACCTGATTATACCAAATTTCCTGCACTGAAACTCGCTAAAGGCTATGACGTAACGCTTGAACATGGTGACACTTTATTTATGCCTGCCGGTTACTGGCATCATATGGAATATTTAGACAGCGGTTTTGCCATGAGTTTAAGAGCGCTTCAATCGAGTATTACTGGTAAACTTAAAGGTGCGTGGAATCTTATCGGTATGCGCAATATTGATACCCTGATGAAGAAAACCGCCCCCAAATGGTGGTACGACTATAAAAAGGAAAAACTTATTACTGCTGCCAAAAAAGAATTGGAAGAGGCCGGAGTATAATATTTTCGTTTTCTTTTTGGAATATTACACACACGTATTAAATTTGTGATAATATATATCAGCCGGGAATTTAAAAGTGATTGGCTTTGAACCGGGAACTGTTTTAGCATTTATCCAAATATCTTCAATCTAATATTGATCTTAAGGACAACCTGCCCTGCCAACCTGTACTTATTATACTTTATTGAAATTAAAATTATTGGTATATACCATCATTGCCATATTCCCGAATATTCAGGCAATGTACAAGTATTTTTTGTGGTTTCAGAGGTAAGCACAGGCCGGTGATGTCTATCGCCGGCATTTTATATGGGGTGGGGTATCGGCAGTGGGCAGTGAGCTATGGGCAGTAAAGGCTGCCAGGCTTCAGTTGGTATTACCTTAGGGAGGTCATCATAGTGTTGCTGTTAATAAGCTGATTGCCGAAAGCTGATGTTTAATTAATCGTCCAAACTTCATTTCCGCTCAACAATTTATCAAGATCTCCCTTACCCTTTACCGCTATGGCCTCTCCTATCTGCATTGCCATTACATCCTCATAACATGCGCGGTCAGTTTCATAAAATACGCCAAATGGTCTTGGAAGATGTTGGTCTTTTGCAGGATCGTCAAACATTCTTACCAAAATCTGCGCTTTATAAAAATCCTTTTCATCATGTATCCATAAATCATCAGCGCTAACGGAATCACCAATTTCTACTACTGCAGGTTTTAACCCATCCAGTTTAATGCCCTTATTTTTTGCAGCACCAAATATCAACGGCTTGCCTTGTTCAAGAAATAATGACTGCTCTGGTTTGGTGCTTTTTTCTGTAAATATTTCAAAAGCGCCATCATTAAAAATGTTGCAGTTTTGATATATTTCTGTAAAAGAAGCTCCTTTATGTTTGTAGCTTCTTACCAATATTTCCTGTAAATGTTTTGGATCTCTATCCATACTCCTGGCAATAAAAGTAGCATCTGCGCCCATTGCCAGTGCCAAAGGATTAAAGGGATGATCAATGCTGCCTAAAGGAGAAGACTTGGTAATCTTTCTTTCTTCTGAGGTTGGGGAATATTGCCCCTTGGTTAACCCATATATCTGGTTATTAAATAGCATCATGTTCACATCAAAATTACGGCGCAACAGGTGAATGGTATGATTACCACCAATACTTAGCGCATCACCATCGCCTGCAACAATCCAAACACTCAATTCAGGCCGTGAAGCTTTTAAGCCTGAAGCAATAGCTGTAGCTCTTCCATGAATGGAATGCATGCCATATGTATTCATATAATATGGAAAACGGGAAGAACATCCGATACCGGAAATGATTACAATATTTTCTTTAGGTATACCTAAACCCGGCATTACTTTCTGTACCTGTGCTAATATGGAATAGTCGCCGCAACCTGGGCACCATCTCACCTCCTGATCTGTTGCAAAATCTTTTGCAGTGAGCGTTAGTTGTGCGGGAGTAACTGTTGTATTCATCGTAATAAAAATGAACCGCAAATTTACAGCTATATCGGCTCATTAGGCTTCCTCAAAGCGGAAATAATAACAATCGTTTATGTAATGCGATATTACACTTTAAAATCTTTACTAAAATTGATGTTATATGTTGAATTATAAGGATTTGGGGAGAGGTCAATAAAAAACCTGTAAAGCGCTAAAAGTATGTTTCCAGGCTTTACAGGTTATAAAACAAGAGAAGCCTGATTATTTCTTACTGATTTTATACAAACTTCCGTTATCGGTTACAGCAAACAACATTCCATTGCTGTATGCTACATCACGGAAACGTTCTTTCTTGTCAGACAGTAACCACTCTTCACCAACTACTTTATTATCTTTAATAACAAGGCGGGTAATATGCATGCTGCTTAATCCGCCAATAAACAGGTTGTTCTCCCATTCAGGAATAGCATTGCCTTTATAAAAGCTCATGCCGCTTGGCGACATTACAGGATCGAAATAATAAACCGGTTGTTCCATCCCCTCTTTCTGCTGAATGGAATCACCGATTTTTTTGCCGCTATATTCTATACCATAGGTAATAACAGGCCAGCCATAATCTTTACCGGGTTTAATAAGATTTACCTCATCACCACCGCGCGGTCCAAATTCAGCCTCCCACAAATCGCCGGTAACGGGGTTAATATCCAACCCCTGCGGATTGCGGTGACCATAGCTGTATATTTCAGGCATCACATCTTTTTGACCGATAAAAGGATTGCCCGGGGCGGGTTTACCATCTTTTGTAATTTTGAAAACCTTGCCCAAGCCTGCATTTAACAATTGCGCTTGTGCTCTGCCATTAAGAACAGAACGCTCGCCTGCGCTTACAAAAAGATTTCCGTCTTTATCAAAAATTAATCTTGAACCATAGTGCAGTTTACTGTTATCGAGCTCAGGTAAAGCACGGAAAATAACCGTTGGGTTTTCAACCTTTCCGGCGGCTTCATTTAATTTTCCCTTACCAACTGCGGTGAGATTTCCATTTTTATACGGTTCAGAAAAAGACCAATAGATGATGTTGTTGTTTGCAAAATCAGGGTCAAGCGCCACATCAAGTAAGCCTCCCTGTCCGTCACTATCTACTTTAGGAAAACCTTCAATTTTTTTTGCGAGGCTGCCGTCTGCATTGCGGATTTGCATGAACCCGGTTTTTTCAGTAATTAAAAACCTGTTATCCGGCAGAAGAATAACAGCCCAGGGTCTTCCGAGGTCTTTAGCCAATTGATCAACCTGGTAAGACGTGGTGGTTTTCACAGCACCAATTCTTGTTTGTCCGGCAAAGGCAGGTTTATAATCTGAGTTGGGCGGATTAGTTTCTAAGGGAGGTAATGCAGATGTATCTTTTGAAGGGGTATTTGCAGCGATAGCAGAACCTGCAGTGCTGTTTCCCGACGCGTTATTATTGCATCCTATGCTGAATACTGTTAAGGCAACAGCCGACAGGTAAAAGAATTTTTTCATGTGTGGAAATTTTTGAAGAGGAAAGGTAGGGAAAAATGAGGGAAGGGCTATTTGAAATATGTAAAACCTGTATTTGTTTTGTAACTTTTGATCATGAAAACCAATCAGGTAGTAAAACAACAAATTCTGCAAATCGTAGATAACCAGTTAAAAAGTAAAGAGCCACCGGAAACGAAACAAACATACGATCGCTTACTGAAAAGTGGTATTACAGACAAGAATGCACGCATGTATATAGGGCAATGTGTAGTTGTTGAAATATTCGATGTGCTGAAATACCAGCAACCGTTCAACAAAAAAAGATTTATTGAAAATTTGAATAAGCTGCCGGAGGAACCGTTTGATTGAGCAGAAAGAGGAATCGATCCTTTCCCTCTCCCAAAGAAAATTATAAAAAATCAATAGTTCGGCAGTTATACTCTTTCATTCCGTTAACTGGTAGCTTTCCCCCGGCGTTTTTAACAGTTTGTATAAACCGGTCGCATTTGAACATATCAAAAACGCCCCGTCGTAATGCCTCGCATAAAAAGTCCATCGTTGTCAGGTAATCTATTTTATGTGTCAGGCAATAGCTTTTTATGTCTTTCAGGTTGCTGCTGGCTAATATATTTTTAGTATAACGCACTACAGCAAGACAGGCGCTTTCTCCATCTCCTTTAAAAAGCATAGATTTTATCCACGCATATTCTTTTACGATAGCTTCATTGTCATCCGGAAAATTCATAAGCCTGATAATTTTTTTGCTGAGCATAACGGACACTTCCATGCGCAATACATCAGAAGGCCATCGTTGCAATTCAGCGTGTACTTTATCGAGCATAAAAATTGGGTTATGGGGAAATATTTTATTGAATGACAACGCCTCCCCGGCTGTAACAAAATGGGAAACAACATCAGCGTCAATAAGAATTGACCTTTCAGAGCGCTCCATCCTTTATTTCATTTAGGAGCCTGGTGTCTATTCCAAGATCAGTTAGTAGAGAATAGTAATGACTTTGTGAAATCTTTTCTTTGTCAAACAGTGTTTTTGCCAGGCTTCCATAGTTGCCTACTACTACATTATCGTTGCCCGGCTCATACAGCGTTGTTTGGTATCCATTTTCCAGGGCGCCTCTCTTTACATGAACGATGAATGAATCATACTGTTCCGAAGTAATAAGTCCAAGCATTTTAAGCCGGTATAACAAGGCCCTTCTGCTTGAAGAGTAAAAATTTTCAATAAACAAAATGGTTTTA
>JADLCD010000092.1 GCA_020847395.1 Chitinophagaceae bacterium
AAAGAGTTGCCTAAATAAATATAATCCCAAAAATCATTCATAACGTTTGGTTTTTGAATGTTAATAAATAATAGTGAAATACTTCCAGCAATGTAGTATCCTGCAGCGTTTCTGAAGAGATTATGATAAACTCCTGAATAATGAACAGGCAGGAAGAATAGTTAGCGCTTAATGCATTTGCTAAAACGGCATGCTATATTTTACTCGGTGTGTATTACTTGTAATACAGAAACAGCAAAGTTAATTAAAACATCGCACTTTTGCTGTTTTTGAACGCAGATATCTCGTATTATGAATGCGTATGTTTACAAAAAATATAATTTTGAACGTATATCGCATTGCAGCGTTAAATCATTTCCAGATGAAAAAATATCATATCCGTAAAATAGCCATTGCCACAAACTTTACACCGGAAGCCCACCATGCACTGCAATATGCCGTGTTACTTGCCAAAAGGTATAATGCCAGCCTGGACATTATACATGCGGTTTCCCCGGCAGAATCAAAAAATAAAAAAGCAATATTTGTAAGTGCAGCTTATGAAAAGCTGAAAGAACAAAAAGCAGAAATACTTTCTAATCATGAGCTGGAAATAAAGCTATTTGCCAGGGTGGGTGAAGCAGAGGTGTTCCTGCATAAATATTGCATTGAAAATAAAACAGACCTTTTAATCATCGGGGTGCAGACGGGGGTGAAAAAGTATTTTGCTGCTACTAAGGCCTATAAGATCATTATGAAAGTTGAATGCCCTGTGCTATCTGTCCCCGTAAGCTTTAAACAGCATCATTTTCATAGTATTTTGTTTCCCGTAAGGGATGTTGCCGGCGTGGAAGATAAAATTTTATATACAAAACCATTTATTGACAAAGAAGGAGCCGCGCTTTATATTGTGAATTTTGGCAAGATAGATACAGGAAAGATCAATGAAATTACCGGTATAGCGAAAAGCCAGGGGGTTGAATTCAACGTGAAAGATCTGCAAGATCCCGCTAAAAAAAATATTCCTGCACAGGTAATCGCTGTCGCCAAAGAGAATGGTAACGACCTTATTGTTATCAATGCCACATCAGAAAAAGAATGGTACGATATATTTGGAGAAAATTATACGGAGTATATTCTTAAAGAATCTGATATAGCCGTTGTATCCATAACCCATTTATTTGAGTCCCAAAGCTGATCATCGCGGCTAATTGTTGTCGCTTAAAAAGCAGCAGGTCTATTTTACCGCCTGATCAAAACTATATTTTTTGTTTTCAGCCTTTCTGCCAGCCAGGGCTTCAGCTTTTCTTCTTCAACATCTTCTGGAGCGCTATAAAGCAGTATACATTGTATCTGAACGCTGTCTGTGTTCGGGAATTGCTCGATTTTGCCCAGCGATATATTTTTTATGGCAGGAAAAAGAATATTTAATTCTTTGGTCAGCGTAGGATCATCCAGTTTGTACTTGTTTAATTCGCTTTTCAGGTTATTGATCGCAATATCTTTTTCGGAAAGCACATTTTCTTTTTTGTTGATCTCGTTTAATATCTCGGTCTTTAAATCTTCATCGTTTTGCCTGAATGTAAGCTCCGTATTGGCTGCACCCATATTGGAAAGTATCCGGTTATACGTCTCAATCTCCTTTTCGCTCAGCTTCCGGTTTAGTAGAGCAAGCTCTACTTTTTTGGGATCGCTTTTGTAATCAATTTTTTTGTAAATAACCATATTGCCGTTGCTCACAAATTCTGTGTTGATAAACTGCTCCACTATTTTGGTATATTTTTTTTCATTCCAGAGCGTGTATGCGAGGTAAAAGCTGGGAATGATCATGATAAGGATCAGCGAAGTAATGCCTACCCTGATCTGCCTGCTATACCGTATGCTCTTAAAGCTTGCCGCCGGGTATTTCAGGTATTTCACCACGAAGAAAGTAGCGATACATATAAAGAAGCAGTTGATGGTATATAAATAAAATGCCCCGGCAAAATAAGGAAAGTTAAAGGTGGCGATCCCATAGCCGGCAGTGCACAGTGGAGGCATTAATGCTGTAGCGATAGCCACGCCCGGGATCGGGTTCCCTTTTTCAACCCGTGTTACGGCAATTACGCCTACCAGTCCTCCAAAGAAAGCAATAAGCACATCGTAAATATTGGGTGAGGTCCTGGCTAAGATCTCCGATTGTACATCCTTAAAAGGGCTGAAATAAAAGTACAAAGCAGAGACTAATAAACTTACCCCGGTAGCGATAACAAGGTTTTTCATAGACTTCTTCAATAACGGGAAGTCGTAAGTACCCAATGCAAAACCTGCGCCCACAATCGGACCCATCAACGGGGAGATCAGCATGGCTCCGATGATAACGGCCGTGGAGTTAACATTCAGCCCGACAGAGGCAATAATGATGGCGCACGCTAATATCCAAAGATTAGAACCGCGGAAGGAAATGTTGTTAAACACATTTTCCAGCACTTTCTTTTTATCTTCCTCCCCGTTGTGTAAGTTTATGAACTCAACTATTTTATTGCTCATATTCGTGCTATAATATTAGATAGATGTTCTGAACTGAAAAGCAAGATAAATATCAATTCAGAAAAGACATATTCAATTTTCATTATTGTTCTTACTTTGGCTTTTCAGAATCATATATCCCAAAATACCGCCGATAATAGATGCGGCAAAGATGCCGATCTTCGCTTGCACTTTATATGCTTCGTGCGAAAACGCAAGTTGTGTA
>JADLCD010000093.1 GCA_020847395.1 Chitinophagaceae bacterium
TACTAAAAAGAAAACAACTGCTAAGGGAGATGACCTGAAGATAATTGAAGGTATTGGTCCTAAAGCGGCAGAGGTTTTAAATGCAGCGGGCATTACCACATTTGCACAATTAGCAGATACTGCTGCTGAAAAAATTAAAGAAATTTTGGATGTATCTGAAAGTAACTTTAATGCAGCGGACACTACTACATGGCCAGAGCAGGCAAAATTAGCTGCCGATGGAAAATTGGATGAGTTAAAAGAATGGCAGGACAAATTAAAAGGTGGAAAAGAAGCTTAACAAAGATGTTAAATAGTTAATTTTAAAAAGGCAGGCTTTTTTTGAAGCCTGCTTTTTTTATGTGAGTAAATTGAAGTGTTTATTTTTGAACTAAATATTTTCTTTGCAAAAACATATTAAAAAAATGCCAGAAAAAGTAGAAAAAAAACCTGCCGTTCTGATGTTGGAAGACGGCACCATTTTGTATGGTCACGCTTTCGGTAAAAAGGGAACTACCACCGGTGAAATTTGTTTTAATACCGGTATGACGGGATACCAGGAAGTGTTTACAGATCCCAGCTATTATGGTCAAGTGCTTATTATGAACAATGTTCACATAGGCAACTATGGTGTAAAAGCCATGGATGTGGAAAGCGATGGAGTGAAAGTGAGGGGAGTAATTGGGAGAAATTTGGAAGAGCAATTTAGCCGCATGCAGGCTGATGGTTCTTTGCAGCAATACTTTGAAGAGCAGCAAGTGATTGCCATTGATGGTGTGGATACCCGTGCATTGGTAGCGCATGTGCGTACACAGGGCGCTATGAACTGCATTATATCTTCAGACAATTTAAATATTGATGATTTAAATAAACAATTGAACGAAGTGCCTTCTATGGCAGGCCTGGAATTGGCATCTTCCGTTTCTACCGAAGCGGCTTATTTTTTAGGTGATCCTGAAAGCAAAATAAGAGTTGCTGTGCTTGATTGTGGCGTAAAGAAAAATATTTTAAACTGCCTGGTGGAAAGAGGTGCTTATGTAAAAGTGCACAATGCTAAAACCAGTTTTGAAGAGATGCAGTCATTTAATCCCAATGGTTATTTCATCAGCAATGGCCCGGGAGATCCTGAGCCGATGGATTATGCCGTGAATACTGTAAAGAAAATTTTGGCTGAAGAAAAGCCTTTATTTGGAATCTGTCTTGGTCACCAGTTACTTGCCCTTGCAAATGATATTCCTACATTTAAAATGCATCATGGCCACCGGGGATTGAATCACCCAGTAAAAAATATCATTACCGGCAGAAGTGAGATCACCACACAGAATCATGGCTTTGGAGTAAACCCGGATGCCGTGAGGGATTCAGATAATATCGAAATCACCCACTTGAATTTGAATGACAATTCAATTGAAGGCATCAGGGTAAAAAATAAGCCGGCATTTTCTGTTCAGTATCACCCGGAAGCTACACCTGGTCCGCATGACAGCCGGTACCTGTTTGATGATTTCATGGCATTGATGAAGAAATAAATTAAACATGCGTTCTCCGCTTTTAGTAATAGTATTGTTGATAGCGCTGTGTACAGCGATGTATTTTCTTGGGAAGAAAAGCGGCACCACAGAAGTAAAAGCCAGCATCATTAACAATACTCAATTGGTAAGGCAAATTGCAGAATTATCGTCCCTGGAAATAACTGGAACTACTACTGCAAAAATTACCAACGTGGCGGGTGAAACGGGTATATGGAATAACCTGAAAAATTACTTTGCTGAAAATACACTGCAGGTAAGCATTCCATACATTGCCAAATATGGTGTGGATGTATCTAAAGCTGCAGTAAGTATTAACAAAACAGATACAGCGCTGGTAATAAAATTGCCTGCCTGTAAAATGCTGAGCCTGCAACTGGTGCTTGATAAAATGGAAACAATGAATCAAACTGGTGTGTTTGCTTCCACCACCATTGCAGATATGAAAATAGCAGAACAGCAATTGTATAGTTCCGCTCAAAGGGATCTAAGCTCAAATTCGGTTCTGCTGGAAAAAGCAAAGCGGCATATAAGCGAAATATATAACGATTATTATAAGCCGCTTGGCTACAAAGTTGTTTGTACTTTTACCCAATAATCATTTATGCAAATTGCCATCATTAACGGACCAAACTTAAACCTGCTGGGAAAGCGGGAACCGAACATTTACGGTAACCAGACTTTTGAAGATTACCTGGCTGTACTCAAAAAAAAATTCCCATCCGTTAGTTTTCATTACTACCAAAGTAACGTGGAAGGCGAACTGATCAATGAAATTCAAAGAGTAGGTTTTTCTTTTGACGGCATTGTAATTAACCCAGGCGGTTATACACATACTTCGGTTGCATTGGGTGATGCAATTGCAGCCATCACTACTCCCGTGGTGGAGGTTCATATATCTAATATTTTTCGACGGGAAGATTTCAGAAAACTCTCTCATGTATCTGGCAAAAGTATTGGTGTAATCAGCGGCCTCGGCATGTATGGATATGCACTTGCTGTAGATTACCTGCTCAATAAATAGGTAATGCTTTCTCAGGTTTTGATGGTTTACAGTGATTGCTGTAATTTAGGTAGTTGCTATAAAGCAACTATTAAAATTTTAACGCTGTATGCGTAATTACTACAAGATTTTATTTCTATTAGCTTTTATTCCTGCTGTTTGCTTCTCTCAAAATTTTGGAGGTAACCCTGCGTCTATTAAATGGCGGCAAATCAAATCGTCACAGGCAAGGGTGATTTTTCCAAATGGTTTAGATAGCCAGGCGAGCAGGATCAGTAGAGTTATCAGTATCCTTGATACGGCAACGTTGCAAACAATCGGCCAGCAACACCGTAGATGGAATGTAGTGTTGCTGAATCAAACTACTTACCCAAATGCTTATGTAAGACTTGCACCGGTAATTAGTGAACTAAACATGACACCGGAGCAAAATAACTTTTCTACCGGCAGTTTAAGATGGGATGATAATTTAATCATTCATGAACAACGGCACATACAGCAGTTCTCCAATTTTAATCACGGCCTTACAAAAGTATTTTCTTTTTTCCTGGGGCAGGAAGGGCAATTGCTTGCAAATGGTATTAGCATACCTGATTATTTTTTTGAAGGTGATGCAGTATGGCAGGAAACACTGGTGAGCAAACAGGGCAGGGGGCGTATGCCTTCCTTTTTTAATGGAATGAAATCACTGTGGCTGGGTAATAAA
>JADLCD010000094.1 GCA_020847395.1 Chitinophagaceae bacterium
AAGGTTGTAATTAAAACTTTTGCTATACAAAGATGATGTAGATTTGATGAAACAGAGACGATGATTATACCTCGCAGAGTCCAGCTCACGCACAAAAGGCTCGGAGTTGAGACTCTGCGGAGAGTCCAAATAGTAAGGCAGCAGGTCTGGCTAAGCACAAAGCAAGGCTACCAAACCTGCGCCAGTGCGGAGGCCGGAGTGGAGCAGGAAGATGGAAGCATTAAAGTGAGAACAAAAGGCACACCAATCCTGTTTCATAAAATTTTTGCAGAAGATCTCTGACTATTGTTGGTGAAGCGTTGCACTAAGCCTATACACAACACCAACGGCGGCAAAATTGGAGGTCACAATTTGTGACCTCCAATTTTTAACCTTTATATTTACGAATTCAAAAAACTGCAATGGCAAAGAAAGAATTACAAACATTGGTATTAGAACAAAAGATACTAAACAGGATATATGTTGTAAGAGGGGAGAAGATTATGCTTGACAGGGATTTAGCAGAGTTATACGGCATTGAAACCAAAGTTTTGAAGCAAGCCGTTAAAAGAAATATTGAACGGTTTCCGAAAGATTTTATGTTTGAGATGACTGTGACAGAATTTAAGAAATGGAGAGAAAATACGATATTAAGTGTAGCAGATAAACAAGGCTTACGGCATGCGCCCTTTTGTTTTACAGAGCAAGGCGTAACGATGTTATCGTGTGTTTTAAATAGCAAAACAGCCATTGAAGTAAACATTAGAATAATAAGAGTTTTTGTAAAGATGAGAGAGTATGCACTCACGCATAAAGAAATACTGATGCAACTTGCCAAACTGGAAAAAGAAGTGAGTAGTAATAGCAGAAGTAACGATAAAAACAGTAAGGATATTGAAAATATTTTTATGGTGCTGAAAGAACTGATAGAAAAACAAAGCAGCCCATCTCCGGGAAATAAAATAGGATTTAAGCATTACGATTAGAAAGCCGCCGCACAAAAAACATAGCTGCACCAACCCCTATATAGCGCAAGCATATACATCAAATGCAATAGAACATGTTTAAAATGCCCCTTTCTTGCGGTACAAGCGAGACGCCACAGGTGTTCGAAACCTTTTTTTCGTGCAGGTTTCGCACCAGGTGTTCCTATGGAACGCATTGTAACATGGCTGATTTTCCATTTCTACCCACCAAATGTTCCGCTGGAACATGTTTCGAACACCTACAATAGCAACGTCCCTGGCTGTACAATCGGTAGAATTAAAAGCATAAGTCGCCCTCCTGGCGCGGGAAGATTTGCGCCAGAAAAGCGAATATTCTAACTGGTTGTATAGAATTAAAATAGTACATTTACATAAACATCGCCTAATGAAAAAAAGCCCTTTTCCTGGAAAGCAGCTATTCATAGTGCTCTTTATCACCTTTTCTGTATATGCTATTTGCGCTGCACAAACAAGTACAAACCATACTATTACTAATTTAGATCCTAATCAACAGGCTTTCAACAGCTCAGAGGGTGTATTTAGTCTCACCGGTACAAGAGTGGGTAATAACAAACCTCCGATTGAGAACGATGCACTATTGTATACTGACTGGATGAAAGGAATAGTAAATTTTAAAAACGGTAAACAATTCAAAGACGCGCAACTAAAATTCAACCTGGTAAAAAATGAGTTATACTTCAATAATAATAACAAACCTAATCTCTTTGCTGATGCGGTAAGTTCTTTTTACATTATTGATTCGGTGGGCGGAGTGGCCAGGATAGCTTTTTTTAAAAATGGCTACCCGGCATTGGGAGAAAAAAATGAGCAAACTTTTTACCTGGTAATGACTGCAGGACCTGTTGTAGAACTTTTGCGATTGATATCGAAAAAAAGCAGGGAAACGTACGAATATGGCTCTTCAGGCAAGGCTGTATATGAAATAACGGAAGAATTATTGCTGTATGATGTAAAGGCAAACACCTTAAAGTTCGTAAAAAACAATGCAGCCTCTCTTAGCAAAGCAATGCCCGCATATGCTACTGTAATACAGGAAGCGCTCAAAACCAGGAGTAAACATCTTTCAGATGAAGAAATGATAGAAGCGGTAAGACAAATAAATAATACAATCAAGTAGACAATACCACAAATTTGACTCTGCTGTACGAAGTCTCCAGACTTCGTACTTACTATGTTCTCCGGAGATTCTATCTCCGCAAAATACCATTATCCCAACGAGGCTTGTCACACAAATATAACCTGTGCTGTGGAAATGTTGTTGGTGAGGCCAATACACAATAGGCTATGCACAACACCAACAACGGCAGCAGGGGGTAAAAGGGTAGAAATAATATAATCTGCTGAATGTTCAGCGGTTTTTATTCATAAATATCTTTTCGATGCCCGATGTCTATTACATCTATCTGGAGGATGTCGTCAAAAATATCATAAATAATGCGGTAATTGGCAACCCTTATTCTAAAACCATTTCGTCCTTTTAATTTTTTGTATCCGGCGGGGCGTGGATTTACAGAGAGGTTAGCGATAGCCTGTTTAATATTGGAGTAATACGGCTCATTAATTTTTTCGAGTTTTTTTAAAGCCAGCCGTGTAAAGGTTATAGTATAGGGCATTTATTTTTTTTGAGTTCGTTTAGCTTCAATCATTTTAAAGGCTTCGTCCATAGGGATACGTTCCCCTGTATCGTTTTTTTTTGCTTCATCATAAAGGCGGATATCTTCGAGTTCTTCGAGTTCTTCGAGTATTTTTTTATAATCTTTCATGGACAGTACGACAGAAAGTTTTTTTCCTTTATCGTCTGTAATGTATTGCGGGGTATTCATACCAATAAATATTTTATGAGGTAATGCATTTAATGTACATAAGCTTTACGGGTTCTGGCATATCTGATATCTTGTTCCTGAAATCTGCAATGATTTTACCTGTGTTCATAGCCAAAAAGATGTTTTCAGCCGGCATTCTTAATAATTACAGGCAAATTTAGGTAACTATTGGAGATAAAATAAATTATTGGATAGTGTATAACTATCGCTGTACGAAGCCTCCAGACTTCTCTGCTGTACAAAGTCTCCGACTTCGTACCCCTATGTTCTCCGGAGATTCTATCTCCGCAAAATACAATTATCCCAACCCTATCTCATAATGCCTTTCCGGTATTTGCACATCTGTAAAACCTTTTTTCAGCAACCGTACTTTAAAATCCTGCTGCACATCATATTCCCCATGCACGAGAAAAAGTGTTTTCACCTGTCGTGGGTTTTGGCAGGCTAAAAACTGGCTAAGGTCTTCATAATCGCCATGTGCGCTCATGCTGCGTATAGAACCGATCTCTGCATTCACTTCATGCTCTACACCAAAAATGGTTACTTCTTTTGCACCGGCAACAAGCCTGCCACCGAGAGAATGTGGTTCGCAATAACCTGTAAACACAATCGTGTTCCTGCTGTTTTCAATGTTGTTGCTGATATGATGTTTTACTCTTCCGCCTTCAGCCATTCCGCTGGCAGAAATAATAACGCAAGGCCCGTTTCTGAAGTTAAGCAGCTTGGATTCTTCAACCGTTTTAATAAATTTTAATCCTTTAAAGCCAAAAGGATCTTTATCACTTTTCATTATTTTTTGAATGGTTGAATTAAAATACTGGGGATATCGTTTAACAATTTCGGTTGACTTAACACTTAAAGGGCTGTCAACAAAATAATCCAGCTCCGGCAACCTGTTTTCTAATTCCAACTGGTTAAGAAAAAATAATATTTCCTGTGTGCGGCCAACACTGAATGCAGGAAAAATCAATTTACCTTTTTTTTGAAGGCATGCTTTGTTTATCCATTCCAACAGTTGATCCGGCGTAGTGGCAAAATTATCGTGCAGGCTGTTTCCGTAGGTAGATTCAATAAGAATATAATCTGCCTGTGGAAAATTCTGTGGTGATTTTAAAATCACATCCCTGTATCTTCCCACATCTCCACTAAAAGTTATAGCTGTTGTTTGCCCGTTTTCAGTAATCCTTAAACTTACTGCCGCGCTGCCAATAATATGCCCGGTATCCGTATATAAAAACTCAATACCATTTTCAATGGTAAACCAATTGCCATAGTCAACAGTATTAAATAATTCACTGGTTTTTTTTGCATCTTCTGTATTGTACAAAGGCTCAAGATACGCCTGCCCGCTGGCAGCTCTTTTTTTATTGATATATTTTACTTCATCCTCCTGTATACCTGCTGAATCTTCAAGCAGCACTTCTGTAAGATCACGTGTTGCCGGTGTGCAAAATATTTTCCCTCTGAAACCGTCTTTCACCAGTTTAGGAATTAATCCGCTGTGATCAATATGGGCATGAGATAATATTAAATAATCTACTTCAGGAGGGTTAAATCCCCAGTCGCGGTTTAGGATATCTGTTTCTGAACCGAGCCCCTGGTACATGCCACAGTCCAGTAATATTCTTTTTCCGTTTTTTAAAGTGATCAGGTGTTTTGATCCGGTAACGGTACGGGCAGCGCCGTGAAATGCGATCTTCATATTGCAAATTTGTTTTTAAACGATATGGTAACGATACGACAAAATACGGTAATAAAATGTGTTTGTAAAGACTGAAAAAATACTATATGCGAAAATCTTGAATACACCCTGCTATTTATAGTGCATTCAAGTCTCCTCATTTCAATTTCCATACGCCTGTATTATAAGACGAAATCTCAATACTTGCAACAGCATCAATAAAACTTAGAGTAGCATTTCCCATTATCAGGAGAAAATCAGTTTCCTGTACATAACCAATATGAATGATTGATCTTTGCCTGTAACCGGTTAAATTAACAACCACCAATATTATTTCATCATCAGTTTCTCTTGTAAATGAAAACAGGGCGGCGGCATCATTTGTTATTGTTTTATACACACCAGAGATCAATGCAGGATGCTGCCTGCGTAAATGAATAAGTTTTTTATAATAATTCCATAAGGAGTGAGGATTACTTACCTGTTGCTCCAGCGGCACACTATCACGTTCGGGCAGTGTACTGTCATCCCACCAAGGCCCGGATTTTTCATACCACAGGCACATCCCGGGTTCATTAATATTCTTATACCATTTAAAAGCTTCCCTCCTGGGAATATCATTGCCATCCGAATTGCCATATTTCCCAAAACCGCCTCCACCCTTCATGCCGATCTCCTGTCCATAATAAATAGCAGGTGTTCCCCCGATCAATATATTTAACGCCGCCCCAACCCTCATTTTACCGGCGCCTCTGAATACTGCCGTAGCAAACCGATGTGTATCATGATTTTCAATAAATACAATTTGCTGCTCCTGTTTTTCCGTTAAAGAAAAAGTCTTTTCTGCAACAGTGCCTATCTCATCTTTATTGACTGATAAAATCGCTTCCCGTAACGGAAAAGCGAATACATGATCGGCACCAACTTCATTAATATATTCTTCGCCATACGAGCCCCAGTTGGTTTGCTCAGCAATAAATACCAGGCTGGGATTGATTTGTTTTAGTGATTCAATAAGGGGTTTCCAGAAAGATGAAAACAAATGATTTAGCTTTTCTTTTCCATCCAGCATATCCATCATGTGATCAAGACGAAATCCATCTACGCCATAATCAAAACTTCCGTCCTGCTTGGGGTCAATGCAGTTACTAAAATATTTGTACATGTATTTTTGTACAGCATCATTCAATAAGTTTACGGTAGTTATTTTTTTATAAACGCCATCATAACCAAGCAGTCCGGTAGTATCGTAGATGATGGTATCAGGTATTTTATTTTCAGCGTCTTTATATAAAACATAATCTGAATAAGGCGAAGCCGGATTTTCAAAAGAATCTTTAAACCACAAATGATCTTCTGTTACATACTGCACTTCCATGTCAATATATATCTTCATTCCCCGCTTATGCACTTCATGTACCAGCGAATAAAAATCTTCCAACGTTCCATATTTCGGATCAACAACCTCAAAATTATCAGCAAAATAGTTGTGATAATAAGGAGAGCTGTTTAAAGGTGTGAGTAAAACAGATGTAATACCTAAATCCTGCAGGTAATCGAGCTTTTCCTTTAGTCCGTTTAAATCGCCGTGCTTATCATTATTACTATCGAAAAAGCTGCGTTGAAAAATGTGATAGATTACTTCAGCATTATTATAGGTACTATTTGAGTTGGTATTAGTTATCATTTTGCAGCAATGCAATATAAGTAACGGCGGGGACTTTGAACATAATTATGAATCGAGGTGGCACGTAGATATACAAAGATCTTCTTTGCGATCTTTGCTCCACTGCGCTCTTTGCGTGAAACTTTTTTGAGCCACAAAGACAAGATTTTTTACAGCACTAACGGATTAATCTCACTCGCAGCAGCCTCTCCAGCCGCTTTTCCCAAAAACCAGGTTTGCCTGTCGGCTTCCTGCCATTTGTTTTTTGGTTCAGTAATGGTAGCGCCATCTGCTATATATATGATCGTCATAACCTCACGCATAACCGAAGATTTATTACCCGGTGCGTTGTGTATGGTAAATCCATAATGCCATGTAGCATCGCCGGCCTGCATGGTAGTTGCTCTTGTAATGGGGAAACCTTTTTCATGCACATATTTATCAAATGCTTTTTCTGATTCATCAGAAATTTCATGATCGAATACCGCACCGTTTGTGTGAGAACCTGATGCAAAAGTGAGCATACCCATTTCCACAGATATATCAACCAACGGCATCCACATGGTTATGGTATTGTTTGTATCAACCGGCCAGTAGTATTGATCCTGGTGCCAGGGTGTTGGTCCGCCACCTGGTTCTTTAAACAAAGCCTGGTCGTGGTATATGCGTACATTTTTCACACCCAATAAATCAGCAGCAATTCTTGCAAAACGTTTAGCCATCACAAATTTTTTTACTGCTTCATCACCCCGCCATAAATTCATGATCTGTAAAAAAGCTTTACCATAAGTATCGCGATCTTCCATTTTCCGCTTTTCTGTATTGGATCTTTCAGCAGCGCTCACCAGCATATCACGATAAACAGCCACTTCTTCTTTATTCAATACATTTTTTATTAAAGTATGACCGTTTTTACGGAAAGCGCTGATTTGTTCTTCAGGAATTGTTATGGTGTCATTCAATAGTGGAAGATCAGTGGTAACAGGCATAATCGTTGATTTTGAATCAACAAGTTAAAAAAGACTGGTTAATTCACCAATCTTATTTCGCTAAAATGGTTAATTCCGTTCTGCGGTTTTGTGTTTTACCTTCTTCTGTATTATTATCTGCTATTGGTTTAGACGAACCATAACCTTTGTATTGTAGTCGTGCAACTGCTATGCCTTTCAACTGCAGGTAAGCAACTACCGCTTTGGCACGGTTCTCAGAGAGTTTAATATTATCTGCAGCCTTTCCGGTATTATCTGTATGCCCGCTGATCTGAATTTTTATACCGGCATTATCATTCATCAGTTGCACCACCTTATCAAGTTCGGCAATAGATTCCGGCTTTAACTCAAACTGGTTTACATCAAAGAAAATATTATTGAGTATAACAGAAGCGTTCGTTTCAATAGGCTGCAGCCCGATATCAATAGTATAAGTTGAGTCTGCAACATTTTTACTGAATGGAAAATTTTTAGAATAAAATAAATAGCCCTTACGGTTAACGTTAAACGCATAATCCTTACCCAAAGGAAGCGTGATGAGATAATTACCGCTTTCATTGGTCTGCACTTTAGATAGCAACTGGCCTGTTGCGATATCAATCAACTCCACCGCAGAAGGCAATCCATTTTTGGTTTTGTTATCATATACATTTCCCTGCACCCATAGTGTTTTACTGGGTTGCACATCTTCACGCATTTCAAAAGTATATATGTCAAGCCCGCCGCGGGTATCAACCCTGTCGCTGGCATAATAAGCCGTTTTACCATCAGCCGCAACTACAAGACTACCTTCGTTGGCGATAGTATTAAGCGGATAGCCAAGGTTCTCAATTTTTCCCCATGAACCATCGGCCTGTTTTCTTGCAACAAAAAGATCATCACCACCATAACCGGTTAAACCATTCGATGTAAAATATAAGGTTTGATTATCGGCATGAATAAACGGGCAGCTTTCATCTCCAATGGTGTTGATTTTTTCACCAAGATTTTCAGGCTCACTCCAGCGTCCGTTGGGTAATTTTCTCGATACATAAATATCTTTACCGCCAAAGCCACCGGGGCGATTGCTTGAAAAATATAATTCCCGTTTGTCAGGCGATAAGCAGGGGGAAGATTCCCAGAATTCCGTATTCAATGGTTCGCCGGGGTTTTGCGGAGCACTCCATCCTTTTTTTGTTTTGGTGGAAAAGAACAAATCACAACTTCCCAAACCTTCCGGAAAATTACAGCCGGTAAATACCAGCCATTCTCCATCCTGCGAAATATTCTGAGCTCCTTCATTAAAATTACTATTAATGTCGCCATCAATACCTTTTGCTTTTGTCCAGTTATCACCTGCACGTCCACTCACAAAAAAATCTTCATTATATCCTTTCACCCTTCTTGTAAATACCAGTGTTTTATCATCAATAGTAACAGAAGGATAATATTCCAGGTCAGCACTATTAATACTATCGCCCATATTCTGCGGTGCAAATACATAATTTTTTGCAGCATGGTCTTTATCGTACTGTACTGCAAATGCAAAACAACGCTTACGATATTCACCGGCTTTCCTGCTGGGTTCATTCAAATCAGGATTAGCAAGAAACTGCGTTACAGCATCCAGCGCCAGTTGAAATTTACCTGCTCCTGCAAGATTGATAGAATAGGGCAGCTTGTAATCTTTGCTATATTCCGCATCTAATGCGAAAGCTTTTTCATAATTCGTAATACAGTTTTCATAATCTTTCAATTCTCCGTAGATACCTGCTTTTGTAAGATAAGCATCAAGATACTTTGGGTCTATTTGAATAGCATTATTAATAAACTCAAGCGCTTTATCATAATCGCCATTTTGCGCCCTGTCGAGCCCAATGTTATATTGCGTAATGGCTTTTTTATTTATTTTTTCAACATCGTATTGTTGTGCAACAGCAATTGAAACGCCGCAGAGAAGGAATGCGAATATGATGTAAAAATGCCTCATTGATAATACAGGATTGATAAACGAAACTATTCAAAATTTATTCCGTTGTGCGCAATAAAATGTTAAGGCATACAATTAAAACGGGTATATTATCTTTACTCAATGAAGTCACTTATTTCTGTTTTCCGGGTAATTGTTGGAGTACTATTTATTTTTTCCGGATTGGTAAAAGCCAACGACCCTTTGGGGCTTGCCTATAAAATGCAGGAATTTTTTGAAGTATGGGCGCAATCCGGCTTTTTGCCAGGGCTCATGCATTTTATGGATGGGTTTGCACTTGCATTTTCCATTATCATCATTTGTTTTGAAATTGTGGCGGGTGTGGCAGTGTTGGTGGGCTGGCGTATGCCGCTGTTCAGTTGGCTGCTGTTGATATTGATTATTTTTTTCACCTTCCTCACCGGTTATGCATATCTGTCAGGCAAATTCAGGAGTTGCGGTTGCTTTGGCGATTGTATACCGTTAACGCCAAGAGCATCTTTTGTAAAAGATATTTTCCTTACCATTTTTATTGTGATAATATTTTTTTACCGAAATAAAATAAAACCTGCGCTCCCAATTTTTATCAGTGTAAGTATCATCACACTCTCACTTATATTCAGTATATGGATGCAATTTCATGTACTAAGGCATTTGCCGTTTGTGGATTGTTTGCCGTTTCAAAAAGGCAATAATATTGCTGAAAAAATGAAGATGCCTGCAGGCGCAATACCTGATAGCACCGTAATTACATTTGTATATGACAAACAGGGACAAACTGTTGAATTTACTTCCGAAAACTTTCCTGATGATTTTGATGATTCACTATATCATTTTGTGAAACGCTATGATAAAATAATAAGGAAGGGTAACGCTGAACCGCCTGTTAAAGATTTTGTATTAACTACGCTCAGCGGTAATGATACAACCAGTGCATTGCTGGGTAATCCCGGTTATTCCTTATTCCTGTTTATTAAAGATGCTGCAAGCGGTGGTAATTGGTTGCAGGAGTTTGATAAAATACATGCAGCGGCGGCGCAAAAAGGCATCAGCATATTTGCTATCAGCAATAATATGGAAGATAATCAGCCATTGCTGAATAAGTATACTGACATTACGTGGATAAAATGTGATGTGGTGCCGATAAAAACCGCGGCGCGTACCAGCCCGGCAATATTACTTATTCGCCAGGGAATTATCTTAGACAAATGGGGTATTGCCGATTTCAATGAAATTCCTTCTACATTATCAGCTTTAAATAATTAATACTTGATACGCTATATCCTGCAAAAAATAATGTACGCTTTACTGGTATTGGCAGGAGTGGTTTGTATTGTATTCTTTTTATTCCAGGGGTTTGGCGACCCTGCAAGACTGGTGCTTGGCCAAACGGGAGATAGTGCTACTATTCAGAATATCCGTAAAGAACTTTATCTCGATCAACCCAGGTGGAAGCAATTTTTATATTACGTAAAAGATATTTCCCCTATTAGTATTCATTCAAAGGAAGAAATAGCGCAAAAGCAACTGAAAGGTATTTTTATTGGGGGAGAAACCAAACTCACTTTTAAACTTCCTTATCTCCGGCATTCTTATCAAACCAAAAAAGATGTGCTGAGTATTTTATCAGAAGCATTGCCAGGTACAATTTTATTGGCTACTGCCGCTATGCTGTTTGCAACTATTGTTGGTATTGCATTGGGTGTGTTGGCAGCAGTAAAGCAAAATACCTGGTGGGATACCTCTGCCGTGTTTACAAGTGTGTTGGGTATTTCCGCACCTTCATTTTTTATAGGTATTCTTATCGCTTATTTCTTTGCGATTATATTAGGTCAGTATACCGGGCTGAACCTTACAGGCAGCTATTATGAATATGATGATTATACAGGTGAAAAATACCTGTCGCTGAAAAACCTTATACTGCCTGCGCTTACTTTGGGAATAAGACCATTAGCTATTATCACACAGCTCACAAGGAGTGCAATGCTCGATGTGCTTAACCAGGATTATATAAGAACAGCTTATGCAAAAGGGTTAAGCAAATCAGTCGTAATTTTTAAACATGCTTTACGCAATGCGTTAAATCCAGTGTTAACAGCGGTTACCGGCTGGTTTGCGGAATTGCTTGCCGGCGCTTTTTTTGTGGAATATATTTTTGGTTGGAGAGGCATCGGTAAAATAACTGTTGATGCGCTTGATAAGCTCGACTTCCCCGTAGTAATGGGCAGCGTTTTGATAACAGCCACCTTATTTGTTATCATCAATATACTGGCTGATATATTGTATAGTATTGTTGACCCGAGAGTGAAGATTGATTAGTGTGATATTTTCTGCGTTATATATCTCCGATTACTCAGTTTATTTGCCTCGTCGAAAATCTTCATAAGTAGCTAATATCTGAATTTTAATGTATCGATTAGAGCAAAAGCTCCTTACTGTTTTGTAAGCTTTCTCAATTTCTGAATCCTGAATTCCAAACATACAATATCAGTTAAATCTACTTTCGTCTTTCCTGTAATTTTATTATTTGATGAGGTTTCAATAATAACATCTAAGTCTGAAAAGGAAAATGTTCTACCTGTTATTTTCTCACCATTAAGATTTACATCGTATACTTCTTTAGATGATTGTAGCTTACTAAAAAACTCATTCAATGTTTCCGCATAAAGCGCCTCCGGTAATTTACCGTCAGGAACGATTTTGCCACCAATCACGAGCATTTTTTTAATCCAATTCGCTTTCTTAATTCTTTGTTTCGTTCTGTTTAGTATCACAAAGTAACCGTCTAATCTATCAGTTTGCACATCAAACCTTTCAAGGAACGATAATTCCTTATTATATAACAATAATCGTCCGGCTACCATTTTATTTAAAGCAACATTGTGAGAATGATGTAGATGACACCATCCCCCATCTTTTAGCTTTGGCATAACGTTTAGCCCTTACTAATTCTACTTCTTTGGTAATTTCTTCTAAAGTAGGAGGATCATTCTTTGCCTTACGCCTCAATTTATTGGCAACCTTCAGAAAGTCGTCTGTATTGCGTTCTTTGATACTTATCAACTTAAGATCCGCGAGATCTTTAAGCAGTTTTTCTGCCTTTGGGTTCAATATATTTATTTCAATGGAAACCATAAACAAATATAAATAAATTTACGATGGTTAGGAGGTTAGGATTACATCTTTAGAAGCGACATTTTACGAATTTTAATTCCGCTATTTTTTCTGTAGCATCTAAAAAACAAAATAAAACGCTTATTGCTGCAACCCAAACCTATCATTATAAAACAAAGGAATATCATCATCCTTTGTAAAGCCAATGATTACTACCCGTAAGCTTTTTGCATCATCATTATTGAAGAAACGAATGGTAACAGGCTTTCCTCTTTCTACCTGCAAAAATGGATTCCAGTACAGCACATCCCTTTTATCCTTACCTGCTATTTTGATTGAATTGTCTTTATAATCAGGCGATGTAAAAGGCGCCGGCTTGTCAAAACCAAGCAGGGTACTGTTGCTTAACGAAGGTGTTTTTTGTGCATTGGCAGGCTGTGTATCTCCGCGTCGGGTATATATGGCTACAGCACCACCGCCACCACCGCCAATACCTCCCACAAATGCTCCTTTTATCACCTTAACCATTGCTATATTGCTTACAGGCAGGTTGTTAATGGCAGAAGCATCAACGGGCATTTCATCAAGGTATAGCCCAACCTGACTTCCTCTTATCATCGGCACATAGTTTCCGTTTTGCATTTGTATCTGCAAGCCTGCAACACGCCCCTGCAACCATTGCAAAATGTTTTGCGCACTTTGCGCATCCTGGTTCTCATTCACCAGGTCAAATACATTTTCATTCATGCTTTTGAACATGCCGGAACTCAATTTATCATTTAATTGCTGCGACGCACTCTTTTTCTGTGCAACAACTTTTACTTCCTGCAAAGTTTTGAACTGCTCATCTGCCGACTTCTGGTTAGCTCTTGTAGCCATCGCCCTTGCTATATCATCAGGAATCTGATCTTTAGGCGGGCGCTTCACTAATTTAAAACCACTAACAGGCAATGAACCCTTAAAATCTATGGAGCGGAATAATGGTTCAAAACTTATCGATACATCTCTGAAAGCATTTTTTCCATTAACCTGGTAATATACTTTTACAGGCTCTTCATATATCATATTCTTCAACTCAAATACTCCTTTTGAATCAGTAGTAGCCTGTGTAAACTGGTTGGTTGAATCTTTAAAATAAAAAATAAGATTTACACTTTGGTTAGCAATAACGCCGCCATTTCCATATACTGTTCCTTTATAAGAAATATAAGGCTCGGGCATATATTTTATCTCGGGAAATTTCCCGGCAAGCAAATCCGCCCAGTTAAATCTTTCCCATTTTTCAGATATAAGTAACGCATCCAGCCCTGCCATGTTTGCATCAACACCAAGATATTGAGCCGGCGCGTCTATATAGCTTGTAAAATCGCCGGTAAGCCATATCGTACTTAATATATTTTCTTCACTAAGTTTATCATTCACACTACCATCAGATACCAGCACAGCATAATGCGTATAGTTGGTATCAGGAATAATATCAATTGAATTGGCTCCGCGTGGCTGTTTGTTTAAATACAATTTGGGGAATGCAGGTCTGCCAACAGTAAGTTGTTGAGGCAATACAAAGCAAAGCCGGTCTGCCAAAGGTTTATCGTTGCCATCAAAAACTGTTAAACGCAATACACCATTTATCAATTTATCAACCGGAATGGAACTGCTGATTTCCGGAACATTTTTTACGATAGTGGCTTTATATACAAAAGCATTATTTATGGTTCCGATAACTTTATATCCTTTAGGGTCGGGAGGCAGGTTTTTAAACTGAATAGAATAAAAGATAGCATTAACTGTACTGTTTACCTGCAGGTTAATGCCCGATTCGGCAACCTGTGGCAGGTCAACTGTTTGTTTTTTGCCTTTTTTATCTTCAATAATTACCTGGTATTTTTTACCGGATTCCGGTATAATGTTGAATATACCAACATTCTTATCAAGCGCTTTAAAAGTAACTATTTTTTCTGCCGGCCTGGAAGCATCAATCAAATATCCGCTCCAGTCATTCGGTATCAGGCCTGCCGACTGCATACGCACTGCAACTCTTGTAGCTGCTCCTGCAATAAAATTTCCGCCTTCGGGAAATGCTGCTGCAGTCCATTCAGCCGTTGAATCTGCAACGAGCTTTTGAGGAGAGGATGGATTATATACCTGCAATGCATGTTTATAATAAAAGTCTTCACTGAAGTTCAGCATCCAGTTGGTATAGGCTCTTACATAATAAGAACCTTCAGGCAATGAATCTGCAAGTGAAAAGCTGCTTTGCCCCTCTCCGCCAAACAGCGGTACCAGTTTTCTGCTCACCAACGCCTTTTTGCTGTTGTATAATTCCACATATATACTGGTGGAAATGGATGAATGATTATATCCGTCAAATACAAAGGTTTTAAACCAGATATTATCACCGGCAACATATTTGTCTTTACTATACAGTATGTATATTTTTTCCTGCGGAAATTTTTCATTGAGCGTTTGCAATGCTTCCTGCACTTTATCCTGTGCATGTACAAAGCGAGCCAACATTAGCAACGATAAAAAAAACAGTATTTTTTTCATGTTTTATCAATCATTTTATTGATGTACCATACAGAATAACTACTTTTTGCAAGATAGTATGAGCGTCTGTTAGTGCCAGGTTAATATTATTGAGTACTGTATAAACCTTTCTGCAATATATAGGAAGAATTGAGAACTAAGGATATAATATTGTTGCAATAATTATACTGCGTTGTTTTCAAAATCATTTGCCGACAATTCCATTCCCCTCACCACATATTTTCCAACCATATCAAATTCCAGGTTAACATTATCACCTGCATTAAGCCGCTGCATATTAGTATGTTCAAATGTGTAGGGAATAATGGCTACCGAAAACTGCCGGTTGGTTACATCAAAAATGGTAAGACTAATACCATTAAGCGCGATAGAACCTTTTTCAATAACCAGCCTTGCAAATTTTTCAGGAAACTCAAACCTGAACTGCCAACTGCCTTCAAGCACTGTTTTTTCTATGCAGGTGGCTGTGCTATCAACATGGCCTTGTACAAAATGCCCGTCCAGCCGCCCGTTTGGGGTGAGGCATCTTTCCAGGTTAATCATATCACCTGCTTTCCATGCGCCCAGGTTGGTTTTTACCAGGGTTTCGTGTATGGCGGTAACCTGGTGAATATCATCATCCACCTTTTCTACAGTAAGGCATACGCCATTGTGAGATACGCTCTGGTCGGGCTTTAATTCAGTGCTGATGGACGATCTTATCCGGAAAACCCGGTTAGAGTCCTTATTTTCAATGGAAATAATAGTGCCTGTTGTTTCAATTATACCTGTGAACATGCTGCAAATTACTAACAGGTAATGATTTTTTTATAGGAAGATTTGCTTTTTCGGCTGTGATTACTATCTTTGCGCTCCTTAAAACCGTAAAGGGGGTATATTAATTATGTTGATTATTGATTCAAAAGATTGCGAAAACATAGACAAGGCGCTCAAAAAATACAAGAAGAAATTTGAGAAAGCGAAGATTTTATTACAATTAAGAGGCCGCCAGTCTTTTACAAAACCTTCGGTAAAACGCCGTGGTGAAGTGTTAAAAGCAATTTACAAACAGAACATACAGAGTGGAAAAATCGAGGTTAAATAACCCCGGTTAATAAACTTACAAATAAAACTGAAAGGTAGCTGTGAAGTATCATAACTTTACAGCTACCTTTTTTTATGTCGCCAGATTCTATCTATAATACTTATCTCCAGCCTTTTATCGATTATATAAAATTCGAAAAACGGTTTTCGGAACATACGGTTATCGCCTACACAAAGGATGTTGAACAGTTTTTCAATTATCTTGAAAAAGAATATAACTCACCGTTAATAAAAGATATTCAGGCTACATTTATCCGAAGCTGGTTAGCTACCTTGATGAAAAAGGAGGAGATGAGTGCCAAAACCGTGAACAGGAAAATATCTACCCTTAAAGCTTTTTTTAAATACCAGCTCAAAACCGGCGTGCTGGAAGCTACGCCGATGGGTACCATAGTATCACCCAAAATAAGCAAGCGCCTGCCAACTTATGTGGAACAGAATGAAACAGAGACTCTTTTTAAACATGTTGAGTTTAGCGAAGGTTTTGAAGGACAAACCCAGCAATTAATAATGGCTTTATTATATGCCACGGGCATGCGCCTGAGTGAATTGGTAAACTTAAAACAAAGCCAGGTTAACCTGCGGCAAAGCATATTAAAAGTACTGGGCAAAGGAAATAAAGAACGCATTATACCTATTGGAAACGATATAGTAAAAGCGCTGGAACACTACCTGCAACTTAAATCGGAATTACCCGGAGCTGATAATAGTTTTTTATTAGTAAATGCTAAAGGAAAAAAATTATATCCTAAATATGTATACCTCGTTGTAAAAAAATATCTCTCGCTGGTAACAACACAAAAGAAAAAAAGCCCCCATGTGCTGCGCCATACTTTTGCCACCCACCTTACCAACGAAGGCGCAGATATTAATGCGGTAAAAGAGTTATTAGGTCATTCCAGTTTGGCTGCTACGCAGATATATACCCATAATACAATTGAGCGCCTGAAAGATGTTTATAAAAAGGCTCATCCTAAAGCATAAGCGAAAAAAATTGCTTGTTAAAACAATAAAATTTATTTGAAAACTTGTGCATAAAACCTTAATTTGAGGTTACTGAAACAGGTAGTTTCAGAAGTTCTTTTGATATTATATTTTATTGTTCACAGCATTTAAAAAAGGATTATCATGAATGTAAACATTCAAACTGTGCATTTCGACGCAGCATCAACTTTAATTGAGTATGTAAACAAAAAAATTGAGAAGCTAAACAATTTTCACGACAGGATAACAACCATTGATGTATACCTGAAGCTTGATAATGTAGCGCACCAGATTAAAGATAAAATAGCGGAGATAAAAGTGAACATTCCCCGTTACGCATTTTTCTCCAAGGAATGTTCAAAATCTTTTGAAGAATCATTTGACAACGCTTTAGATTCTATCATAGAACAGATAAAACGAAAAAAAAATAAACAAATGCAAGCAGCATAACAAAGAGACCCCAAACGGGGTCTTTTTGTTTTTTAACCCATTTCTTCCTCATTTTTGCCGAATCGTTAGCAAAAAATTCTTTTTTATAAATTTTTGCATTTCAATAATTCCATTACCTTTGCCTTCCCAAAAAATGAGGGGTCAGATATTTTTATTTGAAAGTTCTTTATAGCATTGAGTTTCAGTCAAAAAATGCCAGTGTAGCTCAGTTGGCCAGAGCAGCTGATTTGTAATCA
>JADLCD010000095.1 GCA_020847395.1 Chitinophagaceae bacterium
AGGTATCAACATTGCCATGCACATCGTAAGTATAATAGGTGGCGCTTGCAGGGTAGGTATCTGTGGCGCTGTTTACTACCTGTGTATAGCTTACCCGGTTGCGCAGGTTTTTCTGGCTCAGCGTAACGCCGTTTATCGGTCCGTATTCAATATCATAGATGGTTTGTGTAATCTGTTCACGGCTGGTGATTGCCCTGTCAATTTCACTTCATAACCGCCAATTAAGAAAGCTAGTTTATTATTTGCATTGAGCTAAATATTTTCAACATTGTGTTATAATCAATAAGCCTATCGGTTATTAAGCTGCTCCTTGCTGACAAAACGGAGCGATGGTTATAATCTCTTATTAAAACTCCGATTCTTCCGGTATCTCCATTAATGGGATAGTAAAACTTTTTATAAATTTTACCTGTTGTATCAAACTTAAATAGGTAGTTTTTATAGAAGTCGGGTAGCTTAACAGGTACCCATTTTTTTTCGCTATCAATTTGAAACTGACACAGATAATCTATCCCCTCTTCATTGATTAGTGAATCATTAACTTTTAAATATTTTCGTAAAATTGGATGTGGGTTTTCTTCGATGTTTACTTTAGATTTATTCTGCTCTCGGATTTTCTCTATATTTTCTTTTGCCGTGTAAATTACATCTGACTTATTAAATGCAAATCCCGTCAAAAAATTTGGATATTCGGATTGGATGAATTCTTCCGGACTTCTAGGATGAATGTCTGTAAAGGAACTGTCTGCCAGAATATTGACTATAATTTTAATTGTGTCCTTTGTGATTTCATATTTATCAGGAGCAGTTTTCTTATAAGCCCATCCGCCTGGTAAATAAAATCCTAAATGATCAACTTGAACAAAGTTTAGTTTATTGTTACATGCACTGTTCAATAAGCCTAAAGTTAATGCATATAATACTATAATATATTTTGCTGTATTATTCATGTTTTTGTTTGAAGTCTTTTTGACGTCGTTTTTGTAACACCTTACCGGTGGATGAAATGGTATTATTGCCGTTCAAATTTCCTTTGTCTGCATTTAGTTTTATGTCTTTAATTTGACCTACGGTGGCTGGATTAGGTCTTTTTGCAGGAATCTCAGCATCCATAACTACACCTGCGGGAGGCTTGCTCGAATAACCCATGAATGTAAGAAATAGATTGGCATTTCGGCTATCTTCCGTAATCTGCCCAGGGATCTCTAACGTCTTTCCATTCACGGAGTTAAGATTGGGATTCTCGTCGAATTCCCAAGGATGGATTAACCCTCCTGTATGACCAAGCTCATGAGCCACGATTGATGTATTGTAGACGAT
Source organism: Chitinophagaceae bacterium (assembly GCA_020847395.1). GTDB lineage: Bacteria > Bacteroidota > Bacteroidia > Chitinophagales > Chitinophagaceae > Agriterribacter. Next base: position 1,321 of record JADLCD010000095.1, read on the forward strand.
ACCACTACCTTGATCGATTTTTCCAATCGTTCCTTCTTTATTAAAATAATCCGCATTTAAAGCTACATACAATCCTCCTTTCTGCGCAAAACCTGCCGTTGTTTTTCCATCAAAATGGTCGCCATCTAGAATTTCCAAAAAGTGATCTGTTGTCTTAAGATTTGATTGATTATTTTTATCAACCTTGAATTCTTGTAGATTTAGATTTGTTTTCCAAACTAATTTCTCTGACGCGTCCGTGCCTGAATATAACTTCTCAACATTCGCCTCTATATTCTTTATTAGTTTTTCCATATCAATTGGCTTAGAGGAATTGTTAGCAACTTTTGCATTAATAGTTATGGTTATTGTCGTTACTCCTGTTTTTTTATCTGTGGATGTTGCCACTATCCAATCTTCGCCATCCTTGTCAACGAAAGCGATTGGATTATTTCCCGAATATGAATAGGGGCTATGATCAGGATATTTCGAAACTTTTGGGTCAACATTAAACCACCTAACAAGTCTTGTGTTATAAGTCCGAGCGTCAAAATCATAAGCATTTGCTTCGCCATACATTTCATTTTCTTTTCGTTTTCCTCCGAATCCAAATTGATAACTACCTCCGCTGGTGTAAGTTCTATCCGGCGATGGCATTCCGCCTGAATAGTAATCATTCGAACTCTTGACATCCGTATTATAATAATCAACAATACTGCCGCTCAAGCTAACCGATATTCTTTTATCACTCACTACAGCCAGCACATTGCCCAAATGGTTGCTTAATTCAAAGAGCTTTTCACCTCTTGTAAATATACGTTTTATTCCATCTTCAAATCCTCCGGATAACGTTTCACTGGCATCAGATGTTGTTCGCAATGTTGCCATTCCTATTCTGCTGCTTCCATATATATGTGTCTCGCTTTGTACCAGAGCACCACTTGCAGGCTTATTATATACACTCATTACATTGCTGCTGGCGTCCCTTACATATACCGTGGTTTCTGCAGTGGTTTGTTTCATAATGCGATTGCCGGCTGCATCATACACATATTTTATTAATGAGCCCGATTTAGTAATGCTGCTAATCTTACCGTATACATTCCATGTAACGTTTGTAATGCTTTCTGCATTGTCTGTTACCAGGTTTCCGATATCATCATATTGATAATTGTCATCTGCCTGTCCCTGTTTTATATCACCATATTTGCTGTAATCACCTGGCGCAGCATCCGCAGCAGCATCTATTACCTTGTGTAAACGATTGGTGTTGGCTGTATAAGAATAACTTAAATCATCCATGGATAATCTTGCAGCATCGCCGTTCCTGGTATAGGTGAGAATATTGCCGTTGGGGTCATAACTTACCCTTTCTTTGTAATCATTTACACTTATCGGAGTAAATGTGCCGTTGTTTACATTTAATCCATTGTACACATCCATCGCTACAATCCTGTTCAACTGGTCGTAATGATAATTATATACTTTTTCATCTCCCAGTTTCGGAATATTCACCGCCATTGCCGCAATATTGCCATTAAACAGCGGCGCTGCATTAGTACTTAATGCCCCTAATACACTTGTACCCTGCGGCGTGTATCCAATGGCTTTATAATCATTCTTAAAATAATGCAAACTAAATCCATACGCATCCTGCGCAATGGGGAACGCTTCTGTGGTATCTGTTCCGTTGGCTAATGTGCCGCCCATTGTCGGGTTAATGCCTTCTTTCCTCGCAGAGTTTCATGCTTTTTCCTCCCGCCCAGAGTGAATTTCTCCGAAGAGTCTCAATGCGGGGCTATGTGTGTTGGCTGGACTCTGCGGTAGGCGGAGAATCAAAGTTTGTAATTAAAACTCCTGCTATGTAAAGATGATGTAGATTTGATAAGGCAGAGACGATGATAATACCTCGCAGAGTCCAGCTCACGCACAAAAGGCTTGGCGTTGAGACTCTGCGGAGAACTAAGCTAAAGCCTTGCACTAAAGTGCATAGCTTAAGCTAACGTTTTGAGACCAGTTAAGTGTCCAAATTCAAAAAGTAAATCAGATTCTGGCAGTGCGATTCAATAGCGACCAAAGCTGTCAAAATCTTTTCATTATAATTCATTCTATTAATATCAGAGGCTCCTCCTTCCAAGTATTCATTAAATATTGCGAAGATGTTGAACGGCCTTTTTGTTGTTATACTAGATATTTCTATTAATGATAGTTTCTGAAATTCGACTTTTGCAGAATCAATATTATTGAATGAAAAGATTTCATCCTTAATTTGATTAATTGTAGCTTCAAAATAAGATACATAATCCTTGAGAGATAGGTCTTCAACAATGTCTCTACCAAATTCCCGATTTCGAATCTGAGAAATTTTCTTTTCGGTTTCGGCGAGGAGATGCCTCAAAGATCTTAGCATATTTTCTATTTGCCTCTCCATAAAGCCTATCTTGTTGATAAATCATTTATTTCACCAATATCCTTTCCATTATCATAGATTTTCATTTTCTTAATTGTACCTGTATTATCGTAATAACAACTTATACCTGTTTCTTTATTCTTCATATAAAATCCAGAGTAGCTTAAATTTCCAACTGTATCATAAGAAAAAAAAGGGCCATTCTTCTCATTGCCTGAAAGGAAAATAATAGCTTGAATTTTATCATTATGCCAAAAGAGTTTTAAAACTTTCTTTGACTGATCTTCCTTTTTTACATATAATTCGGAAAGTTTTTGTTTAAAGTCTCCTAATTTAGTTTGTTTTAAAATGTAATCATTTTCATTAAAAAAGAATTCCTCACACTCTACTTTGCTTTTTGAAGTGCAACTGAATAGCAAAAGAAAAGAGAAAATTGTTAATAGGTAATATCTTCTCATATAATATATCATTTTGAATTAGGCTCGTTTGTCGGGATATAACCAATATTTTCTATTGAGATTATCGGATTTGCTAACTGTGATTCTTTAAAGTAAATCATATGGCTGTATACAATATTTGCATCTCCATTATACATAGAAGTATATGTAATTGCCGACAGAGTTTCTCTTGCTACCCCTTTATCTGTCTTTATTTTTAAAAGATTGTCTTTTGTGATCCACAGCCTGACAAAACCGTCTTGATAATTTTGATTGTACGAATCAATTTTAATGTTTAATGTATTAATTCCGGAAGTGTGGGATATTCTAAACATGTCCTCTTCAGCTTGTCTTTGTATGTTGTCCATATCTTCCATCATTACATCTACTGCTTTGCCGGCCCAGGCACCACTTCCTCCCATAGATTTAATAATCCCCCCTATCAAATATGCTGCTGGGAATTTGGACCTTCCACCATCTTCATACATTTTAAACATTACGTTCCCAAATTTATGCAATTGTTCGGCACGATCTAAAGGATTTTTAATTACGTCAGGTAAAGGAGGTAACAATTCTTCCTTAATTTTTCCAACAACTTTTTGCCTAAGTTGCTTTGGAGTAATTTCAAGAGCTTTTAAATCTCTGGTAATATCAGCAGAAAAGTCATGTTCAAAATTAGGAGGTTTCGAAAGCCTAGTTGCTCTTATTAAAATCTCTTGTAGGTATGTTGCGCTATTATTGTTAACTCCTTCCATTAATTGTCCATTTATGGTTGTATCTCCTAATGGATCAATGTACAGAATGGGATTATTTTTGAATACTGAATAAACGCTCATATCTACCGTTGATCGTGGATCCCTGTTTAACCGCCTTCCCACATCTCCATTAAACTCCCAAAACTCCGCCGTCTGTGCTGTACTACTTATTTCCGTACTTCTTCTTTGCCCGTTAAATCCATATTTTATTAAGCTACTGTTATATGAATTACTCATAGCTCCAAACGCACTATAATAAGCAGCAGTCTTTACGTCAGCTAAATAATATTCTACTGTATCTCCGGCGCCGCTATTTTGTTGCCTGCGATCAGTTATACTTACCATATTATTTCCACGGTGATCTGTAAGCAGGTATTCTTTTTCTCCTCTTGTAAATATGCTTAACACTCCTTTTCGAAATCCCCCTGGCAATATCACACTATCCACACTTACAGTTCGCTCGCCTACTGTTCCAATCATAGTACTGCCATACATGTTCAATTCACTTTGTTTCAACGGCTCACTCCCAATTTTTTTGTAGACACTCATTATATTTCCACTCGCATCCCGCACATAAGCTTCTGTAGTATCGCCAACTACTTTTAACGCTCTGTTACCACCGGCATTATAGGCGTAATTGATTTGTAGACCGCCTGTTTTTGTTAAACTTTGCAACTTGCCGTAAACATTCCATTCCGCACTACTTACATTTTGCTTATCATCTTTTACCACATTTCCAATGGCATCATAACTGTATGTGCCGGTACTGCTGTTTACACTATTGGTTATTGATGCCAGCCTGTTCGTTTCTGCGGTATAACTATATGTATAATTATTAAGATTCAATGAACCTCCCGTTCCATTACGAACGTAACCTAAAATATTCCCGTTCGGATCGTATGCTAATCTTTCTTTGTAATCATTCACTTTGGTTAAGTCGCTCCATGCACTGTTTGTACTGTTCCACGCATCCATAGCCATCAACCTGTTTAACTGATCATATTGAAAATTATACAATATTGAATTACCAAGTTTAGGTATGTTTACTCCCATGCTGCTAATATTTCCATTAAATAACTGCTTGTTATCACCTCCGAGTTGTGAGGGAATACCAGCAAACGGAGAACTTGCGCCAATACCGGAATAATCATTGTTGTAATAATTCAGCACAAAGCCATATACATTCTTTGCAATCATTCCTGATATGGTGCTATCCGGGTTTACCGCCTTTAACCAACCCTGCAAGGTATAGGCATAGTCCTGCCTTTGCACCTGCAATTGCCCGAGAATGGTTTGTGCCAGTGGTCCGTGCTTGTAATAATTGTAATGTGCTTCTCTTTCTGGAAATATTTCTAACATCACACTATCTCTTCCGCTATATACATCGGTCAGCCTGTTTTCCGCATCGTAAGCATACCGGTGGTAATAAGCATCTGCCTCTCCCGGCTGGTAAGCCACCTGGTTCACCTTGCCGCTTACCAGGTCATAATTGTATACCATCTTCTTAAAGCGGTTGCCGCTCTGGTTCATCGCATTGGCAATGCCGCTGCTGTTACCAAAATCCTGCAACAAGGTATCTACATTGCCGTGCACATCGTAAGTATAGTAGGTAGCACTTGCCGGATAGGTATCTGTTGCACTGTTTAATACCTGTGTATAGCTTACCCGGTTGCGCAGGTTCTTCTGGCTGAGCGTAACACCGTTTATCGGTCCGTATTCAATATCATAAATGGTTTGTGTAATTTCAACACGGCTGCCAATAACTCCGTTAAACCAGCTAACCAGGTTACTTTCATTTTTCGCTATGGCATTGGTGATGGTAGTTGCATTGGTAAGTTGTCCTACTTCGGTTGTTCTAC
>JADLCD010000096.1 GCA_020847395.1 Chitinophagaceae bacterium
AAATATTGCTGCAGTTTTGCACTAAATTGAACGAATATTTAAAACTTATCTGTATGAAGTCAGCCTGGGTGCTCTTAATTGCTATCATTTTCTCTTTACCTTCTTTTTCGCAGGAAAAAAAATTATACAATCCCGATGCTGATGCGGTGGCAGATATTGAAGCAGCTATCAAAAAAGCTTCTGCAGAAAATAAATTTGTATTGATACAGGCAGGTGGTAACTGGTGTAGCTGGTGTATTGAGTTTGCAAGATTTTGCAAAGCAGATAAACAAATTGATTCTTTAATCAACAGTAGTTTTATTTGGTATCATTTGAACTATAGCAAAGAAAATAAAAATCTGCCCGTATTTGCAAAATATGGCTATGTGCAGCGTTTTGGTTTTCCTGTTTTTATAATCCTAAATAGTAAAGGTGAACAGGTTCATGTTCAAAACAGCGAATACCTGGAAGATGGTAAAAAAAGTTATGATAAAGGAAAGGTTTTTTCATTCTTATCTAACTGGACACCTGCTGCTCTTGAACCTTCTCAATACCAGGAAAAATGACCGGCGCAGAACAATTTATCCAGTTGGTAAATCATCCTGTTAAGTTCAGGCTATTTCTTTTTACCAAATTACCCAGTGCTTATTTTTCTGGGGTAAGAGTAAAAAGCTTGAGTGAAGAGAAAGCCGACGTAACGGTGCCTTATAAATGGTTTTCACAAAATCCCTTTAAGTCAACCTATTTTGCCTGCCTGGCAATGGCTGCAGAATTGAGCACGGGCTTATTGGCTCTTTTGAATACGTATAAACGAAAACCAGCCGTGTCAATGTTGGTAGTGGGTTTGGAAGCGGTTTATCACAAAAAAGCAACCGGTATTACTTTGTTTACCTGTGAAGATGGGCTTGCTGTGAGGGATATAGTAAATGATGCGATTGCTACAGGAGAACCGAAAGCAATCAAAACAAAATCAACAGGCGTTAATGAAAAAGGCGAATTGATTGCAGAATTTTTTATTACCTGGAGTTTTAAAGTTAAAGCGGCTTAATTACTTTCACCGGGTATCACAATTGCTTATCTTCAAATTAAAATAGCGAACGATGAAAATTGCTTTCCATGGTGCTGCAAGAACAGTTACTGGGTCTAAACATTTAATCACTTTAGTTAACGGAAAAAAATATTTGCTTGACTGTGGCATGTTCCAGGGAATGGGTAAAGACACAGATGCATTGAACAGGAACTGGGGTTTTGATCCTGCTGAAGTTGATTGCCTTATTCTTTCACACGCACATATTGATCACAGTGGTTTAATTCCAAAGCTGGTAAAAGATGGTTTTGCTGGTAAAATATATTGCACGCCTGCCACCCGTGAGTTAACAGCCGTATTGCTGGAAGATTCTGCAGGCATACAGGAAAGTGACGTGAAGTATGAAAACAAAAGAAGAGCCGCTGAAGGACTACCTTATCTAACTCCTTTATATAAGACAGAAGATGCACAAATTGCAATGACTAATTTCATTACGGTGGAATATGGTGATTGGTTTACGATAGATGACAATATTGAAGTGATGTTTACAGATGCAGGGCATATCATTGGCAGCGCCTCTGTGCATTTAAAGATCAAAGAAAACAACAAACTTACCAGGCTAACTTTTAGTGGTGACGTTGGCAGGTACAGGGACGTGATTTTAAAATCGCCGCAAACATTTCCGCAGGCTGATGCAATCATCATCGAATCAACCTATGGAAACAGCCTGCATGATTTAAACACTACTACTCCTGATCTCTTATTGCAATGGATTGAAAAAGCATGCCTGCAGAAAAAAGGGAAACTTATCATTCCTGCATTTAGCGTAGGCAGAACCCAGGAAATCTTATTTGCTTTGAATCAACTCGAACTGGAAAGAAGATTGCCCGAACTGGATTATTACGTTGATTCGCCTTTAAGCGTAGAAGCCACAGAGATTGTAAAACATTACCCTCAATATTTTAATAAAACCATTCAAAGAATTTTGGAAAATGATAATGATCCTTTTGGTTTTAAAGGATTAAAATTTGTGAAAACGGTGGATGAATCCAAGATGCTGAATTTTAAAAATGGCCCCATGGTAATTATTTCGGCAAGTGGCATGGCTGATGCAGGAAGAGTGAAGCATCATATTAGTAACAACATTGAAAGCAGCCGGAACACTATTTTATTCTCTGGCTATTGCGAACCCAATTCGCTGGGTGGTAAACTAATGAGTGGAAGAGATGAAGTAAAAATATTTGGTGTGATACATGAAGTGAATGCAGAGATCGCTGCTATCAGGAGTATGAGTGCCCATGGTGATTTTGAAGATTTGAGCCAGTACCTCGCCTGCCAGGATCCGCAGCAGGTTAAAAGATTATTTATTGTACATGGAGAATACAATGTGCAGGTGGCCTTTAGGGAACGCTTAATGAGAAAAGGTTTTGATGATGTGGAAATACCGGAGCTGCATGCTGAAATTGGGATGGGCTAAAAATGGGTTTTATTATTACATTACTAAATAAACTTCTA
>JADLCD010000097.1 GCA_020847395.1 Chitinophagaceae bacterium
CTGATGGCGCTGTTGAGCCACTGCCATTAAGTGTAACCTTGTTTACAGGAAGCGTTATCGTTTGATCTGTACCCGCATTTGATACCGGCGGTAAGGGTGCAGCATTTACTGTTACCGTTAACGTTGATACTGATGATGCACCATTGTTATCTGTAACTTTTAACTGAAATTGATAAATCCCCTCAACAAGATTTGTAATATCAGTGCTTACATTTGTTGGATCATTGATCATTGCCTGTGCAGGGCCGGAAACTTTTGACCATAAATAATTTGTTATAGTTCCCTCTGGCGAAGATGATGCACTTCCATCTAATGTAACTGTATTTACCGGAAGCTGAATACTTTTATCAGTACCTGCATTTGCAACAGGGGGTGCCGGCTCAGGATTCACAGTTATAGAAACTATATCAACAGAAGATGAACCAAGGTTATCTGTCACTTTCAACTCATATTCGTACAAACCTTGTGCAAGAGCCGTAACAGAGGTTTTAACATTGCCTGCACTAACTATAGTTCCACCTGCGGGGCCGGATACTTTACTCCATTCATATTTAACTATATTTCCGGCTGGTGCAGTTGATGCGCTGCCATCCAACAATGTAGTGTTAGCTGGCAACTTAATTATCTGTCCATTACCTGCATCCGCAATTGGCGGCACAGGTGCCGCATTTACCGTAATAGATACACTTGCTACTGAGGTTGCACCATTACTATCTGTAATTTTAAGTTGAAAAACATATACACCCTTAACCAGGCTGGTTGCAGTAGTAATAACAGAAGACGAACTTGAAATGATGCCATCCGTTGGTCCGGATATTTTACTCCACAGATAACTGGTTATTGTTCCCGAAGGAGCTGTAGATGCACTGCCATTTAATGTAATACTATTAGAAGGTAATGTTATAGTTTGAGGATTACCGGCATTAGCTACCGGTGGCAAAGGTGCAGGGTTCACCTTTACCGTAACTTTTGCAATAGCAGTTTTACCATTGTTATCAGTTACCTGCAATTGAAACTCATATGTACCTTCCTGCAGGTTTGTTACTTTAGTTGATACCACCGAAGGGCTACTGATTGTACCGGAAGCCGGGCCCGAAAGTTTAGTCCATACATAAGACGTTATCATTCCGGATGGCGCAGTTGATTTACTACCATCCAGGGTTACACTATTAAAAGGTAGTGTTATTGCTTGTGCAGAACCAGCATCAGCAACCGGTGGCGAAGGAGCTACTACTACATTATTTTTATTGGTCAACATCCATTCATATACATTCATCCCATTTTCAACAAAAGAAGGATTATATGTTTTTGTCCATGCATCGTGACCATTTGCCTGAAAAATACTAATCTTAGCGCGGGGATTCGGATTATGTTTATTAATAGAATCAGCCAATGCTATAGAGCGCCAGGTGAATGCTTGCTGGTCATTAGAGTTAGTTGTTATCCAAACAGGGAGATTAGTATTAACAGCATTTAATATTCCGCCTTTCGGGTTAGGATTACCATTTGATGCTGCAGTATCTACACCCGGACAAACTAACAATAACGCAGCTAACCGGTCAGCATATTTTTGTGCATTAGCTACATACCACCAACTTGTTAGCCCGCCAAGGCTTAACCCTGTAAGGTATATTCTCTGTTCATCAACACGATAATTCTTGATAGCATAATCGATAACCTTGTCTACACCATTAATAAGATCTGAGGGATCCTTCATTTGTGGGCTGATAACAATAAATGAAAATTTTTCTCCGCCTACATTGAATGAAGAAGGGAAAATACCGTCTTTAATCATTTTAGGGAGTGCTATTGAGGCCACTTTTGATATATCAGTTGTTCCGTTTCCACGTTCTCCTGAACCGTGAAAAAACACAATTAAAGGAAATTTCTTTGTTGGCTGTGCGTCATAATCAACAGGCAGTGATTCATAAAAACCGCCAATATTATTTGTAATCTTAGCTGCAACAGCTTTCTGTGTTTGTACCTGGGAGAAAGAAATAGTTACGGGAAAAAAGAATAATAAAACCAATAATTTGATTCTGTTATGCGAAAAAAAATTACGGCAAAATTGCTTCATAGTTTTCAGGTATTGGATTAAACAACTACTGGTACGTTCAATTATAAGATAAACCTAACGGGGCAAAATTGTATTTGTTATTAATCGCCGGGAGTAACAAAATTGGCTACGAGTGAACAGCATTGAGTTTCAGATCGATCTAAATAAGCAGTTTGACGAATATTTTTTTTATTATCACTTGCTAACAATGCATTCTCAATGTGCAGTAGAAAACATATATCAATTGCAAAAACAGAATTACAAATGAAATAGATGAAAACCAATACCACAAAGGGTTTCAGTTATCTTAACGCAACACATAAGTAGAAATATTTATTGAAATAGCGTATGATAAATACGGAGATAAAACATCATTTAAACAAAAAGAAAAGGGATAAAATTTAAAAAATTTTATCCCTTTACATAAATATATTTTTGAGTACTACACTGAAGCGTATGCTTTCTTCAGAAACTTAACGCCTTCTTCGGCTATGCTTTGCTGTGAGGGTTCCATATTTCTCCAGATAGATGCGGCCTTTGCTATTATTTTTACATCAGGAGTAAAGGATTCAATTACAACATTATTATCGTAACCAATTTGTTTTAATGCATTAAATATCTCTGTCCAGTTTAATGAATCATTTCCCGGAGTACCGCGATCTGTGCCACAGGCATGAAAATGTTTCAGTTTATTACCTGCTTTCAAAATTGCCTTTGCCTGGTTTTTTTCTTCAATATTCATATGAAAAGTATCAAGATGCGCAGCAACCGAAGGATGATCAATATCATTCACCAATTTTAAAACCTGGTCGCAGGTATTTATAAAATCTGTTTCAAAACGATTTAATGGTTCGAGGCATAAAGTAACATTAGCTTTTTGCGCATAAGCTGCAAGCGATTTCAAGTGCTTCACTACAAGATCCCATTGCTTTTTATAATCTTCAGGCGTTTCAAAATCTGCCCTGCCTACTGCAGAATATAAGGGGCCGATAAGAAATGAACAACCCAGGTCGGGCATTACATCTATTATTCCTTCAAGATATTTTTTAGCCCCTTCCTGGTCAGAAGCTGTTCCCCTGAAATCTCTGTCGGCTCCCATTGCTGCGCAAATTGATCCGCAAACAAGCCCGTTATCATCAAGCGCTTTTTTTACCGCTTTTGCATCAATATGCGATGCATCTTCCAATGCAATTTCAACTGCATCAAAACCCCATTTTTTAAATTGAGGAAATAAAGAAACACTTTCTGTTGTAAATGGCGACGTAAATAAAAATGTGTTTATACCAAATTTCATAGCATTGTTATTTTTTTACCTGTGTAAATAAATATACTCCGTGTTTATTACCTGTAACAATATCAGGCAATCCATCCTTATTCATGTCTAATACATCCACATGTAAACCGGTGCCCGAATCATTATCTATTTCATGAGGTATCCATTCCGGGTTTTTTCCCGGCTTATACTCAAACCAATATATAACAGGTGGGTCAAATTCTCCCGGATCATTTCCATTACCATTATGTGCAAAATAACGCTTACCTGTAATGATATCAGGATTTCCATCATCGTTAATATCAGTTACAATCAATCCATGCGTTTGAGAAAATTTATTATAGATATCATGATGCTCCCAGGTTATGTTGCCATTGGCATCTCTTTTCTGTTCGTGCCACCATATACCAAACTTATGTGCAGAAGCACTGATCACATCATTCAATCCATCCTGGTTAAGATCAAGCACAAACATCTGGGAACATTCCTGGCTTATTTCTCCTTTGTGAAATGTCCAGTTAGGTTGCGTTCTGTCAACAGGCGCTTCAAACCAACCATCTTTCATTACAAGGTCTTGTCGCCCATCGCCATTAATATCACCTAATCCAATACCGTGTGTATACTTATGCGTACCAATTTCAGGATTGGCGCTAATAATTATTTTCTGCCAAATCGTATCTTCTTTTTTTGATGGAGATTTTAACCAGATGATTTGTTTATCTATCGCATCATTGCCTATAAGATCAGGGCGACCATCTCCATCAACATCAACCAGCATAGGCGATTCGTTGCCTAATGATTTATTAATAAGATGCTGTTTCCAATGCCCCGGTTTGTTTTGCGGATTTTCAAACCATACCACAGGCTCACCCGGGTGATCAACGCGTATATAGTCAGTCCAGCCATCCTGGTTTACATCCATTGCAAAATTCAGGAAAGAGTTGCCATACGACCTAATATTAAAAGTATCAGGTTTAACAAGCTCATGTCTTTTCCATTTGGGGGCTTCAAACCAGAAAGCGCCTGCAATTATATCCAGCTTACCATCTTTGTTAACATCAGCTTCTGTTGCACCTTCACTGATAAACTGGCTGGTGATGACTGTTTTTTTAAATACAGGTTCCTTTGCTTTTTGTTTTCCACTTTGTGCGTTGCACATAATGGCCGATAATACAACCGGCAAGCATAGCAATCTTTTTATCATAATTTAATTTTTAAGTGTTGCTTAAGTTATAAGCAATGTAAAACACATTTAAGATAAACCTTCAAATTATTTAGCGCCTGCTAACAAACCATTATTGTTCATCCACTTCATTACAATAATCATCCAGTCAGCAACCGGCATATTTAGCACAAAACCATGATCTCCTTTTGGATAAATATGCATTTCAGCGGGTATTTTACGATGGCGCAATGCTTCATAAAATGCAATACTGTTATCAACATCCACTACTTTATCATCTCCTGCATGAATTAAAAATGAAGGCGGTGTTTGATCAGTAACCTGCAGCTCATTAGAGTAGAATTTAATTTTATCTGCTGAAGGGTTTTTTCCCAGCAAATTATCTCTTGAGCCCCGGTGCCCTAAACTATCACTCATGCTGATTACGGGGTATACCAATATCATAAAATCAGGACGTACCTGCTGAACTGTATTTGTTTTTAAAACAGGTACACTAAAATGCGTGCCGGTAGTAGATGCTAAATGTCCGCCTGCGGAAAAGCCCATTATACCAACCCTTTTCACATCTATATTCCATTCACCGGCCTGCGCCCGTATTATACTTAATGCCTGTTGCGCATCCTGCAAGGGCCCGGTACTTTTATCTTTCATAATGCGATCATCAGGCAGCCTGTATTTCAATACAAATGCGGCAACGCCCTGTGAGGAAAGATATTCCGCTATATCGTAACCTTCTGTGCCAATTACCAAAAGGCTGTAACCGCCGCCCGGGCAAATTAATACCGCTGCACCGGTTGCTTTACTTTTTTCAGGAATGTACGCCGTGATGGTTGGATGCTCTACTTTAAAAGCAAGTTTTCCTGCAGTATCATATCTTTCTGCGGGAGCAGCTTTTATTTCACCGGGAATATCTTTTTCATACAAGGGAATAACCTGTTGCGCAACAGAAACACAACAGAAAAAGGAAGAAAAAACAATAATGGCAATATAACGTTTAAGCATACACTAAGAAATTATATAATAAATACGTGCATTGTTTTGGGGCCATGCGCACCCAACACCAACGACTGTTCTATATCCGCAGTTTTTGACGGGCCTGCTATAAAAGTGGCGAAACCATAATCTGCATCTCCAACCCTTTCATAGGCCTGGTGCATGGTAAATACGATATCTTCTTTTTTAACAATCACTGCCAATTGCTGTGTAATAAATGGCAATACTCTTTCAGGAATCAATGCATCTGTTACCCAAAGCGCAGCGTTTTCCGCCACACCAAAATGCGCTTTTATAATGGCAAGGTCAACATCTTCCAGTAAATGCGGGTCAATATCACTATTTATTGCTTCACCTGTTTTAATTTCGCCGCACACAGAAATGATTCGCTTTGCATGTGTATATTCTGCACGAATAATATCTTCAATTTCATTATAACTATTTACAAAATGCGCAGCGCCACCAATGGTACTTAATACATTTGCAAAAGCCGTTGGCGCATCAGTAGTATTATACAATTCAAATTGCAGTTGAGGCAAGGGTCGTTGGTCAGGCTGGCTGCTTTTAACGGCTTGTAATATTTTCTCTCTGCTGCTCATATATTATTTCCTGTTCTTTTTATACCATTCGCCAAATGATTCTTTAGGTGGCTCAGGCATATCGCGTTGCTTATACCAGGTATTCAATTTGTTATTTACAATAAAAGGCGTATTACGCAATACCCACCGCCCGGCACTGCCGGCAAAACGATAAACACCCGGATGTGATAATGTAAATGTCATACCTTTCATTCCCATCTTCTTCACTGTGCTTCCATATCCTTCTTTCATTAATACCTGCCGCCATTTATACAACTGATCATGAATATCAATTTTTACCGGGCAAACATTACTGCAGCTTCCGCACAAGGTAGATGCAAAAGGAAGATCAGCATATTGCTTCATATCTAAATTTGGCGCAAGTATAGCGCCGATAGGGCCGGCTATGGCAGTGTGGTAACTGTGTCCGCCACTCCTCCTGTACACAGGGCATGTATTAAAACATGCTGCACAACGAATGCACTTTAAAGAATTGCGAAAATCCTTTCTGCCTAATTGTACGCTTCTGCCATTGTCAACCAATACCACATGCATCTCTTGGCCTTTACGCGGTTTTTTAAAATGGCTGCTATAGGTAGTAATGGGTTGACCTGTTGCACTTCTCGCCAATAATCTTAAAAAAACAGATAAATGCTTACGCTGTGGCAGTAGTTTTTCAATACCCATACAGGCGATATGTATATCCGCAAGATGCGCACCCATATCTGCATTGCCTTCGTTGGTGCAAACCACAAACTCTCCTGTTTCAGCAATAGCAAAATTCACCCCGGTAAGTGCCAGCTTGCGGGTAAGGAATTTTTCCCGCAGGTGAAGTCTTGCCGCATGTGTAAGAAACTGCGGGTCATAATTTCCTTTTTCAGTATGAAGGTGTTCATGAAATGTATCACTTACATCCTGCTTTTTTAAATGTATGGCAGGTAACACAATATGACTTGGTGCTTCTTTTCTCATCTGCACAATACACTCTCCTAAATCAGTATCAATCACCTCAATGCCCTGCTGTTGTAAATATTCATTCAAATGGCATTCTTCTGTAAGCATTGATTTGCTTTTTACCATTTGGGTAATGCCATTTTTTTGTAAAAGACTATGCACAATTTCATTGTGCTCTTTTGCATCTGCAGCCCAATGAACGGTTATGCCATTCTTCGTTGCTTCTTTTTCAAACTGTATAAGATATTCGCTTAAATTAGAAAGCACATTATTTTTTATTTGCGACGCGGTTTCGCGAAGCAATTCCCATTCTGGAAGAGATTTTGCGGCTTTATCTCTTTTCACTCTTACCCACCACAATGTTTCATCGTGCCAGTTTACACGAGGCTCATCAACATTAAATTTTTCAGCAAGCGATGCATGGTCTTTATCACCGTAATTCATACTACTGTCTATTGGCTATTTAAAATCTCCGCTATATGTTTAACCTGAACATTACTTTTTCTCCTGCGCAAAATACCTTCCAGGTGCATCAGGCAACTCATGTCTCCCCCGGTTATATATTCTGCTCCGTGTTTTATATGATCTTCAACCCTGTCTTTTCCCATCTTCACACTCACTGCTTCTTCCGTAACACAAAAAGTACCGCCAAACCCGCAGCATTCATCTACACGGTCTAATTCTACCAGTTCAAGCCCTTCTACCATTTTAAGTAATTTGCCTGGTTTGGAAAACGCCGGCGCTGTTAGTTCTGACATTTGCGAAAGCTTTAATCCCCGCTGACCGTGGCAGCTTTGATGCATGCCTACTTTATGCGGAAATTTTGCGTTGAGCTGTTCTATTTTAAGCACGTCTGTTAAAAATTCTGTGAGCTCATATACCCGCTTGCGTATCTCTCCGGCTTTCTCTTCATCTTTCTCAGCATGAAGATGTTCTTTAATATGGAGGGTACAACTTCCCGAAGGACATACAATATAATCAAACCCGCTAAAATTATTAATAAACAACTCATTACAACTATTAGTAAGATGCTCAAAGCCTGAATTAGCCATGGGTTGACCGCAGCAGGTTTGCTTAGCCGGGTATACTACCTCCACACCTGCTTTTTCCAGCAATTCAAGAGAAGCAATGGCTACCTGCGGGTAAAACTGATCAACATAACATGGTACAAATAATGCTACAATCATCAGGAAAGATTATCAGGAAAGAATAAATGATTACCGAAAGTAATACATTTTTTACGTTGCGGCGACCTGCACCCTCCTGTATTGCCCGCCGGGTAACAAATTAAAATATGGTGGATAATTAATTGATGAGTTTTTAACACATCATATAATATTTTATCCCCGTAATTACGTTATTATTACATACATGGCAGAAGTAACAAATACAAGGTTTTTTGAGAAGAATATTGTTATAAATACGATAGCTCTTCTTACCATAATTCCACTGGCGCCCTTAATTAACAGGTTTATTCCACCTGTAATTATAGGATATTGGAATATTGATCTGCTCATTTCCATTATAGCTGCATTTGCATTGGTAAGATTGATATTATGGTTGTTTCGCCCGCTAATTGTGCCGGCATTTATTTTAGTAGCAGGCTTTGTAGTATATAACCAGTTTACTGATGGGTATAACCTGAAAAACATGATTATTGATTACAAGAATATGGTGGCAAAAAGCTGGGATGTGAGAGATCATAAAGAGAAGGATCTCTATCTTATAAAACCAGATTTTTTTGATACCGGGGTTGAAAAAGCCGTGAAAGGATTAAAATCAAAAATTAATCCCAAAGATTCCGTGGTTAGAAATTTTGCTGTTAAACATTCCATTGAATACTTTGATGATTATCATTCAAAGTATGGGCCTACCGTACGATTTCTTTCTTTATTTAAATACATCAATTCCAATTTTAAATACGTGGGCGATCCTAACCGCGATGAATATTTTGCTGCGCCCAGGGAAACTATTGAGAACGGATTAGGTGGAGATTGCGACGATCATACCATTCTGATGATATCAGCCTTAAAGGCAGTTGGTGCTAAGTGCAGAATGGTACTAACAGAAAACCATGTGTATCCTGAGCTGTATTGCGGTGATAAAAAATCGTTTAATGCTACACAGGAAGCCATCACCCATTTGTTTTCAACAGAAAATTTTACAGGCTTATATTATCGTGAAGAAGATGGAAACTATTGGATCAACCTGGATTATACAGCACATTATCCCGGAGGCCCATATGTTGATAATAAAGCATATGCTGTAGTTGAGTTTTAAACGCTTCCTCTTTTCTCTAGTTTCTGAACAGCTTTTTCAGCCCTGGAGTGCGCCTCTTTTACCTTATAATTATACCATCTGTCTTTGAGAATTTTTCTCATGGCGTTATCAAAGTTTCGTGTAAATACAAGGTTGCTGAAACCCGTAACCCTGTCTTTGGCAGATGATAAAGCCCTTACACTCACAGAATATCCTCCTGTTAAGTATTGTATATAGTGCCAGTAACCTGCAGGCATAAATAATGTTTCACCAAACCTGATGGTACCTTCCCATCCATCGGCATATTGCAACGCAGGAAATTTTTCAAAATCCATATTCCTCATATCGCCTATGCCGTGAAAATTATATGGAAGTTTATATAACAAGGAAGATGCTTTATTGGGGAAAAGTGTAACCTTTTTTTCTCCGTGAAACTGTGTAAGAAATACATGCGACATATCAATATCAAAATGATTCCTGGTGCTTGAACCGCCGCCACCAAAAAACATCAATGGTAACCATGTAAGAATATTATCAGCTATTTTATTAAACACAAGCTGCTTCCTGATTTCAGGTTTTTCTATTAATAAATTAAAAAGAAATAATCTTGACTCAGTAGGCTGGCTTTGAATCAAATCCAGGTATTCACCAAATTTCATCCTGGCAATAGGCGCGCTCTTCACCATATCAGGATGCGCATTCTCACTTCCATGAACCGGAACAACCAAATTTCCAGCCACTTCTTTGAAGTAATGATAGTTCCACAGATCCAAGGCTGGGCCTTTAACAAAATCCTTAAGAATAACAGGAGTTTTGGTTTTAATAAATCTTTCTGTGAACTCCTGCCTTGTTAATCCTTCAATACGTTGAACGGGTTGTAGTTTCATAATAATATCGAATTTAGCAAGCCAAAGGCACGCAATGATAAAGATTATTTTTGAAACAAAAACTCACAATATGCATAGTCTACTCACCCAATGATATAATAGATTGTTTTAATGTAATTTAAATAAAATCGATAAATAAACCAAAACAGCTTATCACCCGTTTGTTTAATAATTGTTTAAATAAATTTGGGTTATACGCATTTTCGCAGCCATCATTATTACAATTGAAAATCAAGCCCTATTTTTGAAGTGAAATTTTTGTTATGGGAGCTGTTAAACCATTGGCTGATCAGGAAATAGACAGCGAAATAGATGTGCTTAAACCATTTCAATTGATTGTTTGGAATGATGAAGTAAATACTTTTGAATGGGTTATTAAAACACTTGAGGAGGTTTGTGGACATAGCCATGAACAGGCTGAGCAATGCGCATATATCATCCATTTTAAAGGAAAGTACGCTGTTAAACATGGCGACTATGATGATTTAAAACCTCAATGTGATGCCATTACAGAAAGAGGCATCGGGGCAACGATTGAAGAAATGGCGCAATAAAATATTTAATTTTTCAATTTTTCTCTATCTCCCGCAAACAATAAGCATTTATTGCAGTTTTACCCGGTTTATACTGCATCAACATCGGGCACAACCACTACAGACCTGTATTGCTTATGATGATGTAATTCAACAGTGGCAGTGCGGATAGCTGCTTTGCATTGCTGTATCAACGCTCCGTCTTTTGGAAGTTTCAATAATATTTCCATAATATACTGGTTGCGTATACGATTAATTACAGGCTCTGCCGGCCCTACCATATATTTATCGAATGTTTGCTTTAACTGGTTTCCAAAAAAAACGGAAGCTTCTGTTACAATATCTTTTTGCTTATGCCTGAACTCTATTTTTATTACTCTTGAATACGGAGGGTAGAAAAAATTTTTTCTTGCTTCTATTTCAGCGGTAAAAAAAGAATGATAATCATGCATTTTTACAAAATGCAAAACCGGGTGTTTGGTATTGGCAACCTGTATCAAAACCTTCCCTGTAGTATCTTTTCTGCCTGCACGACCACTAACCTGCTCCATCAACTGAAATGCTCTTTCATTCACCCTGAAGTCGGCAAAATTTAAAATACTATCTGCATCAAGTATACCCACAAGACTTACATGTTCAAAGTCAAGCCCTTTAACCACCATTTGAGTGCCAACCAGGATATCAATTCTTCTTTGTTCAAATAACTGGATCAAACTATCATGCGCATGTTTCCCTCTCACACTGTCAATATCCATCCTCGCTATTTTCACCCTGGGAAAAATTTCGTCAAGATGCTCTTCTATTTTTTCCGTACCAAAATTTCTCTGTATAAAATGATGATTACCGCAGGCGCCGCAAACAGTTACATACGGATACGTTGAGCCGCAATAATGACAAACCAATTTATTGCTCAGCTTATGATACGTTAAGCTTACATCACAATTTTTGCACTGAGGTATCCACCCGCATGTTGTGCAAACCTGGTAAGGTGAATACCCTCTCCTGTTTTGAAATAATATTACTTGCTTGTTTTGTTCTATCGCCGATTCAATGGCTGCTTTAAGCTGGGGTGAAATGATTAGCTTTTCTTTTCCTTTTACCAGTATTTGCTTAATATCAATAATATCAATCTCCGGCATTTTTACACCACCAAATCTTTCTGATAATTCTACAAGCCCATACTTGCCCTGCCTTGCATTAAAATAACTTTCTACAGAGGGAGAAGCGCTCCCTAATAACACTTTTGCATTAAAGAGCCTTGCGTAATATATAGCACTATCTCTTGCATGATAGCGCGGCGCTGGGTCATATTGCTTAAAAGATGCATCATGCTCTTCATCAATAATAACTAAACCGAGTTTTGAAAAAGGCAGGAATAATGCAGACCTGGCGCCTAATACTACTTTTAGTTCCCCGCTCTTAATTTTGTTCCATATTTCAATACGTTCATTCTGGCTGAATTTACTGTGGTATATACCAATATAACCGCCAAAATGTTTTTGCAGCCTGCGGATTACCTGCGATGTTAAAGCAATTTCAGGCAGTAAAAACAAAACCTGCTGACCAGCTCTTATATATTTTTCAATCAGCTTAATATATATTCTTGTTTTACCGCTTGATGTAACACCATGCAATAAACAAACTGATTTAACTACAAAACTTTCTTCAACAGCTTTAAGCGCTTCCTGCTGCGCGGGTGACAATTCAAAGTCAATCGTAATATTTTGGGGCAGATACTGCAACCGGTCTACATTTCTTTTCTCTAGCCTTACAACATTCTTATCAACCAAACCTTTCAATTGCGCATCTGTGGCGCCGGATTTTTTTAAGAGCGCCGGTTTTGTAACTTCTCCTTCTGTTTTTGCGAAATGCAGGTAGCTCAACAGTAACTCTAATTGTTTAGGCGATCTGCTCCAGTTATTCATCAGTTCAGCAAGCTTTGCCTCATCCTTGTATTCCTCGCTAAGAATAACATAGATTTCTTTTTTAGGCACATACTCCTCCTTTAATGCCTCCCAAACAAAGCAGAGTTTTTTTTCAATTAATCTTTTTACTACAGGATATACATGTGATGAATCTAAAAGCTGCTGTACTTCTGTAAGCTTTAGTTCACGTTTTATGAGTAATGCTTCGCCTACAATATATTCATCATCATCAAGATAAGTGAAGTTATCTCCATACTCCTCGTTGTAAACGAGTATGGTTTCGCTGCTGAGTTTAAAATAAGAGGGTAAAGCGGCAGCCATCACTTCGCCTTCACTGCACATATAATAATCCGCAATCCATTTCCATAATTCAAGTTGCTGGTTGTATACAACCGGGTCTGCATCAAGTATATTCAATATAAATTTGGGGTCAAAAGTCTGGGGTTTATTATGATGAAGATTTTTGATTACCCCAGCATATTTTTTATTCTTGCCAAAGATCACTTCGGCCCTGCAGCCAACTTTAGCATTATCTATCAGGTGAGGTGGTATCTCCCATGTAAAAGTGCGTGGTAAAGCAAGCGGTAATATTATATCTGCATACAAATTATCAGTTGCTTTTTTTACTTCACCTGTATCAAATAAACCATCTTCCATTAGACTAAAGATAAGAGAGAAAATATATCCTGTTCAATAAGCTTAACCGGCCTTTTATATAATTTGAAAAAAGTATTAAACCAGGAATATATGTTAATAATGGATAAAGAAACAATTAAGGTAAGTCTTTTATTTATTTGTTGAAAAACAAGCTATATAAAGCATAAGCTACCCAAGGGAAAATGTAAATTATCCAACCCGCTCTTCCGGATAAAAAATATTTGAGAAAGGATTAGCGCATGGCGTTTTATATGGATCATATATAGAGGTAAATTTGATTTGCTTTGATTCATCCATTTTATTTGTAAAAAAATCTGTTGACATCAGAAACGTAAGAACAATTTTATTTCTATACGTGTTGTAATTGGCTATGTATGGCAGGCTGAACATGCCATTGTCAATATAATAATGCCATTTTAAAATTTGCCGGTGATGAGCGGGAAAATTAATATTCCATAAATTTTCTTTTGCCGCAGCAGCAAAAAACTTGTCAACTTCTTTCGGGTCAATTTTTAAGCCCGCCGTGTCTTTTCGAATAATTTTTTTGGCAAAACGTTCAAAGTTTTCAAAAAAAACATATGCTGCAAACCCTGCTCCTGCGGTTGCTAATGTTATCAATCCTATAAATTTTCTTCTACGCATTTTTGTTTTTTTGCAGTTAAAATGATTTATCGGCTGCCATTAATGAAAGAGCAGAAAGGGTTAACGTAGGATTTGCAGGGGTAATTGTAGGAAATGCTCCGCTCCCCAATACAAAAAGGTTTCTGTAAGTATGATGAATTAAATTTTTGTCAATTACACTGTTCTCCATATTTGTTCCCATCCGGGTAGTAGAGCATATATGAAATTCAGATTTTTGAAAATAGTTGTCCATTTCAATTTTTTCTATGGGCAAAAAAGAAAAATATTTATCAATGTTTTGCCTGAGTTTTTTCATGGCATCATCTACATATTGGTGGTGTCCTTCATATTGCAATTTAGGTTTAAAAGGATCATTACCTGGTAATACACGGTTATTATCGCTCGGCAAATCTTCAAAAATAAATTTAAACCTTGCGATTTTACGCCACTTACCCGCCTCACTCCGTATTAAGGGCTCATTAAAACTCTCAATAATGCAACCCGCATAATCTTTTCTGAAATTACCGTCATACATCATATATCCATTAGCCGTTATGCTGGAGCTTCCGCCAAGATTATCCAGTTTATCAAAGTAAAAATTCACAAATGTTCCCCTTTGATCTGACAAACCTTTGCCGGTATAATAATTTTTATCACCGGCAGAAAGTAAAATGTGCGCATTAAAAATAGCATTACTGCCCAGTGCTACTATCTCACCAAATGCTTCTTCTTCCCTACCATTATTTTTATATACAACACCATTAACTTTATTATTGCTTATAATAAGATTAAACACCTGGGTATTTAACTTCAAACTTACCCTGGGGTCTTTATATAAATGTTCAAGTGTATTTTCTATGGTGAACTTACTGTTAACGGGGCAAAGTTTGCATACCGTACTGGTACAACATGCACCTCTATTGTCAACAGCAACTGTTGCCCGGGCAGTTGGCTGACTGATATATAACGCCCCGTATTTATCATTTAACAATCTATCTATAGTAGATAATGTTTGAGGCGGTAAAAGGTAAGGCTTTGATCTTGGAAAAGGAGTTACAGACGGACCGGCAATTTTCATAATGTCCTCTACTTCACAATAATAGTGCTCAAGATCATCATATGAAATTGGCCAATCCTGGCCTACGCCATATAGAGACCGCATTTTGAAATCGTTTGGTATAAACCTTGGCGTGCAACCAGTCCAACAATTGGAACTTCCCCCAAAGTTTGGATCAAAAACCCACTCTTTCGATACTTTATTATCGTATTCGTAGGTATTGTAATAGGGTACCAGGTTTGTGAATTCATCTGCTATTTTTTCTAACCGGCGCTGTTTCAATCGTTCTGTATATGGGAAGAAAGCTCCTCTGTCAAGAACAAGTACCTTTTTTTCAGATGAAGATTTTTCCAGGTATTTTTTCAGAAAGAAACTTGATGCAAACCCTGTGCCTACTATTATAAGATCATATTTATTCATAAAACTATAAAATGCCGTAAGAAAATCCCAAGTGCAAAGGTAGCGCCATTCTTACAATAAAAATCTATCTTAAGGCATGTAAACGACAGTATTAGCACTACATTGTTAACTGTATCATTAATATTAAAAAAAAGCAGGCTGATCAAAAAATCAGCCTGCCCAGTATAATTAATATTTGACTATTGTTTCATTTTTACAATTCTCAAAGGTGGAATTATATCCCCTGTAATACCTTGTACATTGATAAAATAAACGCCTGCATTAAGATTTGTATTGTTAAACAAAGATGTTTCACGCCATATGCCTTTATAAATATTATTGTAATTCCTAACTAATACAACTCTGCCAGAAATATCAGTTACTTTAACAGACAGTTTTGAAACATCATTAGCTAAACTTAATTTAAGTACTACATCATTTACAAATGGGTTAGGATATACCTCCAATTTGTTTTTAGATATTTGTTCGGCTGAATTGGATACTGATGTATGTGCCACACTGTCTCCTTTACTCTCGCGGAATGCAGCACCGCCTGTTCCGTCAATTGGGTTTGAAGGTTGTTTATATGCTGATATAATCAAACCGCCAATATATCCAAACATGTTATTAGTATCATCTCCCTGAATTGCGAGTTCAATCACCCCATTTTCATCCGGGTAAATATTATCCATTGTTACAGTCTCTGTTCTGTTATTATTAACCTTCAACCTAACAAATTTGCCATTTATTATATACCGCGTATATCGGGTATCGCTGGCCGTTCTGCTTGCAAAAAATTTAAGTGAGTAACTCATTTTCTGCGACAAGCCGCTAAATACCAAATGTCCTGTTTGTCCAATGTCTGCCCACCATGTACTTCTCATAACATTATCAGGAACAACGCCACTGTTACTTCCGGTGTTTTCTCCGGATGCGTTTGTGCTGCTAAATCCAGATCCTACAGTCATCGTAATTCCTGAAGGCACATTTGCATCGGTTACAAAGTATGGATAACTATCCTCAGCCATGGGATCGCGATTAGTGTTATTCCAGGGTTGTGCTGCAGGATTATCACGATTAAAGTTTATATATACAGAATAAGCATAAGTTGAGGCTGATACTGTATTACTATAATTGGAAACATTAGGAGACTTAATAGCTTTAAGCTTGTAGAAATATTCAGTATTCGACTGCAAACCTATATCTGTATAGGTGTTTCCGGAAACAGTATTAACTAATGAATACGTTCCACTTGCAGTAGTAGAGCGATATATTTCTATAGTTCCGTCATCTACTCTATTATTCCAAACAAGTTTAATAGAATCCTTACCCACAGGCATAGCCATAACATTATCCGGAGATAGCAAAGTGGTACTTGTAGTATACGATTGAATTACCAAAGCATTAATATAAGCAACCGAAGAGGTGCTTGCCTTAACCACATTATATTCAATCTCTCCATTTGTTGCGGCTATGTCATTAATCTGAACTGTTTTGTTAATGTTGTTTTGCCCATTTAATGATACAGACTTGCTGCCTACTGTGTATACGGCTATACGCTCATTAATTGCACTTACGCTACTAAAGAAAACAAGGTTATATCTAACGTTAGGATCTGTAGACAATCCGGATATTTTAATGCGTCTTGCGCTCGTACCAGATTCAGAATAATAGGTTTGCATTACATCATCACGGTATACTCCTGAGTTATCACCTGTGATTACCCCAACATCCCCACTACCTGACCATGCATCTACCAGGGTAACAGCAACTGTTGTTGCAGCATTCACATCATTTTTAAGATTGGAAATCTTTAATCCCTGGGTAGGTACTTGATTAAAGCTATTCCAAATTCCAGCCACAGGTATGGTTTTATTAAAATTCACATATATTGACGAAACATTTTTATCAGTTATATAAATTTTAACAACGCCGGTAGTGCTTGCTCCAAAGTTATCTGTGGCTGTTATACTTACATTGAACACACCTTTATTACCTGGCAGTGGAGTTACCTGTAAATTACCTGAACCATTTCCATTATCAGTAAATGTAATAAATGAAGGTAAATCTGATGCAGTTAATACAAGTGCTTCTCCAGGGTCATCCGATGCTGAAACGCTTATATTAGAAGTTTGCTCTGTTTTACAAAAAGCTTCTTTAGTTACAATAATAGGTTTTCTGTTTGGAATGAGAATCTTGAGGGTAGAAGAATTGCTTACACCTACACTATTTCTTGTTCTAACAAAATAATAATAGGTTTTATTGCCTTGTACAGCACTATCATTATAAGACTGAGCCGTACCATTATTTGCACCCGGATTAAGTAAAGTATAAGGTCCTACTAATGAAGTGGCACGATATATATCGTTAGCATCGGCATTAGAAGCATTGTTCGTCCAGGTTAATTTTGCAGCGTTATTTTCAAATTTTACAGCAAAGTTCGTAATCCTGGCAGGCACAGTTTGCGCATCTATATTTCCTTCAGAAACAATTATTGAGTTTATATAAGAGAAAGAATTTGCATTAGTTGCAGATCTGGCAACATTGATCAACACAGACCCATCAGGCTCAGGTTGAACCTCAGTGATTTTAACTACACTTTGAGTATTGAGGTAAGGATTTAATACTACTGATTTACTACCTATCGTATACTTAGAGGAAAAATCACCCGATACTATGAAGCTTGCAAAAAATGTGAAGCTATACTTCTTAGTTACGTCTAATCCCAATATTCTGAAGTTCGTTGGATTATCTTTTTGAATTTTGTATCCTGCTTTTAGTACAATATCCGGGTATATGCCAATATTTGAACCTGTTACTTGTCCAGCTTCATTTGCATAAGCTAAATTGTCGGGCTTGATTCTGATATTGGTAGTTACTCCATTTTTATTCTTAAACCCGGGATTTGTTGTAGCAGGATATGTTTCATTAGCTGCTAATACCTTTCCAATACTATTCCATGGTGATGGGGCTATATAACTGGAAGATGGACCAAAGTGAATATACACCTGGTTTATTGCGCTTACATTGATCACAAAGGCCATGGTATCCTTACCATTCTTTCCGTCATTTGCTGTTGCTATTACATTATAGCTGCCTGCCGATCCAACAAGTGGCGATAAAGTGAGTTGGCAAGTCTTATTATTGGCAGCAACTGTAACAAAGTTAGGTAGCCCTGAAAACGACCAGAGAATAGCATCAGCAGCATCATTATCTGTTGCAGTAAAAGTTGTTTGCTGGGTTTGCCCTTCTTGCAGGCTTATACTGGTTACTCCTGTTACTACCGGCAAATAATTACTATTAACTGTAAGGTTAAATGATCTTGTAACAGCATTATTTTGCGGATTAGTAGCAACAATCTGTATATTATTATAAGCACCCTGCTGAGCTGCTGAGGGGTTATTAAAAGTTATAGTGCCAGTTCCACTTCCTGTAGATGCGAATGTTGCGAACGATGGTAGGCCATTTGCTGATAAAGTTACGGTTTCTGAAATTGGACTTGTTGCTTTAATGGGCACAATTAATTGTGTTCCGTAACGCATATATTGATTTTCTACAGGGTCTATTACCGGCAATACTCCAAGAGTTACCACGCTAAGTTCTCCACTAAAATCTGAACTGCCGCTTGAGCTTAAGGCCTTGACCTTATAATATGCGTTTGAATTTGGAAACAGCACTGTATCCGCATAAAAATTATTAGTAACTGTAGCATAAAGTACATAGTTCTGATTGTTCTCAAAAGATCTGTATACTTCATACTTATTTACTGTGCTATCATTATTGGTCCAGGTAATTTTGATTGAAGATGAAGTAATATTTGTAGCATGTAAATCACTTGGTGCAGACGGAGCGGGAGGGGCAGACGGCGTGGTAACATTAGTGTATTCTACACCCAATATGGAAAAAGGTATGATCTGTTTTGCAATAACCGGAGAATTTGTTTTCTCATAATTTACAACCAACGATTCTGATCCTGCATTTTCAAAGTAAGTTACTGCAATGGTGTGAATGCCTGCTGAAAGATTATTAACTGTCCCTGATTTGTCTGTAGATGCTGAATGGGGCGCATTATTATCAACAACAACTAAATTACCATCTATATACAACTGTGAACCATCATCCGCTTTAGTATAAAACTTATAATCTCCGGCAGAAGCAATATTTATATAACTATCAAATTTTACAGCAAAGTAGTCATTACGCGCCTGCATACCTAACGAGAAATTCGTAACACGTCCCTTTTTAACCGGGGATAACGCATTCAACGTATTATAACTAGGCATTGAAGAGAACGCACTTGTTTCGTAATATGCATAATTTACTCCACTACCAAACTTATCATAAGCAGATTCTCCATTTTGATTAATAGCTCTGATCTTATAAAAATATTTTGTAGCTGCAGCAACTGTTGTATCCTGGAAGCCTGTTGTATTTGCCGGCAATACAGCCACAGTTTTATAATCATTCATTGCATCTGTAGACCTGAATAATTCAAATGCAGTTTCATTACTACTATTATCAACCCAGGTGAGTGATACTTTTTTATAAGAGGTAGCTGATGCATTTAACCCGGATGGAGCTGTAGGAATATTAGTTGCTGCAACCGATGCTTCTACAAAAACACTATCAGGTATTGAAACATAGTTTCCTGACGATTGAGGATTTTTCCAGGAAAGTTCTATTGTTCTACCTCCTGTAGCCTGAAAATAAGCTACAGCTATCGGATACACTCCGGCTGTTAAACTAATTGTTGTTTCTTTGTACTGTGCAGCGTGAGTTCCATCATCGCTAACCAAAGCTGTAGCCCCAAAACTATATTGTGTATTAAAATAGATTTTGCAACCGTCGTCAGAATAGGTGCGAAAAGTATAGCTGCCGTCTACCGGAATACGGATATATCCTTCCCATAAAAATCCAAAATTTTCATCCTGTAATCTATTATTCAAATTAACATTTGGAACAAACCCTGCCGTTTGGATTTTAGTATTATTAAAATCAGGCAAATTGGTCCATTCACCGGTATAATATTTATAAGTTAAGCCTCCGGCAACTGTTCTGGCAGAAACCTGGTTGCTGAATGGCGATGCATTGTCTGCAATGTCCCGTGCTTTAACAGAAATTGTATATAAATTATTATAGGATAGATTATTAACAATATAAGATGTGGTGGTAGTAGAATAGGTCTTCACACCATTTAAATAAATATCGTAAGCTGCAATACCAGCATCATCAGTTGATTCGCCCCACTCTACCGCTATTGATGTTCTTGTTGTTCCAACAATAGTTAACGATGAGGGTGCGGTAGGAGGCGTAACATCAACAGAGGTTGTTTCACTTACTTCTGATGATATATCGCTGCCTGCGGTGTTATTTACAGCTCTTACTACGTAATAATATTTTACCCCGGGAGTTAATTCTACTTTTGTGAATGAACGGGTATTTGCATCAGTTATTCCCACAAATTTATAAGGACCACCGGAACTTGTTGCCTGATATATTTCAAAATTAGTAGCGGGATAAGGAGCTCCGGGATTGATAATCCAATTTAATTTCAAAGACGTTTGTGATAATTTACTTACCATTAACCCTCTCACAGCTGCAGGCTTATTAGGCCCATTGGCATCTATTACTGTAAAAGCTTCTGATGGAGTACTGGGACATGCAGCACTTGTTGTTGTTATAACCTGATAATTTCCGGGGCCTGCAGAATATGTATTAATAGTACTAAGCGTAGTAGTATTGCCCACTTTCATCCACTTATAGCTTGCAAAACCTTCTGCAACCTTTAACTGAACGGTGGTGTTACCATCCGGAGCTGGTAATACTTTACTTGCATATTCACCTAGTTCAGGCGTTGGAGATACATTTGAAGTCTTTAACTTTAACTGAACAGGAATAGGAGACCAGGGAGACCAATCGCTGCCATGCAATATACGACAGGTATATACACCAAGAGCTGTTGCTGTAATTGTATTGCTTGTTGCTCCATTTATAAGTGTATCATTCTTACGCCATTCATAACCATCAAACCCGGAAGAAACACCAATTACCTGACTCATGGTGCTTGTTTCCTCTGCACAAAACTCATATTTACCATTCACAGGCCAAGGATTGGCTTTATGTGCAGTTACGATATAATTAAAGTAATTTGGTTCGCCCCATGCCTGATACCAGCAATCATGCCCACGGGTAGGATATTCGGTATAAGTAAAATTAGCCCCTGCAGCAACAGCTGCATTACGTACTCCCCTGGCATCCGAAGGATCAGGGTTTTTATCTAATGCTCCCTGAAATAACCATATTTTAGTAAACTTATTGGCGCTTACCTGCGTTCCGTAAGAATTATCTGCATTGCTGATTGGTAAAACAGCAGCAAAAAGTTTAGGATTTGCGAAAAACGATCTCCAGGTTGCAAGTCCTCCTCCCGATAATCCATCCACAATTATTCTAAATGGATCTACCTGAATTTCAGGAATAAGATAATTTTCAATTAATTCAAGAATTATTGCTAATTCAGCAGCAGTAAAAACAGTATTAGTACACTGGGGATAAAGCAAATAACCGTCAAACACACCATTGTCAACAGCCTGGCTATGAAGTTGACCGCCATGATATAGTTGATATTCATTATCGTATATACTTCCTCTTTCGCCTACTCCATGATAAAATAAGAATAGCGGATATTTTTTTCCGTTACCGGGAACATAAGTTTTAGGATATTTTAACCTGAAGGCAATACCTCTGTATATATAGCATTTAAAGCTGGAAGTATTCCAGGACATTCTGCTTGTTCGAACCCATTTTCCCGGCCCTGAAACAGGCTGAGTAGGAGGCAGAGCAGGATTATATGCAACAATAGGGTCGTTAGGACTAAAAACAGTTGATTGTCCTAAAACCTGATTCTCATTTACATTAAAGCCCACAATTACAAAGGCTATGAACACTCTAAGTATGAACGATTTCATATAATATTAACTAAATCAACAAAAAATAAAAGCAATATCAAGCTTTTCAGGAAGAATATTTGGAGTAGAAAAATTTAAAATACCTGGGATTTAGATTTCCAGAAGATAAACTAAGTTTAACAATAGATTGGAATTAAGAATCCTTGTAAATAAACTAGTATAAATAACAACCTAAGAGGGCTGCAAGATATAAAACTATTTTTAATTACACAATACCAAAAAATAAAAATAAACTATTGATAATCAAATATGTTTTTTTACCCTTGCGCCGTGTAACATAGTTCCGATAAAACTATACCTGACAAACCATTGATATGTTCCAAAAGAAATAATCAACGTAAGTATAAGCACAGCAGGAAACCGTAAAATACCTGGTATTCTGCTATCCATAAATAATAATTGAAAGGTTATTACA
>JADLCD010000098.1 GCA_020847395.1 Chitinophagaceae bacterium
GCCCAATAAAATTACTAAAGTTGAAGTTAACAATAAAAAGTACAGCAATGAACGTCCAGCCGAAACAAAAGTACAATAGCGATAAAATGCCGAATGATACAACGTCCAGCCAGCCTTGCATAAAACCGAATGTTGTATGCTGCTTTTCTTTTATCGTTGCTAAGGGTTGTTTATTTTCGTCTGGTTCCAATGATAAAAAATACTATCCCGAAAAGTGCTAAAAGTCCCGTTGCTATAAATTCAGTTTCAATTTTTTCGCTCCCAAATAAAAATATATCTGTTCCGTCTATGTGTTTAAACTTTATCGTCTCGCCGACTCTATGTGTATCACTAAAGCCGCAGCCAACTTTTTTGTCAAACTCTTGTCCAGCATAAGTGAATTTCATAAAGTATCTAATCTTTGTCCCAAGGCAGTTTGGAATGTAAGTGATAGTTGCGGTTACAAGCTCTCCCTTTTTCTGAACATTATACTCCTGAATGTCTCTATTTAGAATTATGCAAATGAAAATAATGATAAAAAGTCCACCAAGTATGAGAAATAGTTTCATCGTTTGGCTCTCGTGAATTTAAAGGCGAAAATGCTTCGTTCAATTATTAGTCCGTAGAATATACAATTAAGTATGAGTCCAACGAGAAAAAGTCCAATGTTGAATGAAAATAAATTCGAGAATAGTGTATGTGTCGGAAAACGGAGAATGTAAAATAGTTTGGAAAGTGTCAACAAAAAAACATTGCCTCCTAAAGTTCCCTCGTCGTCGCCCCATGCTGCAAAAAAACAAGGAATAAGCAGAAGTCCAACCAGAATTGTCGAAGTTAGAAATATCCGCTTGTTAAAACGTTTCATTTTGAGTAGGATGTTCAATAAAGTAGCATACAACGAATAGGGCTTTATGCTGTGCTGGTATTCATTGAATGTCCAGCCCGGTACTGCTGCCGATTTGAAAAACTGAAGTTGAAGTTAACAACAAAAAGCTAAATAGTAATTCGTCAGCCGGATATTAGCTGATAGCGATATGTACCTCATTGTTTCTACGTCTGCCAGCATAGCATAAAACCCCTGTTGTATGTTCGCCCTTCGTCTTGGTAATTTGAATTGAAAGTATTTGTCCACCGAAGCAGAGTGTGTCCCGGAAGCGTAGGAACAAGGCAGGCTCTTTTGCAAGGTTGGCTTTTGTGTGTCGGCTTTGTGTGCCTTGTAAATGTGCCTGACTTGGTGCGTCGGCCTATGTGAAAAAACTTAATCCCTTGAATAATGATAAAGAATATGAATTAAGATTAAGCTACAGTTTACGACTGACATCCGGGCTTATTTTACTTTTTGGCTTCATCCCAAATAAAAACCTTGTCAATTTATATGGGCGAATGAGAAGGTGATATATAGCAATCGAGAAAAATAAAGATACCAATGCAGTGAATAAATATTTTGTTAGTACAGCTTCCTGCCATTTCACAATATAAAAAACTACAATAACGATGATAGTCTGATGAAGAATATAAAATGGATAGACAGCCTGGTTAATATAGATTAAAACACTATGTCTCTTATTCAAATATTGCTTACCATAACCAATTGCTGCAAACATCCACATCCATGCTGTTAACCCCCATAAAGAAATATAGAGGTATGTCCACATACTAAACTTCCAGTCTTTTATAATTTCCCAAGGTTCACTATTATTCCATCTGAAATAGGTTATTATTCCAAAACTGATTAATGCCATTGCAAGTGATAACTTCCTGTTTCGCTGAAGGCTTTCCATTAACAGGGGATTTGCAATGCAAATAAAACCTGCTAATAAAAAAAATAACCAATAGAAAATTCTGCCCCAATCGTTTATTAAATTATTTGTTTCCGGGAATCTAAAATATAAAGCTGTGTACAAAATTATACTTGGTATTGCCATTGTATATATCCATTTTGCTTTCGCTATTAATCCAAACCAGGCAGTAAATTTTTTTCCCCAGCCTTTCATAAGCCATACAAACAATGGAGCACATATTACATCAAACACAAAAAGATAAGCTATAAACCAAAGATGATGCCAGCTCATATTCCCATTTGGATAAGGCCCGGTGCTGAATATACTTGGATAGAAGTCAAAGTAATTTCCTGTAAATCCCTGATTAACCCTTTCTAAATAAACTTGCGGAGGCACTATTACAAACATTCCAAAAATCAGCGGAAGTAATAATCGCCTGAACCGTAGCCCAATAAACTGAAAACCCGATTTTCGTTGAAGCAGAAAATAGGAAACCGTCCCGGAAATGAAAAACAATAGCGGCATACGGAAACGGCTAAGCCAAAAATTAAATTCCATTAAAATACGGCTTGTTTCATTGTTTTTAATATGCCATTCCCATTCAGTAACAAAAGGCATGGCTGAGTGAAAAAACAATACACCAAGTATTGATAATATCCTAAGCCAGTCTAAGTAGGCTTGTCTTCCTGTGGTGATATTCATTGACTGTAATGATGTATTCATACTAAAGATTTAATGTGGTAGAAAATTTGATAATAACTTGCTGGCTGTTGAGCATGGGTGCTTGTGGTATGCGTTCAAGAATATTGGTATTCAATACAGGGTTGTATACAAAATATAAGTCGGTGCCTTCTTTTGGATTGTAACGCAGACGAATATTAGTAGTAATAGTTTTGGAAAGATTATCGTATTGCCACAATAACTTCGCCGAAATTTTAGTG
Source organism: Chitinophagaceae bacterium (assembly GCA_020847395.1). Lineage (GTDB taxonomy): Bacteria > Bacteroidota > Bacteroidia > Chitinophagales > Chitinophagaceae > Agriterribacter. The sequence goes on from JADLCD010000098.1 coordinate 2,702, forward strand.
TTGTAATTATATTGGAAATTAGCTGCCACTAAATGACTTGTAAATGCTGGCATACCAGTAGAAGATGAATTGGAAAAATCTATGTTTGAGTAACTGTATTTTATATCGGCGTTGAAATGTTTGTTGATATTGTAAGAGAGTTTTGAATTAATTGAAAACCGTTTTCCACCATAAAACCGTCCGTACAATGGATTTATTTCTGCATAAAATCGCTTATTAGTTGCAGACTCCCAGGC
>JADLCD010000099.1 GCA_020847395.1 Chitinophagaceae bacterium
CCGAGCTAAACGTTTAAAATTTTCGTCAGGTTGTTTGATTTACAAACGCCCGCTCACGCCTATTCAGCAACATGACTTGAGTTTAGGCTCCCCTCTCCACTCCGTGGAGAGGGGCCGGGGGTGAGGGAATTCTACCTCACCACCTCCACCCACTTGCCCTGCACTCCCGCGCTTATGGTATTATCATACATCGCTTCACAATATGTACCCGGCAGAAAATATTTTCCGGGGTAAGCAGCATTCAGCATTACATAATACGTAAGCGTTTCGCCTTCGCGGATATTAAAGTGCGTATACACCCTGTCATCTCTCACATCCTGGTAAGTGAAAGGAGAGGATTTGAAGCTTCCTTCATTATCCAGCATACGCGTATTCAATATCTCCCAGCCTCCGGGGAATATCTGCGATAAAGTCATATTATCATAACGACCACGTATGCCCGGGTTGCGGATACTAACCTTAACAACAAAATCAGTTCCCTGCTGTAATTGATCAATATTACCCAATAGCTTTCCATCCAGTGTCAGATAACTTACTGCCATCGACAGTACATCCTGGTTGTTCTTCACCGGTATACCTTCTCCTGTTAATGGCTGACCCTGCACAATAAGGCGCACATATAGCGTATTGTTCCCTTTGTTCACTATACTTACATTTTTATTTGCGTCAGCCGCACTCACAGCAGTTTGAGCAATATATGATTTGCTGTTGATGTCAACATTCTTACCATTAGCCGTTACGGTTGCCATTATTTTTTCACCGTTTGGATTTGTGCCGCAATATGCCGCAATAGCAATCAGGCTATACGCTGTTGTCTGCGTACTATACCAGCTTTCAGAAGCCAGGTTTGCAGCAATATCATTCAGCACATTACCAGCTTCACTTCGTTTACCCATCAACGTAAGTGTTTCCAATACCATTGCCTTGTCGCGGAGACTTGAACCATACGTATAGCCCGGCGTTTTGCGCTGCTCAAATGTTGTTGGCAATCCTGCAATAAGACTGGCAGCCGTTTTTTGCTGACCGGCCAATTGGTATGCGGCAGCCAACCGCCATTTTGCTTCAGGTGATAAATATTTAAATTCTTTCAGCCGGTTCATCGCGCCAATTTCAGGCGATTTTGCCAGCGCCAGCAGGTATAACCTGTATGACTGTGTTAAATCCCCGCCATAAAAATTAGTGGTAGATGGCGCCCAGGCATTTGCCCTCCCGCGCTGGTAAGTAGTCCATTGCTGCAGCATTTCTACCGGAACAATATATCCTTTCTCCTGCGCTTTCAACAGGAAGTGACCCGCATAACTGGTTCCCCATTCATCGCTTTCCGTTACTCCCGGCCAATAACTGAAGCCGCCGTCAGGACGCTGAAAATCTTTATACCGTTCAATGCCCCTGCGCACATTTTTTTCTATATCCGCTTTTTTGCGATCACTCAGATCCGTTAATTGATTCAGCACCAATTGTGGAAATACTGCTGATGTTGTTTGCTCAATACAACCATACGGGTATTGTATCAGGTAATCCAAACGCTTTTCAAGATTGATCGGCGGTATACCAGATATTTCCAGCGTGGCCTTTGTATTGGCAGGTATGCCTATGGGAACTACCGTTTCATTCCAGCGGCCACCACCAGGTACAGTTGCAGTAAGCACATTCGTTACAACAGGGCTCGGGTTGCGCACATCAAGCTCAACATCAAAGTCCGTTTTTTCAGCTCCGCCGGATGCTGTAATTTTTACTTTACCAACACCGGTGTTTTCCTTCACCTTCACATCAAAATAAACCATCTGCTCCCCGGGAGCAGCAAAAGACACCTGCTGTGATGCGCTGCCAACCGGCTGCAGAAACGCGTTGGCAGTAAGATTTACCGTAACATTCTTAATATTGTTTTCCATCGCAAAAACAGTAACAGGCAGCCTGATCGTTTCGGATGGACCTAATACACGCGGCATCGTTCCCAGGATCATCAATGGCTTTTTAACTGCAACCGCTTTGTCTGCAAAACCATAGGCGCCATCAGCAGCGGCCACTACCATTGCACGAACAGAGCCGATATACTGTGGTAATTGAAATGTATGTGTTTTCTTTTCGCCTTTATCCAGGTAAAACGGCCCCATATATTTCACTACCGGTTTAAAACGGTTCGCTCTTTTTTCTTTAGCGCCTCCGCTTGCCGCTTCATCACCACCAATGGTAAGAATTCTTTCCAGGCCTCCGCCCCATGCGCCAATTACATTATCAAACAGATCCCAGCTCTTAACACCCAAGGCTTCTCTCGCATAAAAAGCGGCATGCGGATCAGGCGTTTTAAATCTTGTAAGATCAAGCAACCCTTCATCAACAATAGCAATACAATATGCCATTGGCCTGCCCGATGTTTCAGAGACGGTTATGGAAGAATTTTGCTCGGGGCGCAACGCATCCGGTATATTGATTACAGGTTTGAGAAGGGTATTTTTATCCTCAATCAAAACAGGCATTACACCATACATGCGTATGGGCAGATCATTTACCGTTTGCGCATGCGGTTGCAGCAAGCTTATATTTGCATATACATTCGGCGCCATGCCGGGCTCAGCTTTAAACTTATATATCGTTTGTCCCTGCTGCGTTTCTATCCAGTCTGTTTTTATAACCCTGCTGCCGGATTCAATGCTGATCAATGCCCTGCCACCTTTGCTGCTGGGTATGTTTAGTGTAACATCTTCCCCAACAGTATACTTTTGCTTATCAGTAGTAAAAGACAACATTGCCGCCGCAGAAGGATCATCAGCATTGCTCCTGCTTTGCCACCAGGGATCATCAAAATATACTACCTGCCCGGTAGTATGACCACTCTGCATATCACGCACCAACACCAGGTATCTTCCCCATTCACCGCCCGGCGCACTGAAGCTCCATTTACCAACACCATTGGTTAAACGAAGCGTATCCTGCTTCAGCAATTTGTTATACGTATCCTGTGTGAAATTGCTTAAGCCATCTCCCGTATTATCCCACCACCAGCGCCAGCTTACACGGTATACTTCTACTTTTACCGTTTGCGAACCAGGCAGCGGCTTTCCTTCAGCATTTACATTAACTACAGGCAGCTCATAGGTTTTGTCAGTCATCAAAAATTTCCAGGGCTTGGGTCCTTCAGGCATGTTGATGCCAATATAGCTTTTAAAAGGACTATATGGCAATACCATATTATCCACGCTGAAAGCGCCGCCCGGTTCAAACACTTTTACCAGCATACTGGCGCTCAGCATACCCGGTGCATTTTTACCAACTTCAAAATTTGCATTCACCGGCGCAAAGCCTTCGGCATTCAATGTTCCGTCAAATATTGCTTTTGTTTCCGTATTGTATGATGTGGTAGGATCATCAAAATGATATTGCGGATATTGCTTAAAGCTGGTACCCCTTGCATACAGCGAAGCCTGTATATTGGCTTTCAGGTTTTTTGCAGGAGCACCAAACAACCATTTTGAATGGAGTGTACCGCTCGTGACCGCGTTTTTACCCAGCACTACATCCTTACCAAAATCAAGATCGATCTTTAAGCGGTTAGGCATTACCGTTTCTACCTTCAGACGTTTTTCAAATACCGCTCCGCCTGCTTTTATTTTTGCCAGCCAGTTACCGGTTGGCGATGACGAATCAGTTGCAACCGTAAACAAATAAAACCCATGCTCACCTTTTGTAGTGATCATCTTTTTATACAACTGCCCCTGCGGGTTTATCAAATTAAATTCTACTGGATGATCTTCCGGCAGCTTATTGCCTTTATCTTCCACTACAAAATTAATATACATGGTATCTCCCGGGCGCCACACGCCTCTCTCACCAAAAACAAATCCTTTGAGCCCGTTCTTCACTTCTTCACCTGCAACATCAAAGCGGCTCAGCATTAAAGAATTGCCATCATCCAGCTTCAGGTATCCCTTTTCGTCAGCTCTTTTTGCAACCAGCAAATATGGTTTCTTTTTCAGGTCAAACGAAGCAAAGCCATCTTTATCACTCTTTGCTTTAAATAATACCTGCTGCTGGTAGTCGAGCAGTTCAAGATCAACATCTGCCATCGGCAATGCGGTAAGAATATCTGTAACAATAATTTTTATGCTGTTATCTGTTCCGCGTTTTGCCGTAAGACCGATATTAGATGCCAGCACATTCCGGCTCGCCCATCTTTCCCTGTTGTAATAGGACGGGCTGCAAGGATCATCTCTTTTACGCCAGTTGTAACCGTAAGGATAATACGCATCATATACTTTCCAGAAACCATCATCGCTGTCAGGCCCATCTGTTTCGTCCTGTTCATTATACCAGCTATAGCCATAGTCTTCGTCTTCATCATTTCCATCCCCGTTTTTTTTACCGGCATCAGCACAATTATACAGGGAATATTCCGGCCGGAAACCAATGGTTACATGGTATATAGCGCCTGGTTCGGTCTTCAGGTATTTATCTATATCAAGAGAGAATTTCTGTTTTTTGTGAAGGTCAAGTGTTTTATCATTATCCAGGCGGATAGTTTGCTGCACCACGGGAGTAGCTACACGCCGGAGATCAGACTCTCCGTCCATATTATTGGTTTGCAGAAACTGGGGTATATTGTTTTCATATATTTTGATAATGCTCACATCAACTGCGCTCAGGTTTATACTTTCAAAAGGCAACACCAGCTTACCGGTATTCGGCAATATCACGCCACGGCCACGTATGGTTACAGCCGGTAACCGGTTTTCAAAAAACAGGTTAGCGCTGAAGGTTTTTTGCAATTTTTTGTTCCATATATTTTCTATGCCTTCGTTAACATTAACGGAATAATTTCCATCAAAATCATCAGCCACATATAATTTCACTTCGCTGCCATCAATACTATAGCTTAAATCAGCTTTATTGCTGATGGTGATCAAACCATTCAATTGCTGGTTGGTAGCAATAGCATCGGAAAACTGCACCAGCACATAATTCTCCGCATTCTGAACAGCACGAACAGCCAGCACTTTAAAATCTCCAGCAGCGGGAATCTCAACAGTTTTCTCGCCCTTATCCTTTATTGCAAGCGCGGCGCCATCCCATTGCAATTGCAAACCGGTGGCGGCATTACCACGTTTAATATTTTCAATAGTAAATTTATGTATACGCGACTGCTCATTATGCTCCCACTTAAGAGCCGCTGATTTTCCGGCATATGCCGCAGACAATATTTTTTCAACGGATGCGGATGCTTCTATATCTGCTGTTTCAATAACGCCGGTAAGCTGCATTATATCTTTTGAATTACCGGTAACCTTTAACCCGTTTTCAGTAACCGTAAATGCCGGCTTTATTGCCTGTACATTAAAGCTGAAAGTTTTAAATGCATCCGGCACGGCAGTGGCTTTGCTTAATATAAAGTCGACAGTATAGAGCTGGTCAGGCTTCAGGTTTTCATCCGGCTTAAATTCTATTGTTCTTGCATCAACCCAATAGGTCTTACCTTTTACAGCAGGCGAAAAGTTGAACAATTCCTCTTTCAAGGGCTCATTAACAGTATGGGTAGATGGTGTTTCTTCGGCCAGGCGAACCCTTATGGCTGAGGTTTTTGAAATTACGCCGGAAGTATATCCGTCAATATACTTGCTGAATTCGGGGTTAACTGCTTTGAGTTTTTCTTTTTTATTACAGGCTACCGTAAAAAGCATTGCAGACAAAACAAGAAAAACAACAGGCGTTTTAATAAAAGAGCGGGTAAAAGCATTGATCATATAGAAAGGCGTTTTAGCTGATGTAAAGCAAGAGAAATTTTATGAATCACACTATAGCACGCACTGCAGGTTTTGGTTAAATGTTTTATAAATCACATATAACGCAAAAAGATGCATGTATCAATATAATTGCACAAGAAAAAAATACAAAGTATTCACAACATCTGGTTTCAGGTAGCAACCCATACCAGGCAAAGATCATCAAAAGCAATATAGGGCAGGGAGAGATGTATCACTTTTTCTTTCAAAAATGAGGCCTGCATAATGCCGCTGTCTTCTGCATTCAAGCCAAAACGCTCCAGGCGTATATGCTCACTGAAATCCACTTCACCATTGCCATACCATTTAAAAACGGCTTCCTTTGCGCTCCATAAAAGGGTGAGCTTTCTTATCATGCCGGTATCGGCATAATGTTCGGTATAGGCACTGCTTCCTTCAACAGCTTCCCATTCTACCGCATGCAAAAATTTATGACGGATGCGGGCCACCCTGGGTGTAGGTATTTCTATATCTATACCCACTCTCCGGTCAGTGCTTACTATCGCTGCCGCATAATCGCCGCAATGAGAAATAGAGAAATGAAAGGCTTCGTCTGGCAGATAGGGTTTTTTAGTACTGGCAATACGTATGAGCTCAAATGGAAAATCAGGGAACAGCAGGCGCAGTATATACCTTCCCGCCAGGTGCTGCAGGCGCTTATGCGGGTGGGTGATATCACGCTGCAGAGGCACATGGGCAAGAAAAAAGCTTTCCGGCTCAGTAATATGCCAAACCGCAAGTTTTGTTTGATCGTTGATATTATGTTGATAAAATAAAGGCATTACCCAAAACGAAATGCGAAATTCGCCTGCCGCTGGCAAACTATCAAAGAATTATTTTTGACATAGCAGGTTCATAAGCTGTGAACCGGGAATAAAATAAATATCAACCGGAATGATCTTATCTGATAAGCGAATACTCGAAGAAATAGAGAAGAAAACAATTGTATTATCTCCGTATAAAAGAGAATGCCTTGGCAGCAATTCCTACGATGTGCACCTCGGCAAATGGCTGGCAACCTACCGCGAACATATACTGGACGCCAAAAAGCATAATGAAATAGAGCATTTTGAAATTCCTGATGAGGGTTTTGTATTATACCCGCATATATTTTACCTCGGTGTAACCATGGAGTATACGGAAACACATGCGCATGTTCCCTTCCTGGAAGGTAAATCTTCTACCGGAAGGCTGGGCATAGATATTCATGCGACTGCCGGCAAGGGCGATGTTGGCTTTTGCGGAAACTGGACACTGGAAATATCCGTAAAGCAGCCTGTGCGCATATATAAAGGCATGCCCGTGGGGCAGTTGATCTATTTCCCGGTGGAAGGTGAAATTGAAGAAAAATACAACCAGAAAAAAAGCGCCAAATACAGCGGGCAGCCTGACAAGCCGGTGGAGAGCATGATGTGGAAGAACAGGTTTTAATTTGAAAATTTAAGGATTTGAAAATTTGAAAATGAGGAGAATGATATGGAAATAAATTTGAAAATTTAAGGATTTGAAAATTTGAAAATGAGAGGAATAATGTGGAAATGAATTTGAAAATTTAAGGATTTGAAAATTTGAAAATGAGAGGAATGATGTGGAAATGAATTTGAAAATTTAAGGATTTGAAAATTTGAAAATGAGGAGAATGATGTGGAAATGAATTTGAAAATTTAAGGATTTCTTGCCTACCGGCAGGCAGGGAAAATTTGAAAATGAGAGCAACAGTGTGAAGGTGTTAGCACGGATAAATCCCCTCACCCCCGGCCCCTCTCCACGGAGTGGAGAGGGGAGCCTAAACTCAAGTCATGTTGCTGAATAGGCGTGAGCGGGCGTTTGTAAATCAAACAACCTGACGAAAATTTTAAACGTTTAGCTCGG
>JADLCD010000100.1 GCA_020847395.1 Chitinophagaceae bacterium
ACTAACTTTTACATTTTTTAATTCAAACATAAGAACTTCCCGGTTGCAGTTGATTGCAATATGGCAAGGCCATGGTTAAAAATAAAGACCTGATTTTCAATTTATTCGTAATAATGTCATTATAACCGAGCCAACACGAACACTGAAGTTAAATCGCTTTTACGCGAGGGAGAAATCTGCCGGGTATTCATACTAATATTCAGCATTTGCACTACAGCCCAACAGATTCCTCTGCGCCACAACATACATTTGGTGCAAAGCAACATTCTGGCGGATCGGAATGACGGGTGCGGGTGTCGTCTTTCCGATAGAAACAATACGAAAGTTGAAGCATCATGCCTCTTTGTGGTATCTCTTTCAAAGCGTACAGCAGATTGCTTTTACTAAAAGCGAAATCCCCGGACGCATAATATTATAACCACATACAGTTATATTTGTTGTTCATTTTGAGCCCGTATGAAGTTCAGCAATTTTTTCGCTAATGTGCAGGTAGATGAATTTTCTTCTACACCAAAATACTTGCAGCTTACCAATTCAATATTGAATGCTATTGAAGCCGGAAAATTGAAAAAAGATGATATTGTTCCGTCTATAAACGAATTAAGCTTTGAACTGGAAGTATCGAGAGATACCGCCGAAAAAGGTTATAAGCATCTCAAAAAAATGGGTGTGCTTGGTTCTGTGCCTGGTAAAGGCTATTATATAGTTAACGATAATATCAGGCAGTCGCAGCGGATAATGTTGCTTTTTAATAAACTGAGCGCTCACAAAAAAATAGTATACGATGCCTTTGTAGCAACGCTGGGAGAAAATGTAGCCATCGACTTCTATATTTATAATAATGATTACGCGCTTTTCAAAAAGCTTATTACAAATGCAAAAGAAGATTATTCGCACTACGTCATCATCCCGCATTTTATTGAAGGTGGCGAGAACGCGGATGAGATCATCAACACAATACCAAAGCACAAGCTGATATTGCTTGATAAAAGCCTTTCCGGTATTGACGGTGAATACGCAGGCGTATATGAAAATTTTGAAAAAGATATTTACAACGCGCTTGAGCAGGCATTAAAACCACTTGCCAGGTATCACACACTCAAAATAATTTTCCCTGAAAAAAGCTACTTTCCGCAAGAGATTGTTAAGGGGTTTAACAGGTTTTGTCATGAGTATGCATTCACCCATAAAATAGTTCATGATATAGCTGCAGAGCCTATTCATAACGGCGAAGTATACATCAACCTGATGGAAGCTGACCTTGTAACACTGGTGGAGAGACTGATATCGATGAAATTAAAAATAGGCAAAGATGTTGGCGTAATTTCTTATAACGAAACCGTAATGAAGAAAATCATTCTTAACGGTATTACAACTATCTCCACAGGCTTTTACGAAATGGGCGTGCAGGCTGCACAACTGGTATTAACAGGTGATAAAAAACATATTGAAGTGCCGTTTAAACTTACTTTAAGGGCCTCTTTATAGGAGGCCCTTAACAAACATTTATTTAGAAGATATTCTACCTGGAATGGATTGCTAAAATTGGCAACCGGCTATTATACGCCAGCCGTTTGGTATAACTTTCAGTGAACAGTTTGCTGAAAAAAGAATGCTTTCTTGGAACTGTTATGATTAAATCCGGGTTAAATTCTTTTACAAACTTATCAATAGCAGTAATAAAATCCGGGTCAAAAATATGATAGAAAGAAGGGTTATATCCACTCAGCTTTTTTTGCAGCAGTTCTTTCTCCTTTTGTAAACTATCAGGCAATTCGCCTGCTTCTGCCGCTACATGGGCAACACTTAACTGGGCTTTTATATCATCAAGAAAAGACGACAGTTCATCAACAGGCGTAGTAGCTTCAACATCTTTCAGATCTGTAGTCAAAACAACCTTATTGATTTTTTTATATTTGGCTTCCACAGGAACAATTAATACAGGGCAGAGGTCTTTGTTTATAATAGTAAGGGTATTACTACCAATAACCATCTGCTCCAGCCTTGAACTTCCTGTTATACCCATTACCAGCAAATCCATGTCTTTGTGTTCAGCATGTTTTACTATACCTGCTGAAAAACTACCTGGTTCAGCAAGAGTATCAACTCTTACAAGGCCGGGATCACCGAGTTCTGCTCTGAGGTTATTTAGAGCAACAAGTGCAATAGTCTTTCTTGAGTCATCATCATCAAAAAGCAGGGATCCGTCTGATCCTGAAGTAGTGATTTCGTAAGTGTAATAAAGGGTGAGTGTTGCGCCTGCCATATCTTTTGCCAGTGCTAAAGCATATTGGGCAGCATTTTTTGATGGCTCAGAAAAATCAACTGCTGCAAAAATTTTTTTCATAAAATCAGATTTAAGCATGAAAAATTAATTAATGTGTAAGATACAATAGTTTACGTTTCTTAAATGATATGGCTATTAATAATTTGATGTGCTGATGAAATAAAATAACATATGCAAAACCGGCTTGGTTGTATAACAAATGCACTATAGTTGAGTATGTGTTGGTTTTAATGTCAGCAAAAAGGAAATTCCTGAAGAGATATCCGCCCCGCACTTCAAATTATTAATTATCCACTGCTATCTTACATCAATTAATCACTATAACAGTTAAAGTAATCCAAGAAAATATTTAATTCTTCTTATAGTTTCGTCTTTACCTAATAATGCCGCAATATCAAATACATGTGGCCCGAATTTTCCGCCTACAAGCATAATGCGTAATGGTAATAACACTTCTCCGGGTTTTATTTGATTCGCAGCGGCTATCTCTTTAAAATTATGTTCCAGCTCTGTAGCATTCCATGTGGTGCCCAATTCAAAATTGCGGATTACTTCAGCAAAAAACAATTGTTTTGCTTCATTCCATTTGGGTTTAACTGCATCAACATCAAATTTTTCAGGCATTACAAAAAAGAATGAACCCTGCTCAACAAGGTCAGTAAGCAAATGACAACGCTCTTTTACAAGATCAATCACTGCGCTCAATAATTTTTCATCTGCAATGTTGATTCCTTTTGCTTCAAAAAATGGTTTTACCTGTTGCGCAAGTGCTGCAGCAGGTAAACGTTTTATCCATTCGTGGTTAAACCACTTCGCTTTTTCATAATCAAATTTTGCTCCGCCACTGTGCACTCTATCCATCGAAAATTTTTCAACCAGCTCTTGTTTCGTAAATAATTCCTGTGCAGTTCCATCATTCCAACCCAGCAAGGCCAGCATATTAATAAATGCTTCAGGCAAAAATCCTTTTTCTTTAAACCCTTCAGTCAATTCATTTGTTTTAGGATCAAGCCAGTTCATGGCAAAAACAGGAAAACCATATTTAGCGCCGTCTCTTTTACTCAGCTTTCCATTTGTCCCGAGTATCAATGGCAGGTGTGCCCATTCAGGCATATTATCAAGCCCAAATAAATATTTCCATAGCAATACATGCACCGGCGCGCTGGGCAGCCATTCCTCACCACGAAAAGCGTGGGTAATTTTCATGAGATAATCATCAACCACCACAGCAAGATGATAAGTAGGCATACCATCGGCTTTCAGCAGTACTTTATCATCCACTACTGAAGTATCGAAACTTACCTCGCCTCTTATCATATCTGTAAACGACACCGTTTCATGCTGTGGCATTTTAATGCGAACAACATGACGTGTGCCTGCATCAAGCAATTGCTGTACTTCTTCTGCAGAAAGTGTTAATGAATTCCGCATTTTGCCTCTTATATTATGATCATATTGGGGCGAAGGGTTGCTTTCCGTTTTAAAATCTGCACGCATTTTTTCCAATTCCTCGGGAGTATCGAAAGCATAATATGCGTAACCGTCTTTTATCAACTGTGCTGCATATGTTTTGTACATACTTTTTCTTTCACTCTGGCGGTATGGCCCATATTCCCCTCCATGTATAGCGCTTTCGTCAGGTTCAAGCCCTGTCCATCGTAAACAATCAAAAATGTATTTCTCCGCACCCGGCACATACCTGCCCTGGTCTGTATCTTCTGTACGAAGTATAAAATCTCCTTTATGTTGTTTGGCAAAAAGATAATTATATAACACCGTTCTTACACCACCCAGGTGCAAGCCACCTGTTGGGCTGGGTGCAAATCTTACACGTACTTTTTTTGACGACATGATTAAGTATAAATTGAACGCGAAAGTACAAAAAGCAATATGATCTGATATTAAATCACTAATGCCATACCTTTATACGCTGTTTAAAAAATTATAAAATGAAAAAAATACTGTTCATTGTATTTGTATGCTTATCTGTAATTCAAAATATAAAAGCACAGGATGCTTCATTTGAAGAAGCGAATAAAAAAGCAAAGGTGTGGTTTGCTGCCGCCCGCTTTGGATTGTTTATTCACTGGGGACCATTTAGCATACCGGGCAGTGGTGAATGGGTTATGAATGAGCGGAAAATTACGGTGAAAAATTATACCAGGTTAAAGGATTTTTTTAATCCTATCGATTTTAATGCGGCTGAATGGGTAAGCACGGCAAAGAATGCCGGAATGAAATATATAACGCTTATTACACGCCATCACGACGGGTTCAGCATGTGGGATACAAAGTATTCTGATTTTAATATTATGAATACACCTTACAAAAAAGATATTGTAAGGATGATTGCAGATGAATGTCATAAGCAGGGTATTAAAATCTTTTTTTATTATTCATTGCTCGACTGGCGCAGGGAAGATTACCCGCATGAAACCGGCCGCACAGGCCAGTATTCCGGGCGTAAAGGAAAAGGTGATTATGCCAGCTATCTCCAGTTTATGAAAAACCAGCTTACAGAATTATTAACCAATTACGGTGAAGTGGCGGGCATTTGGTTTGATGGGCATTGGGATCAAACAAATCCTGAAGGCAGCGCCGACAGGGCTTCCCGCATTGACTGGAAGTATGATGAAATATATGGGCTGATTCATAAACTACAGCCGCAGTGCTTAATCGGAAATAATCACCACATGACTCCTTTTCCCGGAGAGGATTTCCAGATGTTTGAAAAAGATCTGCCTCACCAGAATACGTCGGGTTTAAACTTTCAAAAACCATCTGATGAGTTGCCGCTTGAAACCTGCGAAACTATTAATAGCGCATGGGGCTTTAACCTCACCGACACCAGTTACAAAAGCAATAAACAGCTTGTATCATTGTTGGTAAATGCAGCAGGCAATGGAGCAAACCTGTTATTGAATGTTGGTCCAATGCCCAACGGAAAATTTCAGCCTGAATTTGTGGAACGGCTTGCATATATGGGTAAGTGGCTTCAAACCTATGGTGAAAGTATTTATGGCACTAAAAGAGGTTTTGTGCTTCCTCAACCATGGGGTTGCGTAACGGAGAAGGATGATAAAGTATATATACACCTGTTGAAAAAACCCGAAGGAGCATTCAGTTTTGATACCTTTCCTTACAAAAAAGTTGTAAGCGCTCAGTGGTTAAAAACAAAAACGCCGGTAGCATTTTCTTTGAAAAAAGGAGTACTGAATGTAAATACAGATGGCTTTACGGATGAGGATAATGATGCTGTGATTGTTTTACAGGTTAAAAAATAGCGTATGTTCTATTTTGCAAAAACACCCTGGTTGCTGAAAAAAATGTATTCCGCTGCAACCTGGGAGATGCCTGACCATGAGAAGGTAATTTATCTCACTTTTGATGACGGTCCTCACCCGGAAATAACGCCATTTGTATTAGGAGAGCTTAAAAAATTTAATGCAAAAGCAACTTTTTTTTGTATTGGTAATAATGTAGTAAAGCATCGCGATACATATACAAACATTATAAACGAAGGGCATAAAATAGGCAATCACACCTACAATCATTTAAATGGATGGAAAACGGATGATAAAAAATATTTTAAGGATATAACAGAAGCAGGAAAATATATTGACTCCAATCTTTTCAGACCACCATACGGCAGAATATCAAAACTGCAATTGAAATATCTTACTGAGTCGTTTAATATGAAAGTAATTATGTGGTCAGTGCTAAGCGGTGATTTCGACCAGAAAATTACACCGGAAACCTGCTTAAAAAACGTTGTAATTTCAACAGGAAGCGGAAGCATCATCGTGTTTCATGACAGCGAAAAAGCTTTTAAAAATATGCAATATGCTTTACCTAAAACCCTGGCATTTTTTGCAGAAAAGGATTACAGGTTTGATAAAATTAATTTGTAAAAAGCTTGTAATTAAGCCGAAAATAAATGTGAAAAAACCCTATTTAAAAAAAGTTGGGCCGGGGTAGAAACCCTGGCCCGTTTTTAATCCGTACCCTATGAAAACTGTGGCTAAATTACACAGTTTTTTTGTTATTGCAATATTTTTTACACTTAAAATGAAGCTACACAATGAGTTGTATAGTGTTTTTACGGAAAAAACACTTAGCAAAATCAGGGAAAATACGCTTAAAAAATTAGTCTTTTTTGCGTTGAAGGATAAAACCAAATGTGGTTCCTATATCGAGCTTACTTCTTATATGCATTCTTTGTCCGTGAGCCTCAATGATATGCTTACAAATTGCCAATCCCAAACCACTGCCACCTTCTTTCCTGCTCCTGGCAGCATCTGTTCTGTAAAAGCGTTCGGAAATTCTGGGTATATGTTCTTCGGCTATACCTATACCATCATCGCTTATTTCAAGCAGCACATGTTTTTCGTCGGTTAAATAGGCACTGGCGGTTACATTGCCATTAAGCCTGCCATATTTTATGGCATTATCGGTAAGGTTAATAATTACCTGCCTTATCTTTTCTTTATCGGCAAAAACAGTAATAGGAAATTCACATCCCTTTTTAATGTTCAGCTTTATTCCTTTTTTAGATGCAAGTACAGATAAGGAATCAAACACTTCACGTATAAGCTCCTGTATAACGAAGTTTTGTTTATATAAAACCTGCTCGCCACTTTCGAGGCGCGTTATTTCATCAAGATCACTCAGCAGGTTAACCAGCCTTGTTATGTTTTTTGAAGTGTTATTGAGGAATTTTGTGCCGAGCTCCCGGTTTTCCATAGCGCCGCTGAGCAATGTATCTACATATCCCTGTATTGCGAAAATGGGCGTTTTCAACTCATGAGAAAGGTTTTGTAAAAATTCTTTCCTGAAAGCTTCATTAGCCTGCAATATTTCAATCTCTTTCTTTTTTTGTTCTGCCCAAAACTCAACATCCTGCCTTACTTCGTCTATGCTTTTCTGTGGTAATATGTTTTTGTAATAAAATTCTTCCCGCTTGCTTGCTTTTGTTTGGTAAATAAACTTGTAAATCAGTTTTATTTTCCGGTAAATAAAACGTTGAAGCGTGAATAAGATAAGCGCATAGCTGCCGCCCAATACAAGTAAAAAAGCAATCAGCGCCACCCACCATATAGGGTCAAAAAAGAATAAACCTAAGGCTACCGGCATGGCAATCATCAATGCCGTGTAACCGGCTAACTGGCGGGGTGAAAAATTCTTAGTATTAAACATTGTTCTTTTACCTCATATTCAAACTACCATTTTGTAACCTACTCCTTTTACAGTGGTAATGCAATCTATGCCAAGTTTTTGACGAATTTTACGAATATGTACATCAATGGTTCTGTCGCCAACAATTACTTCAGTGCCCCATATCTGGCTCAATATCTCATTTCTTAAAAACACTCTGCCGGGTTTGGTAGCAAGCAGGTGTAATAATTCAAATTCCTTTTTTGCCAGCACTATATCCTCGCCATCAACAGTTACTACAAACTTAACAGGGTCAATAACAATATTACCGGCTTTCAAAGCAGTATCATCTGGCTTCTGCACCCTGCGGAATAAGGTATTAATCTTGGTAACCAGTATTTTAGGGCTAACCGGTTTGCTTATAAAATCATCAGCTCCATATTCAAGTCCTTTAACGTGAGAAACCTCATCGCTTAAAGCCGTTAAAAAAATAATTAATGTATCCTGGTATGCCGGTTGAGAGCGCAGGAGTTTGCAAACCTCCATGCCATTTTTATTTGGCATCATTACATCCAGCATAATCAAATCCGGCTTAAATAATTTTGACTTTTGTATAGCATCATCCCCGTCTTTCGCCGTAATTATCTCGTATCCTTCCTTATTCAGATTATAGCTTAGTATTTCCAGTATATCCGGTTCATCATCAGCTATCAGTATCTTTTTGCCTTTTGAGTCCATACTTAACAATATGTTTACGCAAAAATAATCTTGCCATTGCTCATTGCCCAAAATACCGGGATTATGAAATTGTTATCCATTACCGGAAGTTTGCACTAAATTGACACGGTATGCGTTAATGTTTAGGTTTTTTAACTCATTCTAAATAAGTTAGATGCCTTTGTACCCATTAACCGTAAAGCTATTATCCTAATTTTGCATGATAGTGCGCAACATGTATAAACTTTATCTCGCTACCATATTTATGCTGCTCTGTGTGTTTGCCACAAAGGCTAACGAAGCAGATACAACCAAAAAAAAGGTTGATATTACCCGCATACGCTCTCATGAAAATATTGAAAAACAGCAAAAGCAGGCACTTGGTTTTAATGGCGGAGATGGAAAAGTACTGAATGTATCAAAGAATAAAGACATCAATCTTTTTATAACAGAAGCCATCATTAACGAAGTAGATATTTTAAAAGATACGATTGAATCGGCAGGCTATCTTGACCATCGCCTAAAAGTAAAATACCTCAGCGGGCTTGAAAATTTAGTTAAAGGATTCTACAACGGCTGGCGCAATAAAAGTTTTAATCCTGTAATGGGCTCAATACTGGTTAAAAACTACAAAGCGCTGATGCAGGCCGATACAAAAAAGGAGGATATATCACCTATAGTTGAAAAAGCGTCTTATGAAGTTGGGAATATAAACATCAATGGAGAAGGTACGGCGTTGTATGAAAATATCGGTTATGCAGAAGCCCGTAATATTCTTTTCAGAAAATTTTGCCAGAAAAACCCTGATAAAGTATTGCCAATGCTTGAGCAATATTTTAGTGTACCCTTTGCCGATAGCCTGGTGGCTGCCGCAGCGCATCGCAATCCCAATCAACTATATGACTATGCCGCTGCAACCCGCACAAATGTGGGGAGATTGATCAGAAGAAATAGCGACTCTCTTGTAAAAGCAATAGTTGCCATAGCTTCCAGCAAAAGCGGGCAACAGTATTATCCTTTTATTGATGAAATAGTGCACGAAAAATTAACGCTGCAGGATATATATGATGTGATGGGTGATAATGTGCAATACTACCGCCTGCTGGTAAAAACACAAACTGCTTATAACGACAGGTTAATTAAAAAAGATACGCCTATTGCTTATGATAAACTGCTGGCAAAATTAAAAGACAGGGCAGAGAATGTTTTTATTGAGCAGATAAATGCCTTGCATGATTCTCCGGATAATGTTCGGTTTAAAATACTTGAGCCTTTAACGCCGCAGGAGTTGTATTATCTTATTGTATTGGGTGAAGATGTTATTTATACCTCAAGCTATAAGGGCGTATATAACAGGATGATGCAAAGGCTAAGTATGCCTGCCGGCGATAGTTTGCTGATGAGTGTAGGTTTCGACAAGTTTAAAAAATTCATTAAGCTTGCCGCGGGATATAATAAACTTGATGAGTTTTTGGCAACAATGCCCGACAGCAGTTCTCAAAGATTAATGATGGCATTTGTAAGAGGTCTTGAAAAAACCGGAACACTGGAAGACGCGGTGGATGTGGCAGATTCTTATGGCAGTATCAGCAATCCGCTTGTAAAAAGATTGATTGACCAGGAGATTGAAAAGAATTTGCTGGAAGGAAAACAAAAACAGGAAAAAAGAACAATAGTAATATATGATATTCTGCAAACCATTTTCCAGTCATCGCAGGATAGCAGTATAGATATTTCGGCAAAACTGAATATACCTCCTGTATATAAAGTGGATTATAAAGACCTTGTTGATGATAGCGGGCGTGTTGTGCAGCAGGTTTTCTTTTATGGAGATAAGGATGGTAAAGAATCATACGCCAATTTTATGAGCATGTTTACCAATGCCGGTGAGTGGAAAGTGAAGAAAAACGCTGAGTGGACTGAGATAAAATCTGCGAAAGGCAAACCTGTTTATATATACGCAAACCTTCCGCTCGATTATGAAACAGGGCTGGATTCTATTGCGCAATCCAATATGGCGGCATATATGGAAGAGCATAACCTGAAACCGGGTATTACCATACATCGTGGTCATAGCTATTGGGTTGGGTCTACTATTCGTAATCTTGCGCCCTCTTCCAAAATTGTGATTCTTGGTTCATGCGGTGGTTTTCATAACCTGGATGATGTATTAAGAACATGCCCTGATGCGCATATCATTTCCTCAAAAGAAGTAGGTACACGTGTAATTAATGAACCCATCTTAAAAGCCATTAATGATGATATTAAAGATGGTAAAAACGTAGAATGGATAACGATATGGAAAGAGCTTTCTGCAAGATTTACTACAGGCGATGCCAAAGAAAGATTTGATAACTATATACCTCCGCACAAAAATTTAGGCGCACTGTTTATTAAAGCTTATACAAGGCAGATGGGCAGTATGGAGTAGGAGTATACATGGCATCACAATCCGAAGTTTGATTAATAACGATGACGACAGAGAGATTTTGTACTCTTTAGTTCTGTAATAAATGAGAATTAAATTTTTTTTGCACGCTACTCCATCACCGGTCTCAGCCATCTTTCCAAATCTTCCCGGCTCATTCCCTTACGTTGAAAATAATCTTCAAACTGGTCGGGCTGTATTTTACCCACCCCAAAATACTGGCTTTGGGGATGACTGAAATACCAGCCACAAACAGATGCTGCAGGGTACATGGCAAGAGATTCAGTGAGATGTATACCCGTAGCTTTTTCACCACCTAATAATTCGAACAGCTTATATTTTTCTGTGTGATCAGGACAGGCCGGGTAACCCGGAGCCGGGCGGATACCCTGGTATTTTTCTTTGATGAGTTCATCATTGGATAAGTGCTCGTCTTTTACATAACCCCAGAATTCTTTGCGTACACGCTCGTGAAGGCATTCCGCAAAAGCTTCCGCTAAACGGTCGGTCAAAGATTGCAGCATGATTTTGTTGTAATCGTCGTGATCTTTAATAAACCGTTCGAGGTGCGGTTCGATGCCTTTGATGGTTACGGAAAAGGCACCGATATGGTCAGAAGCAGCCTCTCCTAAATCCTCTCCAAAGGAGAGGACTTCTGCGTCTTTATTACTATTATCAGCTTCGGGAAGGTGGTTAAGTGCTTCGGTAATTTTGTTCAGCACATTGTCGCTATCCTGCAATATTTCGTCGTTCTTAAAGCGAAGGACTTTGTATCCTTTTGATTCGAGGATTTCTGTTCTTTGCTGATCGTTGATTTTAGATTCAGGTAAGTCATGAACACCACCATCTAATTCAATAATTAGTTTTTTACTCAGACAAACAAAATCTGAAATAAATTGAAGAATGATATGCTGCCTGCGAAATTTATATGAATCTAATTTCTTCCCTTTCAAAAGCTGCCACAAAACTTTTTCTGCTTCAGTAGGATTTTGTTTTTGCTGAACAGCAAAATCTTTAAGATGCCTGTACAGTAACGGATCTGCGGTTTCATAACCAAAGCCCGCATCCTCGGCCTTTGTGGGCTGCTCTCCCTTTCCTTTGGAAAGGGCTGGGGATAGGCTGTTGCTCTTTGTTGGCTTTACAAAATCACTCAAACTTAAATTCGGCTGCCCAGGCGCTTTCTTTATTTGCTGCCGGAGCGATTCAAGGTATATTTCCTCGCCGTTATTATTTACAATAATAGTATCCTTCCCATCGCTATTGGCTTGCCAGAAGCCTATTACACCCTGTGCTGTCAGCCATTTTTCGTTAATGATGGTATCAAGGAGTTTATTAGCATCATTATATAATTTGGTTGCTTCTACACCTACTTTTTCATCTGTGAGGATAGCAGGAAAATTGCCATGCAACTCCCACGAAATAAAAAATGGCTTCCAGTCTATATAGCTGCGGAGTTCAGCTAAGCTGTAATCATTAAAAATTTTTGTGCCGGTAAAAGTTGGTGTTGGCGGTATATAGTTTTCCCAGTCAATCGCTGTTTTATTTGCCTGCGCTCCTGCAAACGGCAAATATTGTTTTACAGGTTTTTTATTCTCAAAATCTTCTTTCAGTTTTTTATATTCATCGCGGGTCTTTCCTAAAAACTCCGGTTTCTGATCTGCATTAAGCAAAGATCCGGCAACTGTTACACTACGGCTCGCATCCAGCACATGTACTACGCCGTTATCATATTGCGGAGCAATTTTTACAGCCGTATGTATGCGTGAAGTGGTGGCACCACCGATCAACAAAGGCTTATTCATGCCTCTTCTTTTCATTTCATGTGCTACATTCACCATTTCGTCTAACGAAGGTGTGATCAATCCACTCAACCCAATAATATCTGCCTTTTCTTTTTCAGCAGTATCCAGTATTTTATCCGTTGGCACCATTACGCCCAGGTCAATAATATCATACCCATTACAACCCAACACCACCCCTACAATATTCTTTCCAATATCATGCACATCACCTTTTACGGTTGCCAGCAAAATTTTTGGTGCATTGCCGTTGGCTGCTAATGGGTTATTTTTCTTTTCTTCTTCAATAAAAGGTGTAAGCCATGCCACAGACTTTTTCATTACACGGGCAGACTTTACCACCTGCGGTAAAAACATTTTACCAGCTCCGAACAAATCACCCACTACACCCATACCATCCATTAACGGGCCTTCAATTACATCTAATGGTTTGGGATATTTTAATCTTGCTTCTTCCGTATCGGTATCAATATAATCTGTAATGCCATTAATAAGTGAATGCTTCAGCCGCTCTTCTACATTTTCTTTTCTCCAGCCTTCATCTTTCACTTCTGTTTTGCCTTTTGCTTTTACCGTTTCTGCAAAAGCAATCAGTTTTTCAGTAGACTCATTATTCTCATTATTGCGATTCAATATTACATCTTCACACAGGTTGCGCAGTGTTGGTTCTATTTCATCATATACTACCAATTGACCTGCATTCACTATGCCCATATTCATTCCCGCTTTTATAGCATAGTATAAAAACACAGCATGCATGGCTTCACGCACAGGTTCATTACCCCGAAAAGAAAATGATAAATTACTAACACCGCCGCTTACACCACACAATGGCATAAGTCTTTTTATTTCACTGGCGGCTTCTATAAAATCAACCCCATAGTTGTTGTGTTCTTCAAGCCCGGTTGCAATGGCGAAAATATTTGGATCGAAAATGATATCCTGTGGATCAAAGCCTACCTGTTCCGTTAATATCTTATATGCCCTGTGGCAAATGTTTATCTTACGCTCTTTAGTATCAGCCTGCCCTGTTTCATCAAAGGCCATTACTATTACAGCCGCGCCATAGCTTTGACAAATAATCGCCTGCTGAATAAATTTTTCTTCCCCTTCTTTCATGGAGATGGAGTTTACGATACATTTACCCTGCACACATTTTAATCCCGCTTCAATGATCTCGAACTTGGAGCTATCTATCATGATAGGGATCTTCGCAATATCAGGCTCGCTTTGTACCAGGTTAATGAATGTTGTCATTGCCTGAATACCATCCAGCAGCGCGTCATCCATATTAATATCCAGTACCTGCGCACCATTTTCTACCTGTTGCCGGGCAACACTCAGCGCTTCTTCATATTTGTTTTCTTTAATAAGGCGGGCGAATTTTTTAGAACCGGTTACATTGGTTCTTTCGCCTATATTAATAAAATTTGTTTCCGGGCGAACCACCAATGGCTCAAGCCCTGATAAACGGAGATATGGTTTTATAATAACGGGTTCTGACATAATATTTTGTTTGAGCAGCCTATCTCTCCATCTCTCTTTCCAAAGGAAAGAGAGCGGCGCTGCATATCTTTATTAAACTATACATCTTCCATATCAGCAATTGTAATGCTACTCAACAATATGGCCTCACCCTCCTTCTCCCTCTCCACGCAGCAGAGATGGAGCGGTGCTGCAGAATAACTCCAACCTATTTATTCTACCATATTCATCTACGGGATAGATCCAAACAAGCCCTCCACATTCTCACCTTTTATATTCTCACATTCTCACATCTTCACATTCTCAAATTTTCACATTCCCAAATTCCTCGTATTCCCACATTTTCAAATTTTCAAATTAATTCCACCACCGGCAACTCCCTCGGCTGTATCTTCTTCACGCTTTCTGCTATATGCTTTATATGGTCCGGCGTTGTGCCGCAGCAACCGCCTACAATATTTACAAAGCCTTCCTTTGCCCAGTCTTCTAAAAAATGCGCTGTCTGATGCGGCTCCTCATCATATTCTCCCATTGCATTAGGCAAACCCGCGTTTGGATAAGCGGAAACATAACAGGAAGCTATATGCGATAACTCTGCAATATGCGGCCGCATTTCGCTGGCGCCTAAGGCACAGTTTAAACCAACACTTAGCGGTTTGGCATGTGCTACAGAAGTGTAAAATGCTTCGAGTGTTTGCCCGCTTAATGTTCTGCCTGATGCATCAGTAATAGTACCGCTGATCATGATCTCTTTTTTAGGGGCGCCCGGATTTTCGCGATAGAATTTTTTGATAGCGAAAATGGCCGCTTTGGCGTTGAGGGTATCAAAAATAGTTTCAATTAAAAAAATATCAACCCCGCCATCAACCAGTCCGCGTACCTGCTCGTAATAAGCCGCAACCACTTCATCAAAAGTTACAGCACGGTAACCGGGATTATTTACATCAGGAGAAAGTGATAATGTTTTGTTCAACGGACCGATGGCGCCTGCTATCCACGCAGCCCTGCCGGATTGTTTAATGGCTTCTCCTGCACATATGGCGGCTGCTACATTAAGCTCATATGCCAGAGACTGCATATCATAATCCGCCATTGCAATACGGGTGCTGCTGAATGTGTTGGTTTCAATAATATCAGCGCCGGCAGCCAGGTATTGCTTATGAATGTCAATGATGATTTGTGGCTGGGTAATACTCAGCAGGTCGTTGTTGCCTTTTACATCGGTATGCCAGTCTTTAAAGCGCTCACCACGGTAATCGGCTTCGGTAAGTTTGTACCGCTGAATCATGGTGCCCATTGCGCCATCTATTACCAATATGCGTTGTTGTAATGCGGTTCTTATATCACTCATAATTTTTCCCTCCGTATCATTTAATAGAGCTGTTGCATTATGCTCAGTAGCATTACTGACGTTGACGGGTGCGACGCAAGTAAAGCATTATAGTAGTAATGCAGCCGGTATCAAA
>JADLCD010000101.1 GCA_020847395.1 Chitinophagaceae bacterium
ACTAACTTTTACATTTTTTAATTCAAACATAAGAACTTCCCGGTTGCAGTTGATTGCAATATGGCAAGGCCATGGTTAAAAATAAAGACCTGATTTTCAATTTATTCGTAATAATGTCATTATAACCAAAGGAAGGATCTATACATTGCAAGGCATTTTTACAGGAAAATTTGATCTTTCTTACAAGGATAAATGCCCTTCTATACAATAGCTACTGCTTCTTTTATGTATTTGTGCATTTTAAACAGGAAGTTATACAGATGCTCCATACCCTCTACATCTTCATGAACCAGCAAAAAGTTCCTGCCGGTTTGCTTAAGCCTTGCCTTGTTGGTTTGCGTTTGTACAAACTGGAGCATTTTATTAAACGTATCAGATTCAAAGTATGGCGAATCAGGATTATTTACAAAATAACAACGCAATGTATTTTCCTTCAGCACCATTTTTTCAAAGCCCATATCTACTGCCATTTTGCGGCAACGCACAGTGGTAAACAGGTCTTCTACCTGCGGCGGCATTGGCCCAAACCGGTCGATCATCTCTGTATGGAACTGCTGCAGCTCTTCTTCGCCTTCCGAATTATCAAGGCGGGTATATAGCGATAGTCTTTCATTGATGCTTTCCACATAACTATCCGGGATAAGTATTTCCAGGTCTGTATCAATTGTACAATCCTGCACATAATCCTCCTGCTGTTGAATCTCTTCTTTAAACACTTCGCGGAAAGAGGTACGTTTCAACTCACGAATAGCTTCATCCAAAATTTTCTGGTACATTTCAAAGCCTATCTCCGCCATAAAGCCACTTTGCTCGCCACCCAGCAAATTTCCCGCGCCGCGTATATCAAGATCCCGCATCGCAATCTGAAAGCCACTACCCAATTCACTATGCTGCTCCAACGTTTGCAGGCGCTTGCGGGAATCCGAAGGCAATGTGCTCATAGGCGGCGCCAGCAAATAACAGAATGCTTTTCTATTACTTCTCCCAACGCGGCCACGCAACTGGTGCAGATCGCTCAGGCCAAACTGGTGGGCATTATTTACAATGATCGTATTTACATTCGGGATGTCAACGCCGCTTTCCACAATATTGGTACAGAGCAATACATCATACTTACGGTCAATAAAATCAAGTATGCGTTCCTCGAGTATATGGCCTTCTAATTGGCCATGCGCAATGCCAATACTCAAATCAGGACAAAGCCCCTGTATATGCACTGCCATTTCACTTAAACCCACCACGCGGTTATGTATAAAGAAAACCTGCCCGCCACGTTCTGTTTCATAATAAATAGCATCGCGTATAAAATCTTCATTAAACACCTGCACTTCTGTTTGTATCGGTTGCCTGTTGGGCGGCGGCGTATTCATAATGCTCAAATCTCTTGCACCCATTAAACTAAACTGTAATGTTCTTGGGATAGGCGTTGCCGTTAGTGTTAGGCAGTCAACATTTGTTTTAAGCGTCTTAATTTTTTCTTTGTGCCCTACACCAAACTTTTGTTCTTCATCCACAATCAGCAACCCGAGGTCTTTAAACTTTACTTCTTTACCAACCAGGGCATGCGTGCCAACAATAATATCAACTTTCCCCTCCTGTAGTTTTTGTAAGGTTTCTTTTTTTTCTTTGGATGATTTAAAGCGATTGATATAATCCACCGTTACGGGAAAATCTTTCAACCTTTCTTTAAATGTTTTATAATGCTGAAATGCAAGGATGGTGGTTGGCACAAGTATGGCAGCCTGTTTATTATCGCAGCAGGTTTTAAAAGCAGCGCGAACAGCGATCTCTGTTTTACCGAAGCCCACATCACCACACACCAGCCGGTCCATCGGGCTGGGTGTTTGCATATCCTTCTTCACATCTGCGGAAGCTTTGCTTTGATCGGGTGTATCTTCATACATAAAAGAAGCCTCCAGCTCGGTTTGCATATAGTTATCCGGGCTATGTGCAAAGCCTTCCTGTGCTTTCCGCTGCGCGTATAATTTTATAAGATCAAAAGCAATTTCTTTAACCTTTGCTTTGGTTTTCTCTTTCAGCTTTTGCCAAACATCACTACCGAGCTTATTCACTTTTGGTGTTGTACCTTCCTTGCCGGTATACTTAGCAATTTTGTGCAGCGAGTTAATGTTTACATACAGTATATCCGTATCCTTGTAAATAATGCGCACGGCTTCCTGCAGCTTTCCGTTCACTTCTATTTTTTGTAAGCCGCTGTATATGCCAACACCATGATCAATATGCGTAACATAATCTCCCGGCTGCAACTCACGCAGCGCTCTTAATGTAAGCGCCTTGTTTTTATTGTATGCCTGCTTTACCTTGTATTTATGATAGCGCTGAAAAATCTGGTGATCGGTGTAACAAACAATTTTCAGATCGTTATCAATAAATCCTGCATTAATAGAAACAGGAACGGGCGTAAATGGTATCTCTGCTTTCAGGTCGGTAAATATGCTGTGTAAGCGTTCAAGCTGGCGTGGATTATCAGCAAAAAGATAAATACTGTATTTCTTCAGCTCCCAGCTTCTCAAATCCTTTATCAGCATATCAAACTGCCGGTTAAAAGAAGGTTGCTCCTTTGTATCAAAACCTATTTCTATTCCGCCAAAATGTGGCGCGTGGCCAAACTCAACAATATGCCTGCCTTGCAGTTGTTCTTCAATAGTAGCCGCATGCACAAAATCATCCGGGCTTACCTCTTTCTTTTCAAGATTGTCTTCTCCTTCATCGTTAGCTGAAGTTCTGGGCTTACTTGTTTCCTGTACACGGAAAAATATTTCAAGGTCTTCTTCCTGCACGTGCAATTTTTCTTTGGCTACATCCCAATCCTGTATCCACACGGCGGTGTTTTCCGGAAGAAATTCCGGCAACGAAACCTTTTCGCCTGTTTCAAATTGTGTTTCAACATTTGGGATAATCGTTACCTGCAACAACTTTCTTTCACTCAATTGTGTTTCAGGATCAAATATGCGGATAGAATCCACATCATTGCCAAACAATTCAATACGATAGGGTTTTTCATTGCCGAAAGAATAAATATCGAGTATGCCTCCCCGTAAGGCAAACTGGCCGGGCTCATATACAAAATCTGTTCTTTCAAAACCATAATCCACAAACTGCGAAAGCAGTTCGGTAACATTAATTGTATCGCCTGCTTTAATACGGATCATATTGCCGGATAATGTTTTGGGCAATACTACTTTTTCAAACAAGGCTTCGGGATACGTAACAATAGCGCCAACCCTGTTACCTGTTGCGATAGAAAAGCGGGTGAGCATTTCCGTACGCAGCATAACATGCGATGCATTGAGCTGGCGGTAATTCTTGCGGTTTTTAAATGAAGCAGGAAAATAAAAAACATTCAGCGCGCTGGTAAGGTTTTCCAGCGAGTTATGAAAATAAGCGGCTTCTTCCGCATCATTCAAAATGATCAGATGATTTAGCTGCGAAGCAAGATCATGCCTGAATACACCTGCAAAAACAAATTGAGCCGCACTACCGTGGAGGTTTTTTAAATACAGTTGCTGGGGTTTAGACAATACGAGCCTGTCCGCAATCTGAAAAATGCGGGTATCTTTCAAATACTCGTCCAGCAGCACATTCAAATTCATCGTGTATTATAATCCTGCCTGTTTTATGCAACAGGCTCAGGTAAAGCGCTGCAAAGATACGGGGTAAACTTTAGTTGGCGGACAGCTAATTTTTCTTCAGCCCCTATTTCAAATAAATGCTTTGAACAGGGGTTTCGCTTTTACAATAATGCTATACCTCAAAGAAAAAATAATATGGAAGGCGAAATATTAATATATCAAAATACTGAAGGCAATATTACCATAGATGTGCGCTTAGAAGAAGAAACCGTTTGGCTTACCCAGGAGCAAATGGCAACACTTTTCGGCAAGGCCAAATCAACTATAAATGAGCATATCAAAAATGTTTTTACAGAGGGCGAGATTGACGAGAAAGTGGTTGTTCGGAAATTCCGAATATAAATACGATGCGGAAAACAAAATGATCATTAGCAAATAAGTATTTAGCCAAGCTCCCATACGAGTAGAATTTCATTAAATAGCGCTTACATTTTTTTAAGCTTTAATTGTGATTGCTAAATCCTAACAAAGCCGCTTCCTTCCCTATTATACATTGTTGCTCCTCTAATCGTTCTACTGATTAACCAGTATAAAAATATAGTGTCAACATGCGATTGTTTGCCCTTTGCATCAGCAATAATTTTACAGCGTCATTAAATACCAGCCGGTACGAAGACATCATCTGAAAGAACAGAAAAAATACACAATGAAATCTATAGTAATGTTTGTTTTAGCAACGCTGATGAATGGTGCAGGTTGTGTAAGCTCCGGCCTCTTTCATTCCAAAACCATTAGCGCAGACGAAGTGATCCGTAATATTCAACATAATAAAGCCGTTGTCTATACCCTTTGTACTATTGAAGGAAACCTTGATTTTACTAAAATTCAGGGTTTTCCTTCAAGTGGTACTACCGATGTAAGCACCATTAATATTCCTTTGTATTTTGAAAGCTGCACTTTTACCGGTAAGGTATCCGCTTTTAAAAATAATAATAAGCGCATCAATACCTGCAGGTTTAACAATAATGCAAGTTTCAATAATTGTTATTTTAAAGATGAGGTGGATTTCAATGGGGCCAGCTTCGGCCAGATTTTATTGCTCACCAAAAGCATTTTCGATAAGCCTGCAAGCTTCCAGGCCTGCCTGTTTGAAAATGATGTGAGGATTGATGAAACATTTTTCAGCAATAACCTGTTGATGCAGGAATCAGTAATACGCGGAAACTTCTGGGCAAAACAGGCAACCATTTACGGGCAGCTTTCATTACAGCAGGCGGACTTCTGGCAAAACGCTTCGCTTGCCGCTATATCAGTACACAAATATGCAGACCTTGGACTGGCTAATTTCAGGCGTGCCGCTTTTTTTGAATACGGGGAGTATTTCAATAAAGTAAACTTTAACGGAGCCGTATTCGCCAGCCGCGCCGAATGGAATAAAACAAAATTTCACCAGTCGGTTGATTTCAGTAATACTACTTTTTTGTCAACCCCGGTTTTCAATAATATGGAATTAAGCGGGGAACTCATCCGCGATAATATCAAATACATTAATGGGATTCTTGACAGCAACCAATTAAAAAAATTAATACCGGTTTATATACAGGCTAACCCTGTACCATAATATTTATCCACTATAAAACAGCTTAACATGATCAACCGACAATTTAGCTTTAAATCGCTGTTGCTTATTTCACCACTTGTTATAGTGATGAGTTGCCAGAAAGAGCAAAACGATGGTCCTGATCCGGGACCCGGCAATACCTTATATGCCATGGGCTGGAATGGAAAGGATAATCCTGATAACATTCCTTCAAACATCTTCCTCGGTCTTGGTAATACCACTTTGCCCCCAAGCTATTCTATCAAAACAAAACTTCCACCCATTGGCGACCAGGGGCAATATGGAACCTGTGTTACCTGGGCTGTAGGGTATAACATGAAAACCACGCTCAATGCCATTGATAAAAACTGGAGCGCATCAACACTGGCAGATACAAGAAATCAGGCCAGCCCTAAAGACTTGTTTTTGGCGATACCCTCTGCAGATAAAGGAAACGATTGCAATGGCACAAACTTTGAGCCTGCATTTACGCAGCTTATTAATCGTGGTGTTGCTTCGTTAAACAGTACACCTTATGCAAACATGGGCGATTGCTCCCAATCTCCTGATGCAGGTGTGGCAACAGAAGCGGGCAATAATAAACTGAGCAACTTCAGGAAAATTTCTATGGACGTAGCAGAGATCAAAACCTATATTTCTCAAAACCGTCCGGTGGTATTTGGCGCCAAGCTCAGCGATAATTTTATGACATGGAGAGGCGACCAGGTATTGTCAAGTCATTCCACTTATACAAACGTAGGCGAGCATGCGCGTCATGCTATGATGATAATGGGCTACGATGATAACAAAGGAGCCAATGGCGCATTCCAGGTAGTTAATTCATGGGGTGATGTTTGGGGTGATAATGGTTTTATATGGATTGATTACAATTTTATGATAAATCCATCATTCGGCATGATGGCGTTTGTAGCAACCAATGGCGTTTCGGATGATTATAATCCTGTTGACCCTCCGGATGATGATGTTACAGGCAGCTACGACCTCGTGCCCTGGAATGTTGAAGATGTTGAAGCAGGCTCTGGTGCAAATAAGAGAAAAATGTATTACAATGTATACAATACCGGCACGCAGTCTGTACTCGCAAGCAACCGGTGGAATATTGTATACCTGTATTACAATGCTTTTGATGCAAACGATTTTGGAATACTGCTCTATGATGAGTATACGGATCAATATGGGTCATTAGGTGATAATGGAAGTTTGGAAAACGGTATAGGGCAGGCAGGCAATTGGTGGAATAATATTAACCTGCCGGGAGGAACCGGCATAGCCGAAGTATTATACGACGACGACAGGATACAATGGACCTACACCATGCCGGGCATCAACGGCTACTATTATCTGGTATGTCTTGCAGATGCATTTGATGTGATACAGGAAAACGACGAAGCCAACAACTATTATTTTGTTACAGATTCAGATGGTTGGCCATTGAAAATAAAAAACGGTGTTGTCAGCAGCAGGGTAGCCAACAGAGTACAGGACGGACCGGCGCCTGTTTCCGGCAGAAAAATTCAGGCAATTACGCCAAAAGACTTAACCGGTAATAAGAACATGTATTCTCCAAAAGAAATAGGAGGCATGATTAAAGCGCTTAAACAAAACGGAAAATTAAAAACAGCCATCCGGCAGTTTCAATCAGAGAGAGGAAAAGCCGAATAATATTACCAGGGCGAAAACCAAAGGCAACCGGGCATTTTATATAATGCTGGTTGCTTTTTTTTATTGGAGAATGTTAAGGCTGCTTATAATAAGTAAGAGCGCTCTACAACAACTTCTGATCAATTGCCATTTTAATCAACGCAGGCGCATTATTAACATCAAACTTCTGCATTAAATTTCTGCGATGCGTTTCAACAGTCAGCGGGCTGAGATACAATTTGCCTGCTATCTGATGTGTGGTTTCACCAGAGGCTATCAGGCTTAATATTTCTTTTTCCCTGCGGGTAAGGTGCGGAATATTTTTTAAAGACGATTCGGCAAGTATGCTCTGCACTTCATGGCTGAAATACGTTTTTCCTTCGTATACATTTTCAATAGCGGTATACAATTCGTCGGCAGAGGCATTTTTGATCAGGTAGCCTTTAGCGCCCTTATGCACCATTTGCCTGATAATGGAAGCATCGTTATGTGTGCTCATTCCTAATATCTTCAGTTTTGTATTAGCGGCACTAACTTTACCGCAAAGCTCTATACCGCTTATATCAGGCAGGTTAATATCCATTAAAACAACATCACAGTCGTTTGCCAAAAGATAATCATACGCTTCCATGCCTTTTGTGAAGGTATGCGTAACCGATAGTATATCGTAGTTTGATAATAATGATTTCAAACCCTCAATCACCATCGGGTGATCATCAACTATAATTACCTCAATTTTGCTGTTCATCTTTAATATCAAATTCAATGTTAATAGTAGTGCCTACTTCTTTTTCCGAATGAATGTCCAGCTTTCCATCCAAAAACTTCACCCGGCTTTTAAGTGTTGTCAGGCCTATTCCTTCAAAATCATTTGCCACCTCAAATCCCTTTCCATCATCTTCCACTGTTATCGAAAAAGTTTTTCCCTGCTGAAGACATTGGGCCAGTATATGTTTGGCTTTAGCATGTTTAACAGCATTGGTAATTAATTCCTGCAGTATACGAAAGATCATGATCTGCGTTGATTGCGCAAGGTTTTCCGCAACATCATACGATTGAAACGTGATCTCCACGTTTTCAGATCCCATACTTCTGCAAAAATCTTTTATAGCTTCCGTCAGCCCGTATTTCAGCAATGATTCAGGCATCATATTTCTCGCAATATGCCTGAGATCGTTGATGGATCTGTCCAGCTCACCGGCAATGTGTTTTAATGAACCATTCTTATGCTGGGTGGCAGACTGCATTTCATCATCCTGTATCATTTTCGACAGCTTTAGCCTTATTCCGGATAGCGATCCGCCTAACCCGTCATGCAAATCAATGGCAAGCCGCTTGCGTTCCTGCTCCTGCCCTTCCAGCACTGCAGCAAAATGGCTGATATGCTGCTCCTGTTTCATTTTTCCAATGCGTTGCTGCAAAAGCTCTGCTTCCTGCATGGCAATTTTGTTTCTATTGCGGGCAATCATTTGCCGCGCAATAAAAAACCCGGTCAGCAATACTATCGCCGATCCCAAAAGGTACATCCATTGCCTGTTTTTCTGAATCTGTAATTGCTGTGCCTGCGCTACCTGGTTCAGCTTGATAATTTGTGTCTCCTTTTCTTTTGCCTCATATTTCTTTTCAAGATCCTGCACTTTTACCGATACATTATTTGCCTGTATGCTGTCACTAAGCTGAATATATTTTTTGTGCAAATCAAGCGCAGCTTTTATATCGCCCAAATTTTCCTCCATGGTCATCATATGGTTTAATTGCAGCAGCTTATCATTCGGCGTAAGAAAATCATTATACTCAAAATAAATTTTCTTTGTTATTGCCAGCGCTTCTTTGTATTGGCCCTGTAATTCTTTTATATAATACCGTCTTAACAGCAATGATGTTTTTAACGTCCGCACATTATTCCGTTCTGTTACTTCTAATGCTTTTGCATAATACTCATCTGCTGCATTTAAATTGCCATCAAAATATTCCATCGTCATTCCCTTTGCCTGCAAATACATTATTTCAGAAATAACATCAGGATATTTTCTTATCAACCCTTCGGCTTTATTCAATAAAGAATATACGGAGTCTTTCATTTTTTCATCAACATTTACATATATCATAGACTCAGCAATCTTTACATAATTATCCTTCAGTTCAGGCACCCATATGGTATGCTTCAGCATCTCAACCGATTTTTTAAAATATACTATGGCTTTACCATACTCCCTTATATTCTGAAATACGATACCGATATTATTATAGTTTATGCCAAGCTTAGTGGAGTCTTTCAACTTTTCATTGATCGGAATAGTTTTTTCAAGAAGAAAGCGCAGGTGTGTATCACCGTCTCCTTTGCGCTGGTATACCAACCCGTGATTAGACCATGTTCTTGCCAATATTTCCTGTGCTAACCTGCTCGTATCTTTTTCCAGCATCTCTTCCGCCTTCATATAATTCTTCTCTGCCTTTTCCAGGTTCCCCACTTCAAGATACGCTCCACCCAGCCGGTAGTACGCCATGCCAACCCCGCGTTGATCATTTTTTTCTTCAGCCAGTTTCTTTATTTGCAAAGCATAATGTATCGCTTTCACTGAGTCAGCATAAGAATAAACATCAGAAATCTTTCCAAGCAGCTCTATTTTATCATCGTAAGAATTGATGATATTCAGTCGTTTCAAAAGGCTATCTGCCTGTCCGGCGATCGTTTGTGCATCAGCCCATATTACCGGCAACAGTACATATATAAGCAGGGCTATTTTTCGCATACTCAAAACTAAAAATCAAAACCCAAAAAATTAATGACCGGCATAAATATACTTGTAAACCGGTATATTTTTATGAAGCCGGCTGCATATCCCTGATCGGGCTGTATTGGCGACGCTCCTTTCAGCATCATACCAGCATTGAACTTTTTTTTAACAGTCCTTACACTTAAAAACCAAGATTTAGTTAAAACATTTTTGCTTAACGGAAGTGGCAAAATAATGGCGGATATTGGTCGTTACAAACAAAATTTCGCACATTGAAAAATCCCCTTTATTTAATTGCCGTTACCGGTTTACTTTTTATTGCCGCCGGGGCTAATGCACAAATGATAACAGGTGTATGGCAGGGCAGGATCAACAGGCAAAAGGTTGAAATTAAAATCATTCAGAAAGGAGATAGCTTAACGGGCACATCTTATTACTACCAATCGCCGGGCAATTACAGGCGTTATAGCATTAAAGGATATTTTGATGGCATTAATAATGAAGCGGTGTGGTGGGATGATCAATTGCTGGAAGAGAAAACTGGCAGGATGAATATCGGTTCTCCGGGTAATGATGCTTTACTTTCCCGCGCTGATTTCAATTGCCCCGGCGCCGGCATTATGAAATTAGACGGCAATGCTGCATTAAAAGAAAAGGAAGACAAGTTGAAAGGTGAAGTACACCTGGACAAAACAGATAGTCCTGTATTTAGCGATGAATGGGATTTTGTAATTGAAAATTATACCGTGGGTGCAAATGATCCTTTTGTAATTGATAGTGTAAATATGATTGCTTATCAGCCGGCTCCGGTGCAGGAAACCAAACCCGAAAGAACGGTTATACCCGTTAAAGAAGAGCCAACGCCAAAACCGGTAGCGGTGGCAGAAGATAAGAAGCCAATTACACCGTTGAAACCTTTAACCATTGAAGAGAAGTTTGCACAGCGACAGAAAATCCCGATGATGGAAATTCCTGTATCAGGAGATTCCATTGAATTGAATTTTTATGATAACGCGGAAATAGATGGCGATTCGATAACGCTGTTTTTAAATGAGAAGCTCATTTTTCAGCATGTCTATCTTACAGATAAAGCATTTACTGTAAAAATTCCCGTGGGTGATTTACAACATTCGAACGAGCTTGTGATGGTGGCTGAAAATCTTGGGTCCATTCCACCTAACACTTCTTTTATGGTTGCTAATGTAGGAGGTAATCGTTATGAAGCAAGATTGGTGAGCACCGAAGGCAGCAGTGCAATGATAAGGTTTGTAAAAAATGATGTTACGGACCGTTTGCCCGATAAGAAGTAAGCAGGCATATATTCACAGAAATTATTTTTATGAATGTTGGAAGGAAAATTATTATTGCACTGTGCAAAAAGACTGCATAGTATAGGTTTACGTTTGTATTATTAAAGAAAGAATAATGAGCAAGTTAAAATTAACAGGAAAGGAATTAAGGGCAACAGGTTAGTTTGGAGTAAAACTACTGGGTGGTGGCTTAGATGAATCTCCATTTGCATACAAAGACATTAATGTAGTAATGCAATCACAAAAGACATTGGTTGATGTGGTTGGAAAGTTTACGCCAAAAATTGTGAAGATGGATGGCGCTAAACATAAAACTTGGGGAAAGAAAGGAAGAGAGGAAGTTGCCGGCGAATAGCTAAACAAAACTATTGTTGTGCCAGTCGCCTTCGTCACGCACACTCACAGGTTTCCGGCCGTTTTGCTTATCGCAATACGGATATGCTTATAAAATCATTTGTTTATCAATTAAACCACATGATATCATGCTGCTGCTTTGCCCTACACCTTCACGTATATTCCCTTCTTATCCATCCACCAGCAAATTAACCACATAAAACTTATTACGGTTAATGCATACAGCAGTGAACCAAGTTCCGGAACAGAAGGCAACACATTTATCCAAACTTTTTTATATAGCCAGTTCCAGGGTGTAACATCGTTGCCTAAACGAATAAGATTAAGTGTTTTGGGAAGAAATGCGCTCAGCGCAAAAACAAATAATGCATTCTTGCCAAACACATCAAAAAAACGGGTGAGCCAATTTTTTACACCGCGTAACTCTATCGCGTAAATCATAGATGCAATAATAGCTACAGCCAATCCCGTGGTACACAGCACATAGGAGCTTGTCCATATTTTTTTATTGATGGGAAACACCAAATCCCAGCAATAAGCGCCGATTAATAGCGCCACCGCTGTAACGGATAACCCTGTTATCATTGGGTATAATGACGCCGCTGCCGTAATATTATTACTCAGATTATTTCCTGCTATATATGCTTTAGGTTTGTTGCGTATATAATCTCCAACAAGGTATCCGAATATTACCTGCACAATAGCAGGTAAGGTACTCATCAATCCTTCCGGGTCAAAAGGAAGCCCCTCGCCTTTATACATATGTGCAACACCGAGTATTTTTTTATCAATAGCTGTTCCAAACCATCCGTTCAAACTATAAGGGTCAGCAGGATTGCCGGCATAACATAAAAACCAGTAAACCAGCAGTAATACACAGCCTGCAAAAAATGCGCCTCTTGCTTTTAAATAATACACAATAACCGATGCAAAGAAATAGCAAATGGCTATGCGTTGTAATACGCCTAATATACGAACGCCACTTTCAGGGTTTTCAGGGTTAACCCAATGCCGGAATGCCAGTACATCATTTTGCCAGCTCACAAAAGGATACCAGCTTAAAAACAAACCGATTAAAAATATCAGCAGAGATCGCTTCGTAATTTTTTTCCAGAAAGCCGCAGCGCCTGCCACTTCTAATTTTGGCAGCACAAATGCCATTGCATTACCAACCGCAAATAAAAAAAAGGGGAATACAAGATCTGTAGGTGTAATGCCATGCCATTTCGCATGTTCCAGCGGACTGAATATATGCGCCCATGAGCCGGGATTATTCACCAGTATCATAAGGCAAACAGTTGCCCCGCGAAAAACATCAAGAGAATGAAAACGTTGATTCAATGAAACTGTTTTTATAAAAATAGTGATTTCGCAGGGAATCACTCCCACTCCGCTTCCGGGTATATTGCAATTCTATGCGTTCTCAATTTATAAGGAATACTTTTATTTTCAGTACTGTTATTAAAGTCAAGGCTCCTGGATGCCTTCAACGGCATATGACAGGTAATGCAATTTTTCTTTTGTTGTATTATTTGTGTGCTATGCACAGAACTGTTGTGACATGAAATGCAACTGGCCGTTATGGTTTCCTGTGTTTTACTTTCTGCTTTATGCGGGTTATGGCAGGTTAAACAGGTAAGCGTACTTTGTTTATAGCAGGCACTTTGTTGCAGCAACTGCAACTGCATACCATGCACATCAGGATTTATAAACGAACCGGGATAATACATGTAATAATGCTTCAGCGAATCGCCCGGCATAAATGCAAAAACAGATTTTAAAACAACAGGGTTTCCGGAATGGCACGAGCCGCAAAGATCTGATTGTTGTGTACGATTAAGCGATTGTATCGAAACAATATATTTCGCCATCTTTTCACCAGGATTTTCTTTATGAAAATCAACATGCTTTTTTGCAGGCCCGTGGCATCGTTCGCAATCTATACCAAACACTATCGTGTTGGCTTTAAACTTTTCGGTTATTTCAAGCGGCTTTGTATTTTCATTATAGTGGTATACATAAGAAGCATGACATTCAAAACAGCGGCTGATAATGGGGCGTGTATAATAAGGATGATCTATAGGGAAACCGGGACTATTGGTCCACAAATGCATATTGGTTAAATACGTGAGCGGCAATTGAAAAAGCTGATCCTCTTTCCAATAGCCGAAAGTGCGGGCTTTTTCACCGGAGCCAAAAACCATCTCCATTTTTTCTGATATGATTTTGCTTCCTCCTTCATATTGGGATTGTACAATGTTTTTGCCATCCTCTTCTAACTTAACTACATGTCCGTTAGGATAATTAACCGTTGTATTTGTATTGAGCAAAGCATTTTTAATACTATCAAAAAAAACCGGAACAGATGTTTTATTATGGCTGGTATGTATATAGCTCTCCGCTATATTTTTATGACATTGCAGGCAGGCATCAGCGCCAGCATATAATGGGCCACGGGAATCGCTACCCGAAGATTGCCGGATGCATTTTACAAAGCAACAAGTGATAGCAGCTAATAATAAAACAACAGCAACTATTTTTTTGTATTGCATTTCAACTGCATATTTAGAAGGGTATATGAAGATACACCTATTCTATCTGCAAACTACATTAAGTTAAACTGCGAATAAAGCAATTCAATTTTAAAGCATTGCTAAATGCATTAAATTAAATATAGAACAAGGTTGATAGATGATCCTATTGCATTAACCTGTATAACTCATCCAGGTTAGGTGAAAGAATTATTTCTGTACGACGGTTTAAAGACCTGCCTTCGGGGGTTGCATTGCTATCGCGGGGATCAAAATAACTATGACCCGACGCAATTACCCTTGCCGGATCTACCTGGTAATTTTTGGTTAGTATTCTTACTATAGATACAGCTCTTGCAGTACTAAGCGCCCAGTTATCTTCAAATGTTTTCCTTATAGGAATACTATCTGTATGACCCTCAACCAATATTTGAATTTTGGGGTCTGTATTCAACACCTGGGCAATTTTTCCCAGGGCCTCAATACCTTCTTTACCCACTACAGCACTACCGGATTTAAATAATAATTTTTCCTGTAGCGACACATATACTTTTCCATTCTTAACATATACACCTAAATCCTCTGCTTTATATTGCCCTAAGGCATTATTAATTGTTTTATGCAGGTTTTCAACAACACTGCGTTGCTGATCTATTAGTTTTTGCAAATCCTGAAGGCGTTTTTGCTGTTCTTCAATAGTAAAATTGCTTGTGCTGAGCTTTTCTTTTGCGGTATTAAGCTGGGTATTAGTGTTTTCAAGTAATTTTTGTGTAGAATTCAGTGCTTCTTCTTTTAAATTGCTCGCGGTAATAAGATCATTATATTTTTTTTGTAATTCATCACTTTTTTGCTTGCTGTCCCTTAAATTATCACGGGTTGTTGCAAGGCTTGATTCAAGTTGAAGACTATCTTCCTGCAATGTCTTTATAGCATTGGTGGCTTCAATAAATTTTTTCTTTGATACACATGAAAATAATACAACTGTTGCAATAGCCAGAGCAAATGGGAATCGAATGAATTTCATTATTCAATAAGTTTTAGTCTATAAGATATTTGCAGAATTGATGCCAAAAGTAAAATAAATTATACTTGTCTTTTATACATAATAGAAAAACCTCCATATGGAGGTTTTTAAAAAAGATTATATATTACAATCCTTACCAACTGCTGAATCTTATACCAACTGTGTAAGGATGCTGATCAACACCAAATTGATGCATGGGAGTGATGGCATAGGAGCCATACAATTTTACAGGCCCGAGTCCAAGCTCACCTACATACGCAAGTTTCCATCTTTCAAGATTAAAATCACCTGAAAATTTTTGCTTGCCAAAATCATCGCTGCGTTGTTTATTGCGTGCGCCGTATAAATAGCTGGCGCTTGCGCCAAAACTAATGTTCAATCCGTCTTTTCCATGCCTGCCGTTTGGATTTATATTTATCATCAATGGAACGGTTACATAATCAATTGCAAGTTTATTGCAGGTGAAATTAATGCCCTGTTTTTCCACATAAGCATCTGCACCTTCAATATATCGTATGTCAGATTTGTAATAGAATTTGTACAACTCAATACCAATGCCGTACTTCAGGTTAACTACACGATCAACCAGGCTCATGCGTTGTATAAAAAGCCATAAGTTAAAATTGAAAGATCC
This sequence comes from Chitinophagaceae bacterium, assembly GCA_020847395.1. GTDB lineage: Bacteria > Bacteroidota > Bacteroidia > Chitinophagales > Chitinophagaceae > Agriterribacter. The sequence continues at coordinate 15,447 of JADLCD010000101.1, forward strand.
TGTTTTTACAGCAAAATCATTTTTGTCTGCGGGGTGACCTATAGTTTGTCCGTGCACAAAATTCTGTGCTTCTGCTGACGCATAATTTGTTTTGTCATCATGATTTACAAATCCAAGGTCAACTATTAACCAATTTGTGGAAAGATTATTCTTCCATCGCGATGATTTATAATGAACATAATTGTTATGCCTCTTTTCGTTGGTGTATGAAGCGTCTTTTTCGTCATTTCCATGCTTTATAATAATAATACTGCCAACACGGATTGTATCTGGCGAAGTTGATTGTACTATTGTGGTATCTGTTTGTGCATTTGCGGCAAGGCAAAACAATAACCCTCCCATCGTTATAAGATGTGCTTTCTTCATAATTCCTGGTTTAATAATGTGAACTTATTTTTTTGCAATTTCAAAACTACCTACCCTCACTATTGATTGATCATTTCCATTACCGGTATTGGTTATATGATCAACAAAGCGAGACGCTTTTCTTAATAAACCCCGAAGTTTTCCTTTGGGCTTTTTTTCGTTGTTATCGGTATATAGAAAAACAGTATTTTCATTGTTCTTCACTTCGGTATGCAATGGAGTTTTATCTTCCCCGTCAAAAGCTTGCTGATCAAGCATCAAAGGTTTTATATTATGGGCAGGTTTGGGAATATCGCTTAAAGCTATTTGCTTATCAGCATTAACAGCACTATTGGTTATCGCTTCCATCTTGTGCTCATCAGCAGGTATGGCTGCTATGTTGTTCCTGCCTTTTTCTTTATCAGCAATTTTTTCCTGTATATTAACTAATGGATCTGTAGTTTTTATTTCCCGGCTTTTAATAGGGTAGTTAGCGTTATTATACCGGCCCTCTATTTTATCAGCTTTAGTAGTTTCATTTCTTTCTTTAACATCCGCGTTGTTTAATAATTCGGCATTATCCTGTTGTTTGATTTGCTCCCGCCCTTTTGTAACATCTTTTATATTTGTTTTACCTGCAAGTATTGAGGGCTGAGCTGTTTCAGGCGTTTCATTATCATTAATATTTGTCCAAATAGCTATACCTGTTAATAATACTGCAGCCGCGGCAGCAATGCTTGCCCAGCGCATTGGTATTACGCGGGTTGGGTTCTTTTCAGTACGGTATAAGATCTGTTTATTATTAAATGCGATATTTTCTTCAGGGATAATTTTTATCTGTTGCAACAAACTCAATTCAGCCTGCTTGTCTTTATGTAATGCTGCAAATACTTCAACAGACTTGCATTCATCAGCATTCAGTTCACCGTCTATGTATAATAAAAAATGTTCCTTGTAATTAATTTCATTAATCCGGGTTGTTCCTGCATGCTTAAATAAATCTGCTTTATACGGGTATGTTAAAGTATCTTCTTTGAGTAATTTTGTTTGAGTAAGAAGGTGAAGTTCATTACGAATTTCAGGATGTTCTTCAATGAATTGCTCTACCATTGCATGATCTTCGGCATTCAATTCGTTATCTGCATACAGTAAAAAAAATGTTTCGTAATTATTGCTGTCGATTTTCATTTGTGTTAGTTTTAATACGCTACACCAGGTTTTCAATTTTAACAAGGTATTCCTTCAATTGAAGTCTTGCCCTATGCAGGTACACTTTCACCTGGCTTTCACTTAATCCGGTAATTTTTCCTATCTCTTCATAAGAATAACCCTCGTAATCTTTTAGCATTATAAGCGAACGCTGGGTTTCGTTTAAGCGAGATAATGCCTCTTCTAATATTCTCTTCAGACTTTGCTTTGGCTCCTGAATACTGGTTTCTTCTTTAAATTCATCTTTTAAACTTACTCTTTTCCCCTTTCTAATATGATCAATCATTTGGTTATAGGCTACTGCAAACAGGTAAGATTTACTTTTTTCATATAATACTCCCTCCCTGTTTCGCCATAATTTTTCAAAAGCAGTTTGCACCACATCTCTCGCATCTTCTTCATGTCTCAAATTTTTGAAAATAAATCTGAACACATTATCCGCGTATTGACTTACACATTCATTGTATTCCTTTTCCGTCATACAGTCAGTTATATCCTATAAAATTACTTCCAAATCGGCTATATGACAGGTAATACGGATGAACGGCAGTAAGGTTACACAAAACAAAAAAATTATTGTATAACGGGATTTTTTAAAATGAAGACATGCTTAAGCCCGGCAGATATGGATATTAATTGCTATGACTCATGCGCTGGTTAAAATGTTCACCGGTTACAGACTGTGCAGGTAAATAATACCCGCCTCTTTGAACGCTAATGCTCCCCGAAATGGAAAAGGTTTTATCATCATTAATATACATCAGCCCCATTTCTGCACGTGGATATATGGCAAAGTTATTAGCTCCAAATATACTGCTATTGTACATTTTGTTCATTCCCGAAAGCGGCACAGGTTGATTAAAATTGATATAAGTAGGTGTAACAGATAAACCTGCAAAGGCATACAAATTGTTATTCAATCTCCTGTTCAATTGCAAACCAACAGGAGCAGATATATAATTAAAGCTACCTCCTTTGAAAAAGCTGTAACCCGCAGAAATTGCAGTATACCTGCTAAGGAACCATTTTTTGTTGGGATCAGTATCGGTATTCAAAAACCTGTGAGATAAAGAATATGGGTTTTGATAACCAATAAAACTTCCAGGTAAAGCTATTTGCGCTTTAACTGATGCCGATAAAACGAATACTACAGCAAATAAAACAAAACTCTTCATATGTACTTGTAATGATTAAAATTAAGGATTGTAAGGTTAATGTCAAAGATAACCTTTATATGCAGCAAAATTATATATCAACAATTGAAGTTGAGGGTTTGTGATACTGGCTATAATTTTGCGGGTAATCTTATCTGGGGATATTTTTTTCGATTAGCGGTCAAAAAAACTGATGGAAACTTTGGTTACAAAAAAAGTTTCCATAGTTTTGCACAGATTTTGATGATATGGAGATACAGGAACGAATAGCCCAAAAGGCATATGATCTTTTTTTACAGTACGGTATTCGCAGTATAAGCATGGACGAAATTGCTGCCCGGCTTGGCATCAGCAAAAAAACCATCTACCAGTTTTATACAGATAAGGACGCACTGGTAGACAGTGTTATAGATATAGTGATCAGGGATAATGAGGATGAATGCTCCTGCTGCCAGCAGGATAGCGAAAACCCGGTACATGAGGTGTTTGTGGCAATAGATATGGTGCAGGAAATGTTGCGAACAATGAATCATACGGTGATGTATGATCTGCAGAAATATCATCCTTCTTCATTTCAGAAGATCAGCGACCATAAGAATAAGTTCTTATATAAACAGATTAAAGAAAATGTAGAGAAAGGAATAGAACTGCAATTATACCGTAATGATATTAATGTTGAAATTATCTCGCGATACAGACTTGCCACAACGTTTATGTTGTTCTCCCCTGATTTATTCCCTTTAGGAAAGCATCGTCTTGATGTGATTATGGAAGAAATAAGTATTCATTTTTTGTACGGTCTTGCCACGCCCAAAGGCGTAAAGCTGATACAGAAATATCAACAACAACGACAAAACAAACATATATGAATTTGAAAGAATGGAAATTGGCTAAATGGGGCATAGCGGTATGCACCGTGTTTTGCAGCACAGTATTATATGCCCAGCAGGATACAACACACGAGCATGCGTTTACCCTGCAGCAGGCGCTTGACTATGCCCGTAAAAACAATGTTCAGGTAAAGAATGCGCTGATAGATATACAGGTTCAGCAACAGGTAAACCGTGAGGTAACGGGTAGAGCTTACCCGCAGATATATGGCAATGTATCTACTACTTATAATCCTGCTGTTGCAACACAGGTTATACCCAACTTTATATCGCCCGCTACCTACCAGGTGCTTGTAAATGAGGGCGTTAAAGATGGTAGCGGCAATCCTATACAAATGCCGGGCGATTTTGGATTTATAGCGGCCCAGTTTGGAACAAAATGGGCTGCGAGTGGCGGTGTATCTCTTAACCAAATCATTTTTGACGGGCAGGTATTTGTTGGATTACAGGCAAGAGAAACACTCATCAGATTTTCTGAAAAGCAGGCAGAAATTACTGAAGAAATGATACGTGCAAATGTAACCAAGCTGTATTACCAATTGGTTGTTGGTAAAACACAAATTGGTTTACTTGACGCCAATATTGCATTGCTTGAAAAAATGCAGCATGATACCAAAGTGATGTTTGATAATGGCTTTGCTGAACAATTGGATGTTGACAAGTTAACCGTTCAGATTGCAAATCTTCAAACCGAAAAATTAGGAGCGCTTAATCAAATTAAAAATGGGATGCTGGGCTTAAAAGTGTTAATGGGAATGCCGGTAAAAGATTCTCTTACGCTCACAGATGAAATTGCTGATGATAAAATAAAAGAAGGTTTATTGGAGGTTAATGATTTTGATTATACCCAACGCAGAGATTTTCAATATGCCGATCTTGGCGTAAGCCTGGGAGAGTACGATGTAAAACGATATAAACTGGCAAAGCTTCCCACTCTCTCTCTTAACGGGTATTATAATAAAAATGCACAGCGAAACTCATTTGATTTTTTAGGAAAAGGAAACTGGTTCAATATATCTGCAATTACCGTTCAATTACAGGTGCCCATTTTTACCGGCTTTGCGGCCAATGCACGTATAGCCCAGGCAAACCTGGCATTACAAAAAAGCAGGAATCAGCGTGAAGCGCTTAAGATCAACATAGATAACGAGATTGAAACAGCAAAAAATAATTTTACAACAGCAATTGCCACACTCGATTATCAAAAGAAAAACATGCAGTTGGCGGAAACAGTTTTCAATCAAACCAAAAAGAAGTTTGAGATAGGAACCGGTTCAAATACAGAAATCATACAGGCGCAGACCGATATGAAGGCTGCACAAACCAACTATATAAACGCGATGTATAACGCCATTATAGCAAGAGTGGATTATATAAAAGCAACAGGTAAACTATAATTTTTAACAACATTTTGAACGACTTATAAAAACAGGTATATGCAAAAGATATTAAAAACTGCTTCGGTAATTACGGCAATGATCGTGCTGGCTGCCTGCGGTGCTTCTTCTTCAAAGCAGGATGGTAACAAAGCGCTTGCTGAAAAGAAAGCACAGCTTGATAAATTAAAAGCAGAGCAAAAATCAATAAACGATAAGGTTGCAGCGCTGGAAACAGAACTGATAAAGCTTGACCCTTCCATGAAAAAAGAGAACGCCAGGCTTGTTGCCATGGCTGCACTTGAACCGGTAAACTTTACACATTATATTGACCTGCAGGGAAAGCTTGATGCCACCAATATTGCGTATGTAGCGCCCAGGGGCCAAGGTGGGTTGGTTAAAGCCGTGTATGTTAAGCAGGGCGACAATGTAAGAAAGGGTCAACTGCTGTTAAAGCTGGATAATGCTATTTTTCAAAAGCAAATTGACCAGTTGAACACACAACTGGCATATGCAAAAGACCTTTTACAAAGGCAACAGAACTTGTGGGATCAGAAAATAGGAACCGAGGTGCAGTTGCTGAATGCAAAAAATAATGTAGCCGGTATTGAAAAGCAAATTGCTACGGCACAGGAGCAATCCTCTTTTTCAAATGTATATGCAGAAATGAGCGGTGTTGCAGAAACGGTGAATATTAAAGTAGGTGAAATGTTTATGGGCGGTCAGCAGATCCGCATAGTTAATACAAATGACTTAAAAGTAACCGCACAGGTACCGGAAAATTATATGGAAAAAGTAAACGTGGGAAGCCCGCTGGTAGTAAATTTTCCTGAAGCAAATAAAACCATCAATACCAAAATTTCTGTAGCAGGTAAATTAATTGATCCCAACAGCCGTTCCTTTTATATTGAAGCAAAAATGCCTTACGATAAATCTCTTCGTCCTAACCAGATCGCTATGATAAGGATACAGGATTACACAGCAAAAAATGTAATTACGATACCGGTTAATACGCTTCAAAACGATGATAAAGGAAAATTTGTGATGGTGGCAGTGCAGGAAAACGGCAAATGGGTAGCACATAAAAAAGCGGTTACTATAGGGCAGTTATACCAGGATAAGGTAGAGATCAAATCAGGATTGCAGGCAGGAGAGCAGATCATTACAGACGGCTTCCAGGGATTATATGAAGGACAACCGGTTGTTACTTCGGCGGCAGCTTAATGAATTATACAGATACAGAACAACTATTTGCTGAGATCAACAGAACAATATTATGAGCGCTTTAGAAAATTTTACAGGAAAGTTCAAGCAGTTTAAGCCAACTACCTGGAGTATAAAAAACAAAACGTCTATTTACCTGCTGATGCTCTTTGTGAGTATTATTGGCATAACGCAATTTGTTACGTTACCCAAAGAGCAGTTCCCCGATGTGGTTATACCTACCGTATACGTACAAACGATATATGTAGGTAACTCTCCAAAAGATATTGAGAACCTGGTTACACAACCAATAGAAAAGCAGATAAAAGCTATATCAGGTGTTAAGATCCAGAAAACTACCAGCACTTCCATACAGGATTACTCAGCCATTGTGGTAGAGTTTGACGCGAATGAAAATATTGATGTGGCGGTGCAAAAAGTGAAAGATGCAGTTGATAAGGCTAAGACGGATCTGCCTACCGACCTTACAGAAGAGCCTTCGGTAATGGAAGTGGCTTTGTCGGAAATACCGATCATGTATGTGAACATCAGTGGCGATTATGATAATATGCGACTGAAAAAAATGGCAGATGACATACAGGATAAGCTGGAAGAATTGCCACAAATCACCAGGGTGGATATTGTGGGTGCGCCTGAACGTGAGTTCCAGATCAATGTAGACAACTACCGTATGCGTAGCGCTAACCTTACTTTTGATGATATTGCCAACGCTGTTTCCAGGGAGAATATGGATATAACCGGCGGTTTGCTGGAAGTGGGTAACATGAAAAGAACACTACAATTAAAAGGGCAGTTCCGATCAGCCGCCGATATTGAAAAGGTGGTTATACGCGGACCCAGCGGCGGATCAATTTATCTGAAAGATATAGCCCAGATTAAAGACACCACGAAAGAAAGAGAGAGCTATGCGCGGCTTGATGGCAAAAATGTAATTACATTAAATATAGTAAAACGCTCTGGCGAAAACCTGATTGAAACCGCAGACCAGGTTAAAAAAGTAATGGGAGAAATGCAGGCGAGCGATTTACCTAAAGACCTGAATGTAACTATAACAGGGGATCAGAGTAAAAATGCAAGACATTCATTTGACGAACTGGTTAACTCCATTGTTATCGGCTTCATTCTTGTGCTGTTGATACTGATGTTTTTTATGGGTGTGACCAACGCGTTCTTCGTTGCGCTGTCTGTTCCATTAAGTATGTTTGTTGCGTTCCAGTTCTTACCGGTGGCGGATATCATTATCGGCTCAAGCGTTACGCTCAACTTTATGGTATTGTTTGCCTTGTTGTTCGGCCTGGGTATAATAGTGGATGATGCTATTGTGGTGATAGAAAACACGCACAGGATCTTTATGCAGGCAAATGGCAAGCTCAGCTCCGAAAAAAGTGCTATGATGGCAGCGGGTGAAGTATTTATACCGGTGCTTGCGGGAACGCTTACCACGTTGGCGCCATTCTTCCCGTTATTATTCTGGCCGGGGCTTATCGGTAAGTTCATGATATACCTGCCGGTAATGCTCATATTCACACTTACCGCATCATTGATCGTGGCGTTCATTATGAACCCCGTGTTTGCGGTAGATTTCATGAATCATCCTGAAGGAGATCATAAGAAAAGAAAATCTGATATTTTCAGGAAACCATTTTTTTGGATAGCCATTGCCGTAGGTGTTTTGTTTGATGCGATGGGTCTTACCTTTCTTGGTAATATAATACTCTTCCTTACACTAATGGTGCTGTTGAATATTTATGTGCTGGATGGTATCATTCACGGTTTTCAAAACAGGGCTTTGCCGTGGATCATGGGGCATTATGAATCATTACTGAAGTGGGCGCTGAAAGGATGGAGACCGGTGTATTTGTTAATAGGTACGTTTGTATTGCTGATATTTAGCTTTGTGATCTTTGGCGCGTCAGTGGGTAGTCAGCGTGTTAAAGTGGTGTTCTTTCCCAAATCAGACCCTAATTTTATTTATGTATACCTGAAGTTACCCGTGGGTACTAATGTAGCGTATACAGACTCTATCACTCGTAATCTTGAACAGCGCGTGGTAAAAGTACTGGGTATGGAAAATGGAAAGAAAAACCCCATTGTGGAAAGCGTGATTGCGAATGTTGCGGTTGGGGCAAGTGACCCTAACAGTGGCGACAGAAGTACGCGACCGGAATTGGGAAGGGTACAGGTGTCGTTTGTAGAGTTTGAGAAGCGGCATGGTGCATCAACCGCAGCTATTCTCGACTCTATACGCAAAGCCATTAAAGGCATACCTGGCGCAGAAATTTCTGTTGACCAGGAATCCAGCGGTCCCCCAACAGATCCTCCGATCAATATAGAAATAGCAAGTGATGATTTTGACAAGTTGATTAAAACCGGCGTGGGCTTAAAAAACTATCTTGATTCTATACAGGTTCCGGGTGTGGAAGAATTAAAGATGGATGTAGATCTTACCAATCCCGAAGTAAGCTTAACTGTAGACAGGGAGAGGGCATTAATAGAAGGCGTGTCATCTGCCCAGATCGGGATGGCCATCAGAACAGCATTGTTTGGTCGTGAGGTATCAAAAATCAAAGATGGCGATGATGAATACAAAATACAGTTGCGCAATAATGAATTACAACGTAAAAGCCTTGCCGATTTGTTGAATATGAATATTACATTCAGAGATATGGCAAGTGGTGGCGCTATTAAAAATGTGCCGATCAGTTCTTTGGTTAAAGTTGATTATACAACAACCCTGGGAAGTGTGAAGAGAAAAAACCAGAAGCGTACCATTACATTGCGCTCTAACGTACTGCAATCGCAGGGGTATACGCCTACCTCCGTAAATGCGCAGATCAAGAATTATATTGATGCTTTTACAGGAATACAAGAAGGGGTAACGATTAAGCAAACCGGTGAAGGTGAGCAACAGGCAGAAACAGGAAGATTCCTGATGAAAGCGATGATGATAGCATTGGGGCTGATCTTGTTCATACTGGTATTACAGTTTAACTCGGTAAGCAAACCGGTAATTATCCTTATGGAGATCGTGTTCAGTATTATAGGTGTACTGCTCGGATTTAGTATAACGGGTATGGATGTGTCGGTAGCATTTACAGGATTGGGCGTGGTAGGACTGGCAGGTATAGTGGTGAAGAATGGTATATTGGTGATTGAGTTTGCCGATGAACTGAGAATGCGTGGCATGAAAACAAGAGAAGCTGTGATAGAGGCAGGTAAAACACGTATCATACCGGTACTGCTTACCGCGCTGGCCGCCATATTCGGGTTAATACCACTGGCTGTTGGGTTCAACATTGATTTTGTCGGATTGTTCTCCAGCTTCGATCCGCATATCTTTTTTGGTGGCGACAGCGCTAAATTCTGGAAGCCACTGGCATGGACAATTATATTCGGTTTAATATTCGCTTTCTTTATGACGCTGATCATTGTACCTGCCATGTACCTGATAGCTGAGCGTTTACGGCGCCCGATGCGTAATATGTATGGCGGTAAGTGGATATCTATGCTGGGCATTCCTCCGTTAACACTTATTTTCCTTCCGCTGGTATTTGCTACTATGTTCAGGCACAGGCTTGATGTGGCAAGAAGAAGAAGGAGATTGGCCGGAAATAATACAGTAAATGAACAGTGGATAAAAAGTTGGTTTTAGTTTCAGTTTTTGAGATGATGTATAAAAAAAATCCCGGGTGATGCCGGGATTTTTGCTTGTGTTTATTTCGATGAAACAATTGCTATTTCCATTTAAATTATACCATTAACTAAATTCATCAGGAGCTGTGTGGATACTTTAGCAAAATTCAATTCTTATCCCTACATTTATCTTCAATAAAACGCTATATGTTTATAAAGCGCTGGTAAGAGTACCATGAATTTCACTAAACCCCGTAACTTTTTAAGCCTTGTCTTCTTTTTTCTCTTCATGCTATGTAGGGAAATGCCGGCTTATGCCCAGCGAGTCAAATCAAACAATTCTGCATTATCGCCGCATTCACTTAACATTTTTCCCGGAGATACTGGCAGGAACCAGGTACGATTTGCCGAACTAAAAAATAAGAGAAATGCTATAACAGGTAATAGAAAAGCCGATGCGGACCTGTGTAATACCAGTACTTATTTTTCTCATATTGCGGCTCCCGCAGGCAAACAGATAGAATTAAAAGATATAGAAACTGCTCGTGATGGAAATTATATTGTTTTAGGAAATATCATTCTGCCCGCCAACAAACGGGAAGGTTTTATTGCTGTGTTAGACAATGTCGGAAATATCGTCTCTTCCAGGATAATTACAGTGGGTAACAACGCTACAGCCTTATTCGGTTGCAAAATGAAAAGCAGTGGTGATTTTGTGATTACAGGACTGGTTGATGATGGCAACAATACCATTTTCGCAGCAACGCTGGAAAGCACGCTCTCTTTGCGTTGGTTGCAAACCATTCAATGCCCTTCGCAACCTGTAAAAACGACTATTGATATTGGAGAATTTGATGAGGTATTGGTAGCTGCACAGTTGGGTAGTGCTATACAATATGCAAGTTTTGATAAAGATGGCACATTCAGATGGCGTTGGGACGTAGCGCCACAAGGGCTGGTTGAACTGGTTGGTTTCCGAGCTTTATATGGAGGTATTTATTGCCTCATGAACAATTCTTTGCGTAATGGATTAATGGTAACCGAGATGGTTGAAATTTCGCAGCAAACAGGAGCAGTCAATAGCGTATATACAAAAGGAAATGGTGAAGAAAATAAATTTATAACATTAGGGACTTATAGTGGGCGACTGCTAACAACGGGTATAAGAAAGGATATTGGCAACCAGTTTAAACTGGAAAGAGATATCTTTTACTATTCGTCAGAAATAGAAACTTCGCATACGTATACCATGCCGATTGCTGTAGATTTTAACTGTTCGGCTGCCCTGGATAATGCCGGGGATGCTATCGGACTCTGCAATCCCTCACTCGGAAAGTTGGTATACCTCAAACATTTTGCTTATTATGGCATGCGCGTGCAGGTAAGCCAGGAATATAATGTTCCGATAGGGTCATCTGTTACTGCGATCGCAAGATCTTTTGACGGCGGCTATCTTTTTGGATTAAATACGGCAGGTAATAATGAATTTTTACTCCTGAAAACAGATAGCATTGGAACAGTGCAAGGTTGTAGTGGGCAATCCTTAAGCGTTACATCACAGGAAATTTTAAAGATAAGCAATATCAGTTCAGGGGCTGCTGTCCAGAATGTTGCCACAACAGTTGTCGCTCAAACTATAGGAACAGGAACTTTATCCTTATCTCCAAGATTTGATTGTCGCCAGAATTACTGCCCGCCTGCTCCAATAGCAGATACCTGCTTCAGTACTTATTATAAAACATTCCGTTCTGGTAGCTATAGCGATGGATTTGGTCCAATTTATCTGATGCGCAACAAAAGATTTGTGACTCACTCAGCCAGGCTGGATAGGGTTGTGGGGATATATCCCGAAGTGACTACTGGTTTGCGCTTGTTGGATGAAGCGGGAAACTTTATCAAGGGGGTGGATGTTTATCTGAGAGATGTATCGGCATCGTTCGGCAGTTTCCAGATGGACGACAAAAGTATTATGATGGTACATAATGCTTCTACAACCAATACCTCAGCCTGGACATTAACCCTTGTTTCAGACAACCTTGATATACTCTGGACAAAATCTTTTGAGAGTGATGGCGCTCAATTTTATTTCGGTGGAAGTGGGGTCGGCGATATCCATAAAGATGCAGAAGGCAATTACTATATAGTGGGCACCGGATTAGGTTATATGGAAAAGCCTTCGGTAACCGTTATTAAGTTGGATGGTAGCGGAAATACTGTATGGTTAAAAAAGTATGCATTGGATAAAGGATGGCTTGGCGCAGTATCCGTAGTGTCAACAGCGTCGTCTGTAGTTGCGATTATCGATGGGAGTAATGAGGGCGCAGTATCTGTACGACTTGATAAAAATACAGGTCAGCTTCTCAATAGCTATATATTCGCACCAACTGATGCGGGGTATGCTTATCGGAGATGTGTTAAATATGATCAGGGACAGATTTTTTATGCCGGTGATTTACAAGACAATATTTTACTGGCGCGGTTCGACTCCACAGGAAAGCCGATTGGGATGCGATCAATCCCACAAAGCTCCGTTCCAAGAGCTGCCGATGTTAGAAACGGGAATCTGTATGTTCAATATTATTATTACAATGGCACTAAGAATATTGAAGTTTTACTTAAGGTTGATACAGGGCTACATGTTACCATGATGCAGGAATATCCTTTTGAAGATATTACCATGATAAGCAATATGGCTGTTAGCGCTGACGAAGATATTTATCTCAGCGGTGGTATAGTTGTTCCTGACACCTATGACAGTTATGCGTTTCTAAAAAAATATAATAAGAACGGAGAAATAGGCACCTGTAGTCACACACCAAAAATCCCCACGCTGGTGGATATTGATCCAAATCCCCAACCACTTGGATCTGCTCCCTTAACGGTTTCTATTAACCCCATTTTGGTTGCCATAACTTTCGAGCCGGCAAAGCAAAACATATTTCTAAGCCAGATACTTTGCAGCAGTGCACCACAATGTACTTCCATTAGTATTGCCGGGCCGGACAGCTTGTGCAATATTGCCGATTCCGTTGAGTATAAAATAACCAAACCCTTGGGTTGCTTGTTGCAGCCGTCATGGATCTATGATACAGCATCAGCAAAGCTTAAAAGTACTACTGATACTTCTGCAGTATTTGCATTTAAAAAAGCAGGAAATGTGCAATTAGAGGCCACGCTTGATGCAGGCTGTATAAAGGTAACGGATACACTAACCGTTATCATTCAGCCGGCAGAAAACTTTACACTGGGGAATGATACCTTAATTTGCCCTGGTGACACTTTAAGATTAAGCCCGGGAAATTATTTCAACAGTTATCTTTGGCAAGATCTCTCAACCGATTCTGTATTTACTGCAACCCAACCCGGGCTGTATACCACAAAGGTTACTAATAGTTGCGGAGATGAGCTGAAAGATACATTGTTACTAACGTTTGGTATTGTTCCACCATTATCGATTGGTGCAGACACAACTGTTTGTGCATTATCGCCATACAATATAAAGGCATCTTCAGGGTTCATTACATATAACTGGAATGCCCCAGACCTGGTTCAACAACAAGATGCTTCTGCTACCCTTATACCTCACAACCCACAAAATGTTATCGTGCGGGCATTAACCGTTGATGGTTGTGCTGCGGGAGATACGTTAAATCTGCAAACTATCACCGTTATACCTATCCATCTTGGAAACGACACCAGTTTTTGTACAGGTGGTTCAGTTGTATTATCGGCCGGTTCAGGTTATGGAGTGTATGAGTGGAGCACAGGCAGTGGCAACGAAATGATAACGGCACAAACTGCGGGAACCTATTGGATCAAAGCAACAGACAATAATGGATGTATAACCCGCGACAGCCTTGTGATCAATACCGTGTTTCCGCTTCCTTCCATCAATCTCGGAAAAGATTTCGATGTCTGTGCCGGCTCAACCGTGCAATTGTCTGCTGGTAATTTCCAGTCCTATCTTTGGATGGATGGTTCAACCGCTTCTAAATACAATGTTAGTACTACAGGTACTTATTGGGTAGAAGTACAAGATCAGCATAAGTGTACTAACAGAGATACTGTGCTTGTAAAAAATGAGCTGCGACCACCCTCAAAATTTCTGCCTGCGGTGGATAGTCTTTGTCAATATGAATCTATTGAGCTTGGTGCTAATAAGCGCTTTGCCAGCTATCATTGGTCAACGGGTTCACCATTACCAACAATAACCGTGAGTGATGCGGGCAGTTATATGTTAACCGTAACCGATGATCAGGGTTGTTCCGGGAGCGACACGACACTCGTTATAGAAAAAGCCTGTATGAGCGGGCTGTTTATTCCTTCTGCATTTACGCCTAATAGAGACAAGCTAAATGATGTTTTTAAAGCAAAAGCATTTGGTATTGTAGTCTCGTTTAGGCTGGAAGTACACAACCGTTTTGGAGAGATTGTTTTTTTTACAACTGATCCAAAGAAGGGTTGGGATGGCACATTAAATGGAATAGAAGTTCCTTCGGGCATATTTGTATGGCAGTGCTTCTGCACCTTTGAAGGAGGTGCTCCACTTTACAGAAAAGGAACGGTTACGCTTATCCGTTAGCGTATATGATTTCAGGAATTACACTCCCTGATAAGAAATATACTTGCTAATCTTTACCGGCAACCGGCGGCTCCCATATCGATGCGCCTATATATCTTTCACGCCCCGTTATATTGTCCATGAAATAATATATCACTACCACTTTTCCATCGGGTCGTTGTACAATCCTGGGGTAACCTATATCCTGCCCTGAGCCATCATTGCGTAAAATATATTCCTTACTCCACGATCTGCCATTATCATTGCTAAGCCGGGCTCTTATATCGCTTGTTTTGATTTTAGCAGCGATGCTTTCTGCGTTTGACCTGTAGCCGTATACCAGGCAAATGCGTCCGTCTTTCAATTTTATCATCGCAGGAGGGTTGCCTATGCCGGTATCGTCAGAAGCGTTTTGCAATGGCGTCCAGCTTTTACCATTGTCAGATGAAAGCCATGCAGGAATCAAACTAATACCTCCTTCTTTTTTTCGGGTGGTTACCAAAATTTCATTGTTTGATATCCGCACTGATGCGGGCATAATATCATAGTCCTTCGGTTCTTCGCCTATGCGTGACAGTAATGACCAGTTTTTGCCACCATCTGTTGTACGCACACATATTACCCTGCCCTCTTTGCCATTTGATTTTGCCGCTGTTATAAAAAGTGTGCATTCGTTTTTTCCGTCAATAATATAATCTGTTCTGGCGGCTGTGCCGGGTGTTCCAAAATTGGGCAAAGCAAATGGTCCGTTCCAGTTATGTCCTTTATCGTATGAATACCAATAGCGCGATTCACCTGCATCGCCGTTGGAATAAGCCGTTAAAGCAAAACCCGCATGTTGAAAGTTAATGGGTTCTGTTAGTTGTATTACTTTTTGTTGCGGCACATCGGTTCTTGGCTTTGCTACAAAATGTCCGTGTGGCACCAGCCCTTTTGTTGCAGGATCTTCAATTACCCAGGTACTACCGCCATCCATGCTTCTTGCAAGTAAATGCAGTTGTGGTTTATCCCTGTCTATATTATGTTTTGATCCGAGGTCTTTATAAAATCCTTTTGAAAACCCAACCAGTATTTCATTACCCCATATCCAGATGCCGTTATTCGCCGGCCATCCGCCGTACATGCCGGGTTCATAATACACTTTTACGTGTTGCACATCTTTAGCATTAACCTGGGCCGGTAAATTATTGTTTACAATCAGCAGTGAAATTGAAAGGGAGAGCATACATTTTTTCATACACAAAATCAGCTTTATAATAGTGTAAAGACAAATAACAGCGCTGTATACTTATGTAGAGTATCTAACTTTTTGAGCAGTATTAATTATGATGTAACTTTTAAAAATCGGCTATTCTTAAAATCACAAAGCTTATGCACCCGGGAGCTTCATCTATATAAAAAATCCCGGCAACCACCAGGATATTACAATTTCTTTCCAATAAGAATTACACATCAACAGAATCAAATACCACAACCTTCTTCCACAAATGTTTACACTCGTCTACAAATTTCAGGTGTATAGGGTCTACCTGGTAACTGTCCTGATCCGCTTTGTTTTTAAACAGCAGCATCCACGATATGGAATATGAGCGGTCAATAACATCGCGATTGGTATCAGCGGGTTTGCCAATATGAAATGAGGCAATGGTTGTAACTGCTGATAATTTTTTTAATCCTGCTACCAGTTGATTAAAATCTTCTTTGCTTTCCGGGTTGTTTAACCAGAAATAAACATGATGAATGAATGTACCTTTTTCTATCATAACCTGAGTATTTACAATTTATTTTATTTTTTTAAGCCAGTCGTTTATTCCATCAAATATTTTTTTGGCAACTGCTGTTCTGAATTTTGGATCAAGAATTTTTTTCTCGTCATCAATATTGCTCAAAAATGCAACTTCCACAAGGCAGTTAGGATAATCTGTTGGACCGCTCAGTGCAAAATTAAAACTACCTACATTGCCTATTTCTACCAGCTTAAGTTCAAGCATTTTTTTTAAAACGGATTGAGATAAACTGCGGAACCCGATATAACGGTAATACGTACTCGTACCTTTTATCAGTGCATTGCCAGATGAGTTAAGGTGTATACTGATGAGTATATCAGGATTCCAGGCTTTCAGCATTTCAACTCTTTCTATCATATCCAGCGTGGTATCTGAAGTTCGGGTCATAAAAGTGTTTACCTTATTCTTCCGCAATAGTTTATTTAATTCAGTGGCGATTCTTAGCGTATAATCTTTTTCGAGAATGCCCGTTTTTACACCAGATGCGCCAAGATTTGTTCCTCCATGTCCTGCATCAATGGCAACTTTCAGTTTGCTTAAAACTAAAACAGGCGGTTGGCGTTTTACGCGGACAATCAATTTAGGAAATACACTATCATACGAAATATTATAACCCCAATGCTGGTTGTGTTTTAGTTCAATAAATACCCGCATCACATCATCTTCGGTTTGTTCATACCAGGTATTTTTAATTTCTTTTACCGAGCTAAACTGGGATATCCAGTTGCTGTTAGATGTAGCGCCAAAAATATCTATAGCAATACGCGAAGGATTAATTTGCTGAACGCTTCTGTATGGTAATCTTTCATCAAGATTGATGGTTACATAATCAAAGCCGGTTGTATCATTACCATACACGCGCCAATTTGATGTAAGGTAATAAGGCCTTGATCTTTTATCAGGCAGTATTTTTACATTTTCTTTGCTGATATACGCGGAATGATTTTTAGAAAGCTTAACCCTGTAATCTCCATCTGCAGAATCTATAACCGGCATTACAATTCCCGAATCAAGATAAGTCATTTTGGCGCCGCCAAGCCGGTCATCGCCCAAACCATATTCCAGGTAAGGTAACCTGCCAATGGTTTGCACCATTATTGATTTGTGTGTTGAATCCTGCGCGGTTAGTTGCAGGTAAACAAATGTTAACAATACGGTGAGTATATGTTTCATGCAGTGAAGATATGGTAAAAAGAAAACCCCACGGCAGGCTATGCGGGGGTTTCTGAATCCTAACTTATACAAGCGCGGAACTATC
The DNA here is from genome assembly GCA_020847395.1 of Chitinophagaceae bacterium. Lineage (GTDB taxonomy): Bacteria > Bacteroidota > Bacteroidia > Chitinophagales > Chitinophagaceae > Agriterribacter. Next base: position 32,884 of record JADLCD010000101.1, read on the forward strand.
TTATAATAGAGTACGTTATTTATTTCATCGTTGCAACGGCTCTGTTAATATACGATGAATAATGTAAAGAGGTTGGGAATTATTTATTGCCCCGCCCTTAAGGGCGGGGCAATAAATGCAAAAAGCCATCTTTTTAAGACGGCTTTCTAATATCAAAACACCATTAATGTAACTGTAGCTATTTTTCGATAACAACTTCCGTGCCTATGGGAAGCATATCATATAACTCTGCCATATCACTGTATCTAACAGAAATACAACCTGCAGTCCAGTTAATATATTTATCAATAACCCATTCTTCATTAGGGCGTGTGCCATGTATACCTACGCCACCACCAATGGTTGCTTTTTTAGGTATTGTGCCGGCAGCCTTTCTTGAATTAAATCTTGCATAACTTTCTTTTGTGGGATAATCAAGCGCAAGAAATTTGCCCCATTGTTTATGAATTCTTTTACCAATGATTTTAAAACTTCCTTCAGGAGTTAGCCTGTCGCCTTCCATCTTTTTATCTTCCTGGCTTTTATTCCCAAACACTACCGGGTATGTGCCATACCATCCGTCTTCATCATATATCGTCATTTCGTAAGCGCTCTTTTTAATAACCACTTTGTAAGAACCCGCCGCTGCTTTAATGTTTTCATGTTTTGCTCCTCCAAGTGAAGTGTCTGCAACATCACTTACATTTTTAATAGTGGCTAATGTTGAACCTTTAAGGCCCTGCATAAAAACACAGGAAAAAATTGCGAGCGATGATAAAAGGATTCGGATAGAGCTCATAGAGATTTTAATTAGCGTTATAAAAAACGAGTAGAAATTTTAAATATTTTCTCTTATCACTTTCTTTGACTTTTGTTAGCAGATAAAATTAAAATAACAACGTGTTAAATATTTTCTATTTAACGCAATATTTTCACATTGATATTCAATGGCATTTATCTAATAAAAAACACCTTTATAAACCTGCTTTTAATTCGAGTAGAAATCCTTTCAATTTTTGTAGACGTTGTATGAGTTCAAAATTTTGTTGCGCCTTTGATTTATTCTTTTTTAAATAATCTTTTGCACCTTCAATGGTATATTTTCTTTGTCTTAACAAATGATGTATGAGATATAAATTTTTTATGTCCTCAGGCCTGAAATGCCGGTCGCCCTTCCTGTTTTTTCTTGGTTTCAAAATATCAAATTCTGTTTCCCAATACCTGAGTAATGAAGCGTTAAGTTGAAACATTACAGAAACCTCGCCTATACTATAATATTGTTTTTTAAACAACACTTCATCTTCCGGGATGCTGATAAAATCAGATTCGCCTTCCATTTCTTTAAGCGATTTTCTGCCCCGCTTTCCTTTAACTGGTTTTGCAGAAACAGTTTTTGTTTTCCTGCCTTCTTTTAAAAGAACTTTTTCTTCTATTGTTATATCCTTAGCCGGTATTTCTCCGGCAATAAATATACCCGCTTCTTCTTCTGCAGCTATACTGTTACCCAATGGCTCCCCGGTTGGCTCTATCGCAAAACTTTCTTCTGCTTCTTTTATAATTATGTTATCCTGTAGCGCAGTTAGTTTTTCCACAGCTTCTGAAGCAATTATACTGTTCCCTTTTGTTTCAACCTGCTTCGGTTGCTCATCAGGAATATTCTGAAATAAATCTAACTGCTTAAACATTCCGCTAAATTAACGGTATACAGAAAAAATAATGCCGCGAATTATTAACATTTAGTCAAAACTTTGATTACCCGCGGCAGCCATTTTAAGAATACGGTCAAACTGCTCAGGTGTAAGGTCATTATAGAAGAAGTAAATGGGGTCAATATGCTGCCCGTTTTTATGTACTTCGTAATGCACATGCGGGCCTGTAGATTTACCGGTACTACCCACCCAGCCAATCAATTCTCCCCTCTTAACTCTTTGCCCGGGCTTTACTTTTATTTTATATTGATGGCCGTATAGCGTTTCGTAGCCATACCCGTGGTCAAGAATAACATAATTACCATAACCATTGCCGGTATTGCCCGCAAGCTTTACTGCGCCATCGGCAGTAGCATAAATAGGTGTGCCCTGTGGCGCTGCAAAATCAAGCCCCGCATGCATTTTTACTGTTTTGTATACCGGGTCAATGCGGTAACCAAAGCCCGATGCCATACGGCTTAAATCTTTATTGCTCACAGGTTGAATAGCAGGCGTGGCGGCAAGTAATTTCTCTTTATCCTTTATCATTCCCTCAATATCGGCGTAAGATTTTTTCTGGAAGTTCATACGATTCATCAGGTTGTCAACTACACCTGCAATAGAGTATGCCAGCTCATTATCTTCCATCCCTTCCGTAAGTTTTATTTCCTGCTGCTTTTCAAGCGATTTGGCGCGGGCACTATCAGGTATGGGGTTGGCCTCAAAAATTTCTCTGTATACGTGGTTATCCCTTTTTTCCAGTTCGGCCATCTGCAACTCCATCGACTTTATTTTATTGTTGAGGAGTACATAATCTTCCCGAATACGTTCATTATCCCTGCGCATTACTACTTCCTTTGGTGAATCGAGCAGTTGCCACCCTAAAAAAACTATAATAAGAGCCGTTACAACAGCCGCGGCTAAAAAACCCAGCACGCGCAACAGCTTCACACGAAGCGGAACTACCAGCTTTTCGTAGCGCAGCGTATTAGTATTATAATAGTATTTTATTTTTTTCATTACAGGATGTCTGAAACATGGGTGGCCTTGCTTATCGCAAAAATCCAACCATAAATTAACTACCTTCGCACACTTCCCGGGGCAAGGGGGCAAATATAAAATTTAAACATTCAAACGGTATAAAAATTATAAAAGTATAACGATGACCTCATCTCAGATAAGAAAAGCTTTCCTTGATTTTTTTCAATCAAAAGGCCACCAGATCGTTCCATCCGCCCCTATAGTTATCAAGAACGACCCTACGCTTTTATTCACCAATGCCGGCATGAACCAGTTTAAAGATTATTTCCTGGGCAATAAAAAATCGCCATTTCCCCGTGTGGCGGATACCCAAAAGTGCTTACGCGTAAGCGGTAAACATAACGACCTGGAAGAAGTGGGTGTTGACACCTATCACCATACCATGTTTGAAATGCTGGGCAACTGGAGTTTTGGAGATTATTTTAAAGCAGAAGCCATTGCCTGGAGTTGGGAATTACTTACAGAAATATATAAGCTTGATAAAGAACGTTTATACGTTACCGTTTTTGAGGGTGATGAAAAAGAAGGCATTCCTAAAGACCAGGAAGCATACAGCGAATGGAAAAAGCATATACCTGAAGACAGGATATTATTGGGAAATAAGAAAGATAATTTTTGGGAGATGGGCGATACAGGTCCCTGCGGCCCATGCACAGAAATTCATGTGGATTGCAGGCCGGATGAGGAACGTAAAACCAAAGATGGCAGGATGTTAGTGAATAACGACCACCCGCAGGTAATTGAAATATGGAATAATGTATTCATTCAGTTTAACCGTTCAAAAAACGGTAGCCTTGAACCCTTGCCTGCAAAGCATGTAGATACCGGGATGGGATTTGAAAGACTGGCAAGGGTAATTCAGCAAAAAACATCCAACTATGATACGGATGTTTTTACCGGCACTATAGCTGCTACAGAAAACATCACCCATAAAAAATATGATTACAGCGATAGTAAGGAGGCGATTGCCTTCAGGGTTATTGCCGACCATTTAAGAGCTATCTGCTTTACCATTGCCGATGGACAATTGCCCTCCAATACCGGCGCAGGCTATGTAATAAGAAGAATATTGAGAAGAGCGGTAAGGTATTATTATTCTTACCTGCATTATAAGCAACCGCTGTTGTTTCAGCTTGTGCCATTATTGGCAAAGCAGTTTGAAGATGTTTTTTCCGAGCTGGAAAAACAGGTTGACTTTGTAAGTAAAGTAGTGAAGGAAGAAGAAGAAGGATTTTTAAGAACATTGGAGAAAGGATTAAAAAGAATAGACGACATTATAAAATCATCTGCGGTTAATAAGCAAACGGTTATTTCCGGGAAAGATGCTTTTGAATTGTATGATACCTACGGCTTCCCTATTGACCTTACAAGACTGATAGCGGCAGAGAACAATCTTACTGTTGATGAGCCTGGATTTGAATTGGAAATGAAAGCGCAGAAAGACCGCTCCCGCGCTGCCACTGCTGTTGATACGGAAGACTGGATTGAAGTAAATAAAGCCGATAAAACATCTTTCGTAGGCTATAATGATCTGCTGGTTGAAACACAGGTAGTAAAATACAGGAAGGCTAAAGCTAAAGGCAAAGAACAATACCAGGTGGTGCTTGAAACAACGCCTTTTTATGCAGAAAGCGGCGGACAGGTTGGCGATAAAGGAATTTTGCAATTTGCTGAAGAAAAAATAGCGGTTGTTGATACTAAAAAAGAGAACGACCTCATCATACATTTTACTGAAGGATTACCAGCTGATATTGCAATGACCGTAACAGCGGCTGTAGATTTTGAACAACGGTTGAATACCATGTATAACCATACTGCAACGCATTTATTGCATGCGGCATTGCGACAGGTATTGGGTAAACATGTAGCGCAAAAGGGTTCGTTGGTATCACCTTCGGAGTTGCGTTTCGACTTTTCTCATTTTGCAAAAGTTACCGAGGAAGAGTTAAGAAAAATTGAGTTGCTGGTAAATGATAAAATAAGGCAAAACATTCCTGTAGTAATAAATGAAATGCCAAAAGAAGAAGCGCTGAAGCTTGGCGCTATGGCACTGTTTGGCGAAAAATATGGCGATACTGTTCGTGTAGTTATTATTGACCCTGCTTATTCCATTGAATTATGTGGTGGCACGCATGTTGGCCATACCGGCATGATTGGTTTGTTTACCATTACCGGGGAGCAGGCAGTAGCCGCCGGCGTTAGAAGAATAGAAGCACTTACCGGGCCTGCCGCTATACAATATATTTTTGATAAGATAAACCAGTTTAAAAATATTGGTGAGTTATTAAAAGCAAAAGATCCGTTGAAAGCCATTGAAAGGCTGATGGAAGAAAAAGGGCTGTTGCAGAAAAGAATTGACAACCTTGAAGCAAGGCAATTGGTGCAGGTAAGAAATGAAATATTGCAGAAGGACGAAATTGTAAACGGCATAACTTTTATCGGCGATATCATTGAAGTAGGCAATGCGGATGCGCTGAAGAAACTTTGCTTTGATATAAAAAATCACCTGCGCGATTATGTAATTGTGCTTTGCGCCAATATTGATGGCAAAGCTTTTGTAGCCATCGGCATGTCGGAAGTAGTAGCTGCTGCCAGAAATTTAGATGCAGGTAAAATTATTAAAGAACATGTAGCACCCTTAATAAAAGGCGGAGGTGGCGGACAAAAAACACTGGCTACCGCAGGCGGGCAGGATGTATCTACATTAGCTGAAGTAATTACAGTGGTTAGGGGTTTACTATAATTGTTGGCTTCCACATAACAATTAGGTTGAATGCAAGTTCATATTAAATGGAAATGGCTGATAGCGGTCAGGCTAAGACAACAGCTACCAAAAAAAATGTAACAACATTATGCAGACAGACAATTTTGATATAAATCCATATACTGACACATACCGCCAACAGGTTTTGACAATTTGGGAAAAATCCGTTCTCGCCACACACCACTTTTTGACTTCAACTGATTTTGAAGAAATTAAGGAATTAGTAAACGACATAAATTTTAATGAATTTCAAGTCTTTTGCCTGACAAAGGAAAATTTGGTATTGGGTTTTATCGGAGTTGCAGACAAAAAAGTTGAAATGCTCTTTATAGACCCAAAATATTTTGGACAAGGAATTGGACAGAAATTATTGAGCTTTGCTGTAAAAGAATTAAATGCTTATAAACTTGACGTAAATGAAGAAAATGAAAAAGCGCTAAAATTTTACCAGAAATTCGGCTTTGAAACATTTGAGAGAACCAACAAAGATGACCAAGGTAGAAATTATCCGCTGTTAAGAATGCAATTAGTAGGTAAATAATGAAGAAAGCCCGAACCGCTAATATGGGTTTGGCAAAAGCGCGGGTGAAAGTTATAAATCGGAGTTGAGTGCATCTATCAACTTTTTTACATTAACCAAACGGAATTGCTTCAATTGCTACGCCTTCGCCAAGCCCCGGAACGATAATTGTCAGCCATTTTTTTCTTCAACAACATTCTGTCGTAAATTGACTTTTCATCTGCATAAAATCGATAAGCCTCATGAAAAAAAATATATTTATTGCGCTAATGTTTTTGAGTGAAATGATTGCCGCTCATGCACAAAGCTCTTCACAAAAAATATACCCGGTTAACTATTCAGAAGTAACGATAACAGACGCGTTTTGGAAACCCAAAATGGAAACCGTTGCAACAGCTACGATAGATGCCTGCGTGAATTATACACAAAACAAAACAGGTCGCATCCGCAACTTTGAAAAGGCTGCCCAACATTCCGGCAAACATGAAGGCATTTATTACGACGATTCTGATGTATATAAAGCAATAGAAGCCATTGCGTATTCTTTAAAGAACCATCCGAATGCAGCATTAGAGAAAAACACAGATAAATGGATTGATAAAATTGCCGCTGCCCAGTTGCCTGATGGCTATCTTAATACATACTACGAACTAACGGATATTAATAAGCGCTGGACAGATATGGAGAAGCATGAAGATTATTGCGCCGGTCATTTGATTGAAGCAGGCATTGCCTATTATAATACAACGGGTAAGGATAAGCTATTGAAAACAGCTATCCGGTTTGCTGATCATATTGATTCAGTATTTCATCAGCAAAACCGGCCCTGGGTAAGCGGGCACCAGGAAATTGAACTGGCGCTGATGAAATTATACCATCACACAAAAAACAAAAAATACCTTGAACTGTCTGACTGGTTTCTTAAGCAAAGAGGTCACGGAAATGGTAAAGGCGTAATATGGGATCAATGGAAAGATCCGGATTATTGCCAGGACGGGCTACCGGTAAAAGATCAGCGAAAAATTACCGGGCATGCGGTAAGAGCGATGTATTTATATACCGGCGCTGCGGATGTTGCTGCTGTTACCAATGACGCGGGCTATATTACGGCAATGGATTCCATTTGGCAGGATGTGGTTTTTCATCACATGTATATAACGGGCGGTATTGGCGCGCAGGGAAAGAATGAAGGATTTGGACGCCCATATGATCTTCCCAATGAAAGCGCTTATTGCGAAACCTGTGCATCCGTTGGTATGGTATTCTGGAATCAGCGCATGAACATGCTTTCGGGCAATGCAAAATATATTGATGTACTGGAAAGAAGTTTATATAATGGCGCACTGGATGGTTTATCACTTTCCGGCGACCGGTTTTTTTATGGTAACCCTTTGGCTTCGGGCGGAGGTTATGCCCGCAGTGAATGGTTTGGAACCGCCTGTTGTCCATCTAACATTGCAAGGCTGGTAAGCTCAGTGGGTAACTATATTTATGCAAGCTCGGCTAATGCAGTTTGGATTAATCTATTTGTAGGAAGCAATACCGTTGTACAACAGGGAAAAAATAACATAGCGCTTGCTATGGAAACGGGCTATCCCTGGAAGGGGAACGTAAAGCTTACCGTATCTCCGTCTAAAAAATCATTATTTGAAGTTCGGTTACGCATTCCCGGCTGGTTAACAACGCCGGCGCCAGGAGACCTGTATCATTATGCTGAACAGCAAAATGATCAACCGGTTATAATGGTTAATGGAGAAAAAACCGCGTATATTATTAATAATGGCTATGCCGTAATAAAACGCAACTGGAAAAAAGGAGACGTAGTAACAATGGAGTTGCCGATGAAAGTGCAGCGGATACTCAGTAATGCTGAAGTAAAACAGAATACCAGCAGGGTTGCCCTGCAATACGGGCCAATGTTATATTGCATAGAAGGAGAGAAAGACGGGTTGAAATCGGGCAATATAATTTTACCCGGCAGTACTATATTTGAAACTGATTATGATGCTTCTTTATTAGGCGGCGTAAATACAATTCGTTTTGATGCGCCGGTTGTGGCTGTAGGCAGTAATGGCTTATCCGTATCTACATCAACCCAAAAAATTACCGCTATACCATATTATACCTGGAATAACCGCGGCGCAAATGATATGCAGGTATGGTTGCCTGTTAGTATTCAGAAAATCAGTATAAATGAATAATATGAAGAAAAAAATAATGCAGCAGCATGGCATCCGGTAAACCATTAGGTTATTTCTCACTTACCATGATAGTGGTAAGTCTTGTTGTAGGGATGGGCATTTTTGGCACACCGGCCAAAGTAGCGGCTTCTTCAGGTTCATCTGTAATATTTTTTTCAGTGTGGTTTACCGGGGGGCTTGTTGCCTTATGCGGCGCTTTAACCTATGCTGAAATAGGAGTACGGCTTCCTGTTATGGGTGGCTATTACAAAATTTTTGCAGAGTGTTATCATCCCGCCGTAGGTTTTACGGTAAATGCATTAATATTAATAAGCAATGCAGCATCGCTCGGCGTAGTTGCTTTGATTGGCGCGGATTATGTAAGCGATCTTTTGTTTGGCAAACCTTCGGGGCAGGGCTTTACAGTAACCGTTTCCATAATAGCGGTATGCCTTTTTTATACCGTTAATTTAATGGGGCTGCAAACCAGCAGCCGTATGCAGAATATACTTACTGTAGTTAAAACAGCCGTAATGGTTTTGCTGATCGCCAGTGTGCTGAAAGGAGTGATGGTAGAACCGCATGGCTATAATGAAAATGCACAGGTATATGAGTTAGGCGAAAAGGGTTGGTTAAAACTGTTCATGATCAGCCTTGTGCCGGTATTTTTTTCTTATGGCGGCTACCAGCAAACCATCAATTTTGGCAGCGAAGTTCAGCAAACCGGCATTTTCCCTAAAGCCATTATTTCCGGCATATTCATTTCCATTCTGCTATATGTTGGTATAAACTTCGCTTATACGCAGGTGATAGGGTACGAACGGATGAAGAATGTTTCGGCCATCGGCGCATTGCTTTGCGAAGCATGGTTTGGCAAAACCGGCGCAAAAGTATTTGATGGCTTGATGTTCCTTTCTGTTTTGGCTTACGTAAATGTTAGCCTCATGAGTAATCCCAGGGTAATGTACGCCATGAGCCAGGACAAAGTATTGCCTGCATTTTTCTCTAAGCGCAATGCTAAAACCCTGGCATTAACCGGAGGCTTAACCGTATTTGCCATTATCACTATTGTTATAACTTTCTTTGGAAAAGAAGTAGATAATATTCTTGGCTTCAGTATTTTTTTAGACAGTATTGGTATGAGCACTTCTGCCGCTACGCTGTTTATCCTGCGCAAAAGAAAAAAGAATGAAGAAGCGGTTTCCGGAACCTGGACAAAATGGACGCCATTGCTGGCAGCAATATTTGTATTGTCGTATGCAGGCGTTGCCATAGCTGTAATTATTGATAAACCATTCGCTGCATTAACCGGTGTTATACTTTTGCTGCTGTTAACCGTTGTATATTTTATTTTTTACTATAGAAAGAAATCATAGTATATGGATATTTCCTACATCATAAATGAATTGGGAGAAGAACGCGAAAAGTATTTTAACGCGGTAGCGCCGCCCATCATTCAAACCAGCAATTTTGTTTTTAATACAGTAGATGATATGCGCCGCCTGTTTGAAGATGAATACACCGGCTATATTTATACAAGAGGGCTTAACCCTACCGTTGACATCTTACGAAAAAAATTAGCCGCATTGGATGAAGCAGAAGACTGCCTGGTGTTTAACAGCGGGGCTTCTGCCATATATGCTTCGGTAATGGCTAATGTAAAATCCGGAGATCATATTGTTTCCGTAAACAAGCCCTATACCTGGGCGCAAAAATTATTCAATAATATACTGCCCGGGTTTGGTGTAACCACAACCTATGTAAACGGAACGGCTGTAGAAAATTTTGAGAAAGCCATTCAGCCAAACACAACCATCATCTATCTTGAAACACCAAACTCCTGGTATCTTGACCTGCAGGATCTGCGCGCCATTGCAGCAATAGCAAAATCAAAGGGTATACTAACCATTTGCGATAATAGTTATTGCAGCCCGTTATACCAAAAACCGATTGCAATGGGTATTGATATTTCGCTGCAATCTGCCACAAAATATATAGGAGGGCATAGTGATGTTGTTGCAGGCGTATTAACCGGCACATCAGCTATGATGAAAAAGATTTTTGAAACCGAGTTTTGTACTGCCGGCACAGGAATATCGCCTTTTAATGCATGGCTGCTTATACGCGGGCTCAGAACCCTGCCTGTACGCCTCCGTCAAATAACGGAAAACACAAACAAGGTGCTGGAGTTTTTAAAGCAACACCCAAAAGTTGAAGATATCATTTTCCCGTTTGATAAGAGTTTTCCCCAATATGAATTGGCAAAAAAGCAAATGGAGGGCGCTTGTGGCTTACTATCCTTTCACCTGAAAGTAAAAAAAGTAGAAGATATTGTAACCTTTTGCGAAAACCTGAAACATATACTCATGGCAGTGAGTTGGGGCGGATATGAATCGCTTATTATCCCCGGATGCGCCTCTGTTAAAGAAAAGGATTATGATATTACAAAAAAATCGCATCGCATGTTACGGTTATATGTAGGGCAAGAGGAACCGGAATATATTATTAACGACCTGCTGCAGGCGTTAAATATTATATAAGAGGTTTTGTCAAATGTTTTTTTAGTTGAATATTTGTAGAATAATAATATTTATCATGATAAGTTCATGAAATATTATCGCCATATAAATTTTATTCATGAGAAAATACTTTCTTGGACTGACTGCGGTAATAGTATTTGCCAACCTATCATTGAAAGCACAGGATAATGGTAAGTGGGACTTACGCCGGTGTGTTGAATATGCCATTGCAAATAATGTATCTGTTCGCCAGGCTGATATCCAGTCAAGGGTTTCTGCTATCCTGCTAAAAGAAAGCAAGCTTCAACAAATTCCTTCTCTGAATTTTTCCGGTAATCACGGTTTTCAATTTGGCAGATCGCTTGATTATACTACCAATACCTACAGTGATAATAACGCCATGTATCAGCAGTTTGCGTTAAATACACAGGTAAATTTGTTTAACTGGAACAGCCAGCGAAATACGATAAAATCAAACGACTATAGCAACCAGGCAGACCAGGCTGCGGTTGATAAAGCTAAAAATGATATTGCATTAAATGTTGCAAGGCAATACTTGCTGGTATTGCTTGACCTGGAACAGGCGAATGTTACAGAAATTCAAATGAAGCAAAGCCAGGCGCAAAGAGATAATACACAAAAGCAGGTTGATGCCGGATCTTTGCCTGAATTGAATAGCTTGGAATTAGCCACACAGGTTGCGCGTGACAGTGCAAATTTAATAGCCGCACAAACAACTGCAGAAGTAGATAAGCTTACATTAAAAGCTTTAATTAACTTACCTGCTGATGCCTCTTTTGATCTTGAAATACCTAATGTAGAAAATATACCCGTTGATAATATATTGGAGATATCACCTGCCACGGTATTTGATATGGCAATGAAATCTCAGCCCAACATAAAAGTAAACAACCTTCGTTTGCTGGCTTCACAAAAGGCATATGAGGCTGCTAAAAGCAGGCAGTATCCTACGGTGTCAGCATTTGGACAGCTCGGATCCCGTTTCTTTGCTCCGTTTAAATCAACAAGCCAGGTTGCTTTGGGTATACTGCCTAATGAAAATATTTATGTGATGAACGGAACTGAAAAGCTGCCGGTGTATACACCACAAACAGGAATAGTAACTACCAAACAAAATTTTGGGCAACTTTGGAACGACTACGGAGCACAGGTAAAAAATAACTTCGGGCAATCAGTTGGTATTGGTTTAAACATTCCCATCTTTAATGGCTGGTCAGCAAGAGCAAATATTGAAAGAGCTAAGATGGATATACGCAATAAAGAGCTTATTATAGAACAGGACACCTTGAAACTGAAGCAGGATATATATACCGCGTATAACCAGGCGCGGGGCTCTTTTCAAACATTTAATGCAAGACAGAAAGAAGTAGCTACAGCGGAACGTTCGTTTGCATTGGCCAGCAGGCGCTACGAGATTGGTGTTATGCAAACCATAGAGTGGCTTACCAATCAAACCAATTTATATAATGCGCGTATCAACCTGCTTATCTCCCAGTTCGACTATGTGTTTAAAATGAAAGTACTGGAGTTTTACAAGGGGCAGGGAATTAAATTATAATCATCAACTTATTTAATAATATATCTTATGAATAAAAAACTGCTTTGGATTATTATTATACTGGCTGCTTTGGTAATATTATTGATCAGCTTAAAAAAAGCAGGGGTCATTGGTAAGGAAGAAGGTACTAAAGTATCTGCTGAAAAAGTACTGCGCCGTAATATTACGGAAATAGTAACGGCGAGTGGAAAAGTATATCCTGAGATAGAAGTAAAAATAAGCCCCGACGTTTCGGGTGAGATTACCGAATTGAATGTTGAAGAAGGAGATAGCGTGAGGAAAGGCCAGATACTTGCCAGGATATATGCCGATATATACGCTACCCAACGCGATCAGGCTGCTGCACAGGTTGCAGGACAACAGTCTATGGTTGCAAACTCACAGGCACAATTAGAAGCGTTGAAGTCAGCGCTTGACCTTGCAAAAACAACATTTACCAGGCAGGAACAATTATTAAAGGATAAAGTAATTTCCAAAGCGGAATTTGAGCAGGCACAAAATACACTTAATAGCGCCCAGGCAAATTACAATGCAGCTTTGCAAAGTATCCGCAGCAACCAGGCGCAGGTAAAAAGTGCAACAGCTAATCTTTCAAAGGCAAATAAAGATTTAAGCAGAACCGCATTATTATCTCCAATGACGGGTGTAGTATCGCTGCTGAATGTAAAAAAGGGAGAAAGAGTTGTAGGTAACTCAATGATGGCGGGCACAGAAATGATGCGTGTTGCAGATATAAGCATATTTGAAATAAGAGTGGAGGTTGGCGAAAATGATGTGCAGAAAATAAATATTGGCGATACCTCTATTATAGAGGTTGATGCATATAATAACAGGAAGTTTAAAGGACTGGTTACGCAAATAGCCAGCAGCCAGAAAGGCGCGGCTACGCAAACATCTTCATCGCTTACCAGCAGCACAGATGTAACCAATTATGAAGTACGTATTCGTATTCTACGGGATTCTTATGCTGATTTGATTGATCCTTCCAAACCAAAGAAATTTCCATTCAGGCCGGGTATGAGCGCCAGCGCAGATATACAAACCAGGACGCACAATAATGTTTTATCGGTACCTATCAATGCGGTTACTACCCGCGATAAAAACGATACTGCCGCCAACAAAACAAAAACAGTTACGGCAAAAAAAGAAACAACAAATGTTGATGATAATCAGGCTGGCTCAAATTCATCAGGCACAAATGATGATTTACTTGAAATTGTATTTGTGTTGCAGAAAGACAACACTGTAAAATTAAAACAGGTAAAAACCGGCATACAGGATATCAATAATATTGAAATAACAGAAGGCTTGCAGGAGGGAGATGAAGTGATTACCGGGCCATATACTATTGTTAGTAAAACGCTCAAATCCGGCACCAAAGTAAAAGTTGTGCCGAAAGATCAATTGTTTGAGGTGAAGAATTAAGGAAGGTTTGTAGTTAGCGGTTTGTAGTTTAATAGTTGCTTTCAACCATAAACTACAAACTATAAACTAAAAATATTTATGCAGTTTGGTATAATAGGTAGCGGTAGCTGGGGCACAGCCCTGGCAAAAATGCTTACGGATAATGGCATACCTGTTAACTGGTGTGTAAGGGGAGATGAAACGCTTCAGCATATATTAAAAAGACATCATAATCCCAATTACCTAACTTCTGTTTCGTTTGATACAAATCTTTTATTATTAACTACGAATGCTGCCGATACTATCCGGCAATCTGATCATTTAGTAGTAGTAACGCCTTCCGCTTTTGTAGCACAACAGTTTAGTGGAATTAATGCGAAGGATCTTGAAGGAAAGAAAATCATATCTGCCGTTAAGGGGATGCTTCCGCAGCATAACCAATTATTGAATGATTACCTGGAATCAGAATACAATTTCAGTATAGATAATTATTTTACCATTATGGGTCCCTGTCATGCGGAAGAAGTAGCTGCGGAACGCTTATCCTATCTAACCTTTTCAGGCACGAATGCCGATGCAACCGAAAACATAGCGACTTATTTTTCTACAGCATACATCAATACTATTATTAACACGGATATTATCGGCGTGCAATATGCGGCGATACTGAAAAATATATACGCGGTGGCTTCGGGTATAGCACACGGCAAAGGCTATGGCGATAATTTTTTAAGTGTACTTATCGCCAACTGCGCAGATGAAATGGCGCAGTTTTTAAAAAAAGTAGGTATTCGCAATATAGATGTAGGCACACACACTATAGATAAAACGCATCACAAAAAATCGCCTAATTATGCGGCTTCTGTTTACCTTGGTGATTTGCTGGTAACCTGCTACTCACTCTTCAGCCGCAACAGAACCTTTGGCAATATGATAGGCAAAGGTCATTCGGTACAATCAGCCCAGCTCGAAATGAATATGGTAGCCGAAGGATATAATGCCAGCAAAAGCATTTATAATATTAATAAGGAAGTAAAAGCAGATATGCCGATAGCAAAAGCTGTATATGAAATACTCTGGGAAAAACTGCCCGTAGCTGTGGGATTGAAGAGGATGGAGGAATGCCTGATTTAGGGTAAAGGTGGAAGGTATAGGGTGAAGGGTGGAAAAGAACATAGGTGCAGGCATTTTTCATTACAGCTTTGATAAAATAGTATGAGATAAGCGCTAATAGCAAATACTTTTTAGCAGCCTATTCAAATAATTTATAACTTAAAGCGTTAAAACATTTTGAATTCACCATCCTCAAAATAACGCTATGCATAATTGCATCTCATTCACGCCCACTATTCAAAAAAATCTCAGTTCAAAAAACAATATTGCCAAATGGAATGAAACGCTTGATAGCTATGATAACAAAGACTATCGCCAGGCTATCTATAACCTGTTTGACTATATTGACGAAGACATCCTGAAACATTACGCCAATGCCGACAGAAGCCAGATTGTAATTCCGCAGGGATCAGCGGTTGTAATTGTTGATATTGGTGCAGATACTATTTCTATTAAAACGCCTTTTGTAAAATTACCGGCAGATAAGCAATTGCCTATCCTGCGCAAGTGCACCGAGCTTAATTTCGGTTCAATGTCTCTGCCGCAAATTTTTCTTGAAGGCGATACGCTTTCACTAAGCTATTCAATGCCTGTTGAATTATGCGAGCCATACAAATTATATGACACTCTTAGGGATATGGCCACCAATGCGGATAAATATGACGATGAGTTTGTAAGCAAATTTGGCGCTACAAGAATAATGGATCCGCAAATATCGCATTACCCTGATGAGCAATTACAGGAAATTCAAACAAATGTAATTGCCATTGCTGATGAAGCATTGAAGTATGCAGCTTATTATGAGAGCAAAAGAGATTTGCTGACCGCAGGTGACTCACTGTTCATAGGTATTAACCGTATAAAATATTATGCTGACCCTACAGGCGTACTCAATAATAAATTGAGTGATGCCATCAGTAGTTTTTATAACCGGAGCAATGATATCAATGCGAAAATAAAAACCATGCGCGGAGCGCTTGAGGCAGTTAAAAATTTAACCCTTGCCGAAAGTAAAGATGCGTTTTGCATAACATACCAGCTTATTCCGCTAAAGAGCAATGCCAGCAGGGGTTATTTAAAAGACTGGATAGCGAAGCAGTATGAATATGCCGAATCGCTGGTTAACAAAGAAAATTATAGTATGGCAGCCATGTATAATTTGTACACCCTGTATGTTATACTTGCTGATTTTAATATAGATGAGAACAGCAGTAAAGCCATTGAGTACAGTCTTAAAAAAGCTGCTGATAAACCCTGGGCAGAAGCGGCGCCGATACTATTAAAGGCAATGAAATTCTTTTACCTGAATGAGCAGGAAGTGTTTGACATGGAAGAAGCAGAAAGCGTTGCGACAGAAACGCCTGCATTCGATACCGAAGCGTATATGAAAGGTATTAACGGTATAGTGGATCAGTATAAATCCATGATCGGGAATTTTATGAAAGGATTCGCTAAAAATTAAAATCAATTGTATGCAGGTATCACAACTCATCTTTAAAATAAATACATCCAACGGTTCAGGCTCTGCTTTTTATCTCAAACAATACAACCTCTTTGTTACTAATTTCCATGTGGTGCAGGGGAGCAAAACGGTTGCTGTAGAAAATAAAAATCATGACAGGTTTGTGGGGCACGTTGTAATGGTTGATGCCAATGAAGATATAGCGCTGGTAAAAACGGAGGCTGATTTCAGTGAATTATCAGAAGCCGGCTTTTCATCACTTTCAAACCTTAACGTCCGCGATGAAGTGTATGTGTTAGGATTTCCTTACGGTATGCCTTATACAGAAACACAGGGTATTATTTCTTCGCCCCGCCAGCTAATGAATGGCAAGTATTATATACAAACGGATGCACCCGTAAACCCCGGCAACAGCGGTGGCCCGTTGGTAAATAAAGCAGGAGAAATTATTGGTATAACCACCAGCAAATTCACCGAAGCAGATAATATGGGTTTTGCGGTTCCGGTTGATACATTATTGGAGATACTGGAAATTTACACAACGCAAACGCCAACGCAATACAGTGTGGTATGCCCGGGTTGTAAAACTGTGGCGGAAGATTCAAATGAATATTGCAATAACTGCGGCGGAACAATTGATACCACTTTATTTGAAGAAAAAGAACTTAGTGCATTTGCAAAGCTGGTAGAAGATGGTTTTATAAAACATGGCATAAACCCGGTGCTTGCCCGTACCGGCTACGAATACTGGAGCTTTCACAACGGAAGCTCGCTCGTTCGCATATTCATATACAACAGCAACTATGTATATGCTACTTCGCCCATTAATAAAATGATGAGCAAGAGCATGCCGGAGCTATTACGGTTTTTATTATCTCCCTCTCAGCAACCATATAAGCTGGGTGTTTATGATGGCGAAGTATTTCTTTCATACAGGGTTCATATCTCCGACCTGTTTAGTGAAAAATATGGGGAGCAGGAACTGGAACGCCTGATCAAGCTTTCTGAAAAGGCAGACGAAATGGATCATTACCTGCTGGAAAATTTTGGTTGTCCCTTATCCGCGGAAGCTAAAGTGGCATAACGTGAGTTTTGGGTGTAGCAAAACCAGTTTAAAAAGTATTATTTCACGCAAAGTGCGCTACGGAGCAAGGTGCGCAAAGAAGCATTCGTTGCGAACACTGCCCCGCTGTGAACGCCGCGGGAAAAGTATTGATGAATATGAGAAAGAAAGTATAATAACTTGCTGATTATCCTTTTTTAGGATGCAAAACTCACGTTGACTTAGCAAACGGCAGGTTAATCATAACACAGATTGGGTATACAGTTATTAAGCCTTTCTCTTTACGACCTATGCTGATACCGGCACAGGTCGTAAAATTTTTATAATGAAACCATTACTCCCGTTTTTGCTCCTTTTATACCTGCTTTCAACTTACAGTTGCACTCAAAAAAGCATTGCAGATGTTCCGGAAAAACTGCCCGTTAAAATAGCGGTAAACCCTAATCCTTCAGGAACGCCTTTATCGCCTGAAGAAAGTATGAAAACCATTCATCTTCCCGAAGGTTACCGGCTTGAGCTGGTTGCAAGCGAACCCATGATACAGGAACCGGTTGCTATAGCCTGGGATGGTAACGGGGCAATGTACGTGGCGGAAATGAGAACCTATATGCAGGATATAAATGCCACTAATGAAAATTTGCCCATAAGCAAAATTATAAGATTGGAGGATACCAATGGTGACGGGAAAATGGATAAGCATACCATTTTTATAGATAGTCTTGTGCTTCCACGCATGATACTGGCATTGGACGACAGGCTGCTGGTAGCTGAAACTTATTCAAGCAATTTATATACTTACAGAGATGCAAATAATGATGGTATAGCTGATGAAAAAGTGCAGCTATACCATAACGATATACCTGACACCCGTAATCTTGAGCATCAGCGCAGCGGCCTGGTTTGGAACTTAGATAACTGGATATATACCAGCCGGCAGTTGCGCTATAAATGGACAGGTAAGGAGTTGATAGTAGATAGTCTTGTTGATGTGCCAAGCGGGCAATGGGGTTTGGGTAATGATGATTACGGCAGGCTGTTCCTTTCTTCTGCCGGTGGTGAAGTGGCGGCGTTGGGATTTCAGCAAATGCCTGCCTATGGTGAGCTCGATTTTGAAGAGCTGCAATATGAAGGAGATTTTCATACACCCTGGCCGATCATTGCAACGCCTGATATTGAGGGAGGAAAGAAAAGGTTGAAAGATGATAGTACGCTTAATCACTTCACCGCCACCTGCGGGCAAACTATTTTCCGCGGCGACAGGTTACCCCAAACCATGAAAGGAGATTTATTCATCTGTGAGCCAGTTGGAAGATTAATCAGGCGTGCAAAGGTGCTTACCAAAAATGGCGTGCGTGTAGTTAAGAATGCATATGATAAAATGGAATTCATTGCTTCAACAGATATGAACTTCAGGCCGGTGAATCTTGCCACAGGCCCGGATGGCTGCATGTATATAACGGATATGTATAGGGGCATTATACAGGAAGGCAACTGGACGGGGCCATCATCGTATATACGTCCGCAGATTCAGCGCTTTGGTTTAGATAAGAATATTGGCAGGGGAAGAATTTACCGCATTGTGCATGAGTCTATACCGCCTGATACCAGGAAACCTCAATTACTCAAAGCATCAGCAGAAGAACTGGTAAGCTATCTCAATCACCCCAATGGATGGTGGCGTGATAATGCGCAGAAATTGCTGATCGTTAGAAATGAACAATCCGTTATTCCGGCGCTTAAAAAAATGGCTTTGGGCGAACACAGTTTTATGGAGAAGCTGATGTTCTGGAAAAGCAACACTTCATTACAGGGAAGGATACACGCATTATGGACGCTGGAAGGATTACATGCCATTGATAAACCATTGCTATCGGCAACCTTAAAAGATGATGCACCGGAAATAAGAAAAATGGGAATATGGTTGAGTGAGCCGCTGATAAAAACCAACGATCCCGATATCATGAACGCCATAGGCAAAATGGTGAACGATGCAGATACAGATGTAAAAACACAACTTGTTCAGTCCTTACGGTACAGCACAGGCGAAATAGCAAAACCTTTGCTGGAGGCAGTGATAAAAACAAATTCAGGTCATACCGGTATGGTATACCAGGCTGCACAGATTACCATTGGTCATCTTACAACATCACAACCCGTATTGGTAAAAACCGATGGATTAAGTGATGCTGATAAAGCGCTGGTATTAAAAGGTGCGGAAAATTTTAAATCGCTTTGTTCTTCCTGTCATGGTTCAGATGGCAAAGGCCTGAAATTTGGTGGCTCTGGTATGATTGCTCCGCCGCTTTCAGGTTCCCCCCGTGTTAATGGTGACCCGCGCAAACTGATACGCATTGTATTGAGCGGATTGAAAGGTCCGGTAGATGGTAAAGAATACCCGAGCATTATGCCGCTAATGATGAATAGCGAAGACCAATGGCTTTCTGAAGTATTGAGTTATATACGCACTAATCTCAGTAATACCGGCGCACCTGTTCATATGGATGATATTAAAAAAGTAAGGGATACCGTAGGTCGGCGCTGGGATCCCTGGACGCTGGAAGAGTTGGATGAGAAGGTGAAGTAGTGTTAAGTTAATCGTGAAATGTCAGACTTGCCTGCCGGCAGGCAGGTCTCACTAATATATGCGGCATAATAGCCTTACCACGACAGTAGTGTACGGCGCAAAACGATGAGTATATATTCCTTCCGTAATACTGATTATAAAACACAAAACCTTTGCCGTCACTGCGATACCGCCCACAGGTAGGTTTGAATTAAATGCATCTTATGGCGGTAGAAGCAGTCTCCTTTAAGAGACCTCGAAAGCTGAGATAGATTACTTGCTGCCTCTATGAGCGCAGAAAAGATTGTCCAGGTTTCCTGAAAACTATTTTTCTTAGTTTTACTTACGAATGAAATTATTGTTATTCCTTCAATATTATTACGATGTAAACAAGGTGAATTTTGTAGTATCGATTTCTTTATTCCTGCTTTTCAGGAACGCTCTTATGTTCTTATTAAGCTTCGCAGGTTTCGGGTTTATTATTTCGTATATCATCTATTATTATTTTCATAAAGCAGAATATTATTTCTATGCAAATGCGGGTTATTCAAAAAAGAAATTAATATTTCATACCATTATTGTCAATACTACAATTTCAACAATCATTTATTTACTGTTTAAATGACAGAGGCTATTTCCATATCAGGATTAACACACAGGTTTGGAAGCAGGGTTATTTTAAATGACATAAACTTTGAACTGAAAGCTGGGGAAATAATCGGGCTTTTTGGTAGAAACGGCACAGGTAAATCAACGCTGTTGAATATACTTTATGGAAGT
The DNA here is from genome assembly GCA_020847395.1 of Chitinophagaceae bacterium. Classification (GTDB taxonomy): domain Bacteria; phylum Bacteroidota; class Bacteroidia; order Chitinophagales; family Chitinophagaceae; genus Agriterribacter. Next base: position 53,539 of record JADLCD010000101.1, read on the forward strand.
TTAAAAATTCAACATGGAATTATTAAAATAAACGGCGATGAGCAGAATAAAATATTCCGTTCCGAAGGAATATATAGGATGGAAAAACATAAAATTGGCAGCTTATCTATGGGTGAAAAGAAATACCTGCAATTTTTGATGACAGTTCACCTGCCGCAAAAATTTGTATTACTCGATGAGCCCTTTGCTATGATTGATCCGTTATACCGGGATATTATAAAGGATAAAATCGTTGAACTATCAGCAACCAAGGGTTTTATATTAACCGATCATTATTATAGAGATGTATTTGATGTGGCTAACAAACGCTTTTTAATTAAGGAAGCCGCACTAAAACAAATAACATCTATAACAGATTTAAAAAATGAAGGATATATCTCAGGCGCATAAGCAGGAGTATCGTTTTTAAAGTAACAGCTGTGACCGAAATGAGTGTGCCGTCATTTCGATTACCAAACCTGTTGTCAGGCAAAATATAAAGATGACATTTAAGTAGCTTGCCGTAAAAGCATCATCCTTAAGGGGTGAAAGAAACAATCTCTTATAAGTTTTTGAAAGAGGAGATTGCTTCTCCCGCC
>JADLCD010000102.1 GCA_020847395.1 Chitinophagaceae bacterium
CGATAAAATAGAAAGCGAAACCGGCGTGCCTGTACCCGAAGCTACCAGAGAAGGTATAAGAAAAGAATTTCACGACAACGTAATGAGTTCATCAAACAAAGGAATTGTAAACAATGGTTTTGTAAGGGTAAAGCCACATCCATTAGGATTGTTTCGCCCGGCCTATCTTGAAATAGAAGTTACCCGTACCGGTAATGCCTATAAAGACAAAGCGCTTGCTGCCATACGCATTAGCGATGTAACCACCCGAACCATGGAAGACTGGGATAAAAATGCACAGAAAAATGTAGCTGTAAACTTAAAGGGCAATTTGTTTGAACCCAGCACTGCAAAGGTTCCCTATTTGGAAAATGTAGGCGACAAATACAAAATATATGTAGTGCTGAAGCCTCAGGAAAGTTATATATGGAGAGATAAAAAAACCGGTGTGATTGCTTCGGTGAATCATGGTCAACAACCGGGAGAATGGTACAGTACGCCTGTGCCTACTTATGAAGGCCTTGCCTATACCGGCGGTTTTCAACTTTTAAATAATGGTGGCAGCGTTACCAATTTTTCATTGGAATTAAAGAAGGCTGAAAATGTAAAAACGGTATTTATTAATCCGTAAATATCCATTCTGCTTTCGCAAGTGATTCTATGACATGCCGCCTGTCTGCCTGCTTACCGGCAGACAGGCGGCAACATCACATGGTGGCAAAAAAAAATAACTATTTGCGATTAATTATTATTAAAGAGATACCTGTCTTTAAAACTATTTCTTGCTTTTAATACAAAGCGTGATTTGGGTCCAAGGAAACCATGCCGCTGACCGGGATAAACCATCAACTCAAATGGCTTGTTGAGCATTTGTAAGGTATCGGCCAACTGGTAAGTGTTTTGAATATGCACATTATCGTCCATAGTGCCATGTTGCAACAGCAACATGGATGGCCCGTAGTTTTGATAGTTGCTTACATGTGTCATCACCGAACCAAACTTATATCCTTCGGGATTATCTTTGGGCAAATCCATATAGCGTTCGGTGTAATGCGAATCATACAATGACCAATCCGTAACCGGGTAATTGGAAATACCATACTTAAAATATTCAGCACCGTAAGTGAGCGCCATGGCTGTAAGATAACCACCATAGCTGCCCCCGGTAATCATCATTTTTGAAGTATCAACATAAGGATTATTGCGCAGCCATTTTACCCATGCGATGTAATCGGTCATTTCCCATTTGCCCAGGTTGCGATGCAAAAAATTTAATCCCTGTTTTCCTAAATCGCCGGAGCCCCTGTGTGCAAAGCTCACTTCAATAACCGGGTTGGCATCTGCCTCTTGCACTGTGGTAAACCATTCATCACTCACTGCCTGGTAATTGGGGCCGCCATAAATACTTATTACAACAGAATATTTTTTCTCTTTTTCCAAATTTACCGGCCACACTATTCTTCCAGGCAATTCAAAACCATCATCTGTTTTTAACCAAATCATTTCTCTTCGCTCCAGTTTTGTGCTATCATATTTACTTCCTTTGGAGTCGTCAATGTCTTTTCTTATTCCGGTTTTTAAATCCACCAGGGCCATTCGGGTGGGTGTATAAGAATTGGAATAAGTAGTGATGAGGAAGCGATTATTGGGTGACAGCAAAGTTTTAGTGTGTGAATATTCGCCAAAGGTTAAACGTTTTTGTTTTGTGCCATTCAATTGAACACTATACAAATCTGTTCTTGTTGATTTTTCAGCATTGGCAGTATAATACAGTGTTTGTGTTTGCTCATCAACTTTTTCAATCTCAGTTCGCCAGTTTTTACCCGATGTTAATTTTTTTATCAGTCTTCCATCTGCAGAATGATAATAAATTTGTTCCCATCCGTCAAAATCTCTTATCATTAAAAAACCATTCTTTATCCATTTAAAACGGTTTATCCAACTGACCCAGGTGGATTGTGTTTCGTTGTAGATTTCTTTTTTAGCACCGCTTGTCAAATCAATATCGTAGAGTTTTAAATTATTTTGTTCACGGGGCATCCATTGTAATAAAACACTTGATCCATCGGGTAGCCAAATGGGTGTACCAAAATATTGATCATCCTGCTGATTAAAATCGGCCCACTGCACTTTTGCATTATCCAGCGCTGCTATACCTACCCTTACTTCTGGATTGGGATCACCGGCCTTGGGATAACGGGTGTTTTCTGTAAAGCCATGTTGCCCTGTGGAATTGTACAAGGGAAAAACCGGAACCTTTGATTCATCAAAGCGATAGAATGCAATATGCTTACTACCGGGCGACCACCAAAATGCACGGTACTCACTACTGCGGCCCAATATTTCTTCATAGTAAACCCAGGATGCATAGCCATTTAAAATAGTTTCGGTACCATCGTTGGTAAATCGTATTTCTTTTGATGTAGCCAATTCAATCGCAAACAAATCATTGTTTCGTAAAAAAGCAATCCATTTCTTATCGGGAGAAAGCAGCGGCAATTTTTCCTCAGCATCGGTATTGGTAATTCGTTTTTTATCTTTTCCTGCAACCACAAAAATATCTCCATCAATTGCCACTGCCTTAGCAACAAGCTGAGTATTTGAAATAACATATTCCTTCTCCGCTCCTGTTTTACTGTTTTCCAGGAAGCTGATATCCTTCTTTTGCTCCCTGTTATACCGTTGCACAATGTAATGTTCATTATCTGCCCATCCTGTAATGCGTGGCAATGGTTTTAAGATAGAAGTATCGCTATAAAGTTGGCTGTGTGCAGATGCATAAAAGAATAGAAGCATTAAGCTCCCACACAATTGTTTAACTGTATGAGAGCTTAATGCGTTCAACCAAAGTTTCTTTTTCATTTAAATACTGTTGTAATTACCAGGTGTTAGAAGTTAATCTTTTATCATTCTCCAATACTTTACTGGGAAATGGTAAAATGTATAGGGGCGAATTTACCGGTAGTGTATAGGTTTGCTGCGGTATTGTTGGCGTTGCAATTGGGTCGGCCGGAAACAACCTGGTAGGTACTTTTTGATATTGCACTTCTGTATTTAATCTTTTTAAATCAAAGAAACGGTTAAACCCTCCTACCAGTTCTTTTCTTCTTTCTCCAATTACAAATTGTACAGTACTTGTAATATCAGAAGGTAAAACGAAATTAGCATGCACATAATTTTTATAACGGCTTTCCAAATAAGGTTGCAAATATTCTTTTACCTTATCGTTTTGTCCTTTGCGTGCATAACATTCGGCCAGCATCAGCATTACTTCGGTGGTTTTTAAACCGGCAAGGTTGCGTGAATATTCTTTTGAGGTTGGTACCCATCCCAGCATGAACATATAATCTTTAACAGATGACGATGGCCTTTTATAGAGGTCGGTTCTAACATCTTTTGTGCTGCTTGTTTGGCCATAAGCCAGTAAACTTGACTGGTAAAGGGTTATCATTTCCTGGCATATATAAGTGGATTCGGAAGAAGTGGCAAAGAAAAGATTCTCCACTCCTGTTGCCAGTAAGGGCATTGTTGGTTTATGTGTTGTTGCATTCACCAATGATACCAGGTTAAATGTTTGATGGTTGAGGTTGTACGACTCCAATGCTGCAGCAATACATTCGTCATATTCTTTTTTAAACAAATGCACTTTGGCTTTTAATGCATATCCGGCAGCCTTATTAAAATGATAAGGAGTTTTAGCCGTTATATTTAAATCAGGTATAGCCTCGTTGATATCCTTCTCTATCTGTGCATATACCTCTGCCACTGTATTTTTAGCAGGTTCGGGAATTGATTCGATAGATGGATCAAGTTTTAAAGGAACCCCGCCATCAGTTGCTGCTGTAGCAGCATCATATGGTTTGGCATATACATTTATAAGCTGGAAATAACAATATGCTCTTAACATTTTTGCTTCTGCCACAACGGTATTAATTTCTGCTTCGGTGCCTAACATGTCATCCTTTGCCGCAATAATGGTATTGGCCATGGTAGAAATATTTTCATACATCGACTGGTAATACGTAGTTGCAGTTCCACCATTGCCTGTTGCATTCAGGCTACGATCATAATCCGAATTTGACAAGTACAGCATATTGGCTGCTGTAAGGTTCCATGCATTCCAAACACTGGAAATATTAGATGCATTGCGCCAGCCTTCATCATCAAGATATTTGATGTCGGTATTATCGTAATAGGTAATGGCATCAAACAACAGGCTATAATCCTGTGCACTGGTAAGCAGGATTTTTCCTTTTGGTGTAATATCTAACCATTTTTTACATGATGATAAAGAAATCACCAGGAAAAAAAATAATACTTTTAAAATTTTTGTTTGCATAAAAAATAATTTTAGAATAAAACATCAAGGCGTAATAAATAAGTGGTTGGCATAGGTAAAC
>JADLCD010000103.1 GCA_020847395.1 Chitinophagaceae bacterium
ATAATGATTGCTCATAGAGTTGCATGAACACAAATAAACTTTACCGGAAGGCAATATTTTAGAGAAAATATCACCATCCGTTTTTACATTGAAATTAGTTAGCTGCGTATCATAGGTAAATTTTCTTAAAAGAGACGGAACATACAAATTCTTTTTATTTGCCCGTAATAGAGATAAATTAAAATTTGAGACTTCAGTTACACTTACGTCTGATACCGGTATAGAATCAAAAAGCTCTTTGAATTGCGCATAGCAATTTCCTTCTCTTTTCCAATATATTTTAGCTATTCCTCCTAGTTCTTTTGCAATATATATACCGGAAGATATCACCCGCATTCTGTTTGCCAATCCTGCATATGGCACTATTGATATCTGTCTCATTTAATTTTATTTTTACCCTGTTTTAAATAGAAATGCAGTTTTACAGAAATCCAACAAAAATATTGATTGATCCTGGAGAGGTTTCGGTATGTTCTAAAATAATACACATCGTTATCAAATTGCATTTTCGTTTTTGCAATACTTGAAAAATAATTAGTAATCGTCTGGCTATGCTCATGCAAAATTTTGCAATTTGGATAATAGTAAAAATATTTATTTACGCGCATCAATCGCTCTGAAAGAATTACTTCTTCACCGTAAAGAAACGTATTCGGATCAAACTTATCACATGCAAAAAAGTCATCGCTCTTTAACATAAAAAAACTCCCCATTAATGAATAATATTGTCCTTCTCTAAAATTACTCCGATCAATTTTATAAATCCATAGCTTTTGTCTTTCGTTTAAAAAAGGGGTTACCCATAACCCCAAAAACCATTTTTTAAAAAATGACAAATAAATTATAGGAGATTGATGCTTGTTATCCAAACCAATAACTGCAGGACCAATTCCGGCAAATTTTTCCGGTAAGTTCTCTAGTTTTTCTACAAGCATTTCAACCGTTGATTCAGTAATAAAACGCAAATCATTATTAGAAAAAATCAAGTATTTACTTCTGAAGTTTTTATGTACAAAGTCAGCTCCAAGGTTATTGCCCCTTGCAAATCCAAGGTTTTCCTTCTCCGAGATAACAAAACAGTTTTTTGTTTCATCAACATTGTTGCTTGATATATTTGAAATTAACTGAGCATCTAGCTGTTTAGCTAAGGTGCGGTCGCTTTCAGCATTAGCACTATTATTAACAACCACTATCCTATTGGGTAATTTTATTTTACTCAACTCCGTTTTTATAAAACTTATTGTTTTCTTCTCGCTTTTATAATTTACGATTATTATAGAAATTAACTCCGGCGTTCCATTCATTTTGTTCTGTATAATATGCATAGAGGTAAAATATTATTACAAAAAAGGTTACCCCGGGATTTCTCCAGAAGTGAAAAATAGTTGGCACAAATAGAATATGAAAACAAATAAATTTAAAATACAATGGATACTGTTTACGCCACAAAGTTTTTATTATAACAGAATACACAACAATTATGGGAATAAGTCCATAGCTCGTCCACATACCAATTAAACCAAGGTCGCTGGCATAAATACCTAATTTGAAATTATCCCACATCAGGTCACCCAGAGGTGAATTCCCCCCACTTGGAAATCCATTCCCAAAAATATAGCAGAACCAATGTGGAGAATATTGAAACAGGTAGTATCCAAGCGCTAAATTTCGCCCATAATCTGGATTATCCAACTGAGCTTGGGTTTCTTCAAATAAAGCCGACCATGTTTCTGACGTATAAATGATACCGGCAATAAGTAGCATTGAAATAAAACTTATTAATACAAACTTCCTGGAAGACCTGAATTTAATTAAGGCATATATTATAACGGGAAAAACACCCAGCATAATACTTCTATTTTGGTACAAAAAAACAAATGCTAAAAGAAGTCCGACCTCTAAAGATGTTTTAACACTAAACTTGTTAATAAAATATTGAACTTTAAAAAAAAGATATAATACTACATAATGAATACCTTCTATGTAATAGCCAAAATCTGTATCGGCCTTATTAGCAATACCTTCTTCGTCAATTGAAATAATTGATGGATCAACGGCTACAAGAAACCAGACAACAATCGTTAAAGCCGACACCCACTTCAATGCCCTTATTATATCTCTTTCAGCAGGCTTGACATATAACAAAGAAGGTAATAATATGAAAGCGTAACTAAATCGCTGCGCAATGAATGATTGAAGAAAAGTTTGTTGCCAGAAAAAATAAGCGGAGAACATTGAAATGAATATACCTGCAAACATCCAATTTGCAAATCTTAAATACTTGCGTGTAAACAGGATATTAGTCGCATTTTTTTTAAAAAAAACAAATCCTAACAGCGACCATATTAATGTTAATACCAGGATAATATCCTGGTTTACAATATCATTTACAATGGACAATTTCCAGAAGTCAAGGCTAAACAATAAACATATAAATATATAAGTATCCTTTTTCATTATTAAATAGTTATTGTTGTGCCAGATCTGTAATTATTTTTTCAACTTGAATATTTTATTAAAAACATCTATTACTAAGCTATTGGATAATAGCTTTATTTGAACAATTAAATAGTATATTCCTACGAATAATGTAGAAAGAAGGAGAAGAAGCACGATATGAATGTTCAGAAATTTATAGATAAATATGCAAATAACTGCCGGGGGTATGGCAAGTGCAATTTGCATTCCCAGTTTTTTATACGGGAACCTGATTCCGGTATACCTTGTTGCAAAATACTGGGCAGAGATCAAAACAACAAACTCACTGATTACCCATGTAAAAGCAGAGCCAACTGAAAGATATCTGGGCACCAACACTATATTTAAAAAAACACCAACTGCAGCTCCAATAATTGAATTTATGAGTATTGAGCTATCTTTTTTCATTGGCATCAATATTTGTAATACTAATATTTGTTCATACCCGATTACCAGCATTAGTGGCATAACAATCCGCATAGGCAATATTGCTCCTTCATATCCGGCACCTGCAATAATTTGTATGATTTGGGGAGCGAATATTACTGAAATGATTACTACAGGAAAAGAGAATCCAAATAATATATCATTAGATTTAGCAGTAATTTTTTTAAACTCATCAAACTTCCCATCAGCAATTAGTGAGCTCATTCTTGGCAACATTACTCCCGTAAAAGAACTAAACAATGCTAATAAGATTGAGTATAATTTTGTGGCAGTACTATAATAGCCTACCTCTTTTTCATTCCCAGCAAACCCTAAAAAAGTTGTATTAAAATTCACATACATTGATGTCAGAATCATGTAAACACCTAAGGTTACTACAGGTTTCAGGTATCGTGCAAGTTTGAATCCCTTAAACTTTACTTCTATAAGCTTTTTTAGATATCTCCAGTTAAAGAAAGCGTTAATTACTACAGCTAATGTGGTAAGACAATAATATAAGATATAATCATCAACATTTTTAACAAATAAAAAAACCGAGATTACATAAAGAACTTTGATGATCAAAGACCGGATGGTAATATACCTGAAATTTTCCACCCCTTTGTAAAACCACTCAATGGTAAAAAAAGTAAATATTATTTTTACTATGCCTATTGCCATTAACTCTTTATAAGAATAAAGCTTTTTAACAAAGAAAATCAGAAAGAGCAGGATTATTAATGCAGCAATAGTAAATATTGCATTCAAAAAAATAATATCTCTGAAGCTTTCTTCTAATTCTTTTTTATTACCCCTGTTTTTTGCAATTTCTCTTATGCCGATAGCTGTAATGCCTAAAGTTGAAAACAGAATAAAATAATTAACGATACTATCTACAAAATTGCAGATTCCGATATTTTGCACACCTAAAACACGGGATGCATACGGAAATGTAATAAATGTAAAAAGAAATGTACTTACTGTTAATGCCGCGCTGTACAGAAAATTCTTTTTTATTGAACTCATCCAACATTATTATAACAGTGAGCAGAATTTATACTTGCGTGTAATCCAGAATATCATCATTTCGATCCAAATAAATTCCAGTAAATTTTAGACTAGCCGGGCTACCTGCTAGCACCGAGTAAATAGGTGTATTATATTTCTTATTTAGTATCGAATTAGCTGCAACTATTGTAAAATCTGGAGTTTCTGTACCTTTTAATGTTAAACAGCGTAATCCAAACCAGTTATTCGCTCCAATCCTCACTGGAGCAAACCCTTTATTTTCTAAATATGTATCTATCATTTTTGTTTTATGAAAATCTGTATCAACAACAATATTTTCCCACGCAAATAGCACATTCTCATTAAACTCAATAGAATGGTAACAAGCAATTCGAAAAGCAGCAGTTGAAGAAAAATTATTGCCAAAAGATAAAACACCCGAAGTGCCGACTGAGATAGCAGATGCATTGCCAATATTACATGTGCCTTTAAAAATAACTTTACCACCCCAGTTTTCCCAGGTAATACCAGAGCTTGGATATAAAGAAACTCTAAATTCCCCAAGTCTTATCATTCCGAATTTTATACGATCGCTATCTAAAATAACAATTCCCTTTGTACGCAATAATTTGGGACGATATAAAAGTATCGGCAGTTTTATTGCATGTTTAAAAGGTAAGTAATGGAAATTAAAATATATGATATGAAAAATGTAGGGGAAAAATTTAGTGTATTTAAAAAAAAATTTCATATAAGTACATCTATACTATCTTGAAGACCGGTACTACGTATGATAAACATCTAAAACGTGAAAAGACAAAATAGCTTATTTAAAAATCTAACCAGCCAAATGCTCCCACTGGGTTTTATTATCTTTCTTAAACACATCAACATCAGCCGCAACCATTTCCTTTACAAGCCCAGCCAGGTCATACTCAGGCTGCCAGCCTAATTTGGTTTTAGATTTAGTAGGGTCTCCAATTAGTAATTCAACCTCGGTTGGCCTAAAATAAACTGGATCAACGGCTACAATTTCTTTACCTGCTTCAACCTGAAATTCAGAATTAGTACAGGCTACTACGTATCCTTTTTCTTTTATTCCTTCTCCTTTAAATGCAATTTCAATGCCTACTTCTGCAAACGCCATCTTTATAAATTCTCTTACAGGCGTGGTAACCCCGGTTGCAATAACATAATCTTCAGGCTTATCCTGTTGCAAAATCAGCCACATCGCTTTTACGTAATCCTTAGCATGTCCCCAGTCTCTTCTTGCATCAAGGTTTCCGAGATACAATTTTTCTTGTAATCCTAACGCAATAGCAGCAACCGCGCGGGTAATTTTCCTGGTAACAAATGTTTCGCCACGCAATGGGCTTTCGTGATTAAATAATATTCCATTACAAGCATACATTTTGTAAGCTTCGCGATAGTTTACTGTAATCCAATATGCATATAACTTAGCAACAGCATAAGGGCTGCGTGGATAAAATGGGGTAGTTTCTCTTTGCGGTACTTCCTGCACCAGTCCATACAATTCTGAAGTGGACGCTTGATATATACGAGTCTTTTTCTCTAACCCCAAAATACGTATGGCTTCCAGAATACGAAGTGTTCCAATACCATCAGCGTTTGCGGTATATTCGGGAGTATCAAAGCTAACCTTTACATGACTCATTGCCGCAAGGTTATAAATTTCATCAGGTTGTGTTTCTTGAATGATACGAATCAGATTTGTGCTATCCGTCATATCGCCATAATGTAACTTAAATTTAACATGCGCTGAATGAGGATCCTGGTATAAATGGTCTATTCGATCGGTATTGATTAATGAAGACCTACGCTTAATTCCATGTACCATATACCCCTTTTCCAATAAAAGTTCTGACAAATACGCTCCATCCTGTCCATTTACGCCTGTAATCAATGCTGTTTTCATATTACTTTTCCCCCGCCTAAAAGGCTATTAGTTTAACTATTATAAAATTATCTTTCAACTATTTCTTTTGCTAAAAAGTCCTGATATGCTAACTTAATTCCCTCACGTAAAGATGTTGTATACTTCCAACCTAAAGAATGTAATCTTTCAACATTCATCAATTTTCTTGGTGTTCCGTCGGGTTTTGAAGTATCGAAATTAAACCGACCTTTATATCCAACAACATCACTAATCAATTCAGCTAATTCTTTGATACTTAAGTCTTCTCCCACTCCAATATTCACTATTTCTCTGCCATTATATTTGTTCATTAAAAATACACATGCATCTGCAAGATCATCTGCATATAAAAATTCTCTTCGAGGAGAACCTGTACCCCATATGGTTACTTCCATAATATTACTTTCTTTAGCTTCATGTATTCTTCTGATTAATGCTGGTAATACGTGTGAATTTTTCGGATGGTAGTTATCACCAATTCCATATAAATTCGTAGGCATAACGCTTATAAAACCACAACCATACTGATCTTTAAATGCTTCACATAATTTAACACCTGCAATCTTGGCAATTGCATATGGCTCATTTGTTTGTTCAAGTAATCCCGTAAGCAAATATTCTTCTTTAAGGGGCTGAGGCGCCATTTTGGGATATATACAGCTGCTTCCTAAAAACATTAATTTCTTTACATTGTTTTTATATGCCGCATGTATAACGTTTGCTTCCATCATCAAATTATCATAAATAAAATCTGCTCTGTAAGTATTGTTGGCTAATATTCCACCAACTTTAGCTGCCGCAAAAAAGACAAAATCAGGTTTCTCTTCTTCAAAAAAATCATTTACGCTCTGCTGATTACGGAGATCTAATAAAGAAGAATCTCTACATATTATCTTTGTATGCCCGTCCTTTTCTAACTTTCGCTTAATAGCCCCTCCCACCATGCCACGATGCCCTGCGATATAAATTTTATCATTTAGTTTCATAATTCTCACATTATTTCTCTATGCTGTTTAATATTTTGGTATACTAACTGCTTTTCTATCTAAGGATATATAGTTAATTCCCAAAGATTGAATTTTGATAAAGTTTTGAGTTTTCGCTTTCGTCGGCTGAAAATACCTTTTTCAAAATATGAGTTTTGCTAACCTGAGCTATAAGAGCATACCCTATTGAAGGTATTTCAATTTTTACTGAATTGTTATTAACCTGTACAATCCTACCCTCTCTATGTATTAATGGACCTTTTGTTATAGTTACAGAATCATCCAACCTTACACTTACAGAAGTTTTCTCAATACTTATAGTCTTATATTCAGCCAAAAAAGATTGAATCGCTTCTATTTCCGAAGATTTGACAACTGCGAGTTTCCCCAACCAATATACAAAGTTTATAACACCAGGAATTGCTTTTATATAAGCTTGCTGGTCTTTTCTGATCTTAACAAATAAATAAGAAGCGAATAACGGTTCTTCAACTATTTTTTTTCTGTCATGCCACTGCTTTGCAACTCTGTTTAAAGGACAATATTGCTCTATACCTTTTTTTCGCAAGGTGTCTGATAGCTTTTTTTCCCATCTTGGTTTTGTATAAATTACGTACCAAAAGGAGTGAGAGTTGTTAGATGCGCTGTTCATTAGTTGTCCAGATTTGTAGGTTAATCAAAAGTCTTCAATACAAAGCTTCGCTAATCTCAGTACCATAGTACCTTGTTAAATTTTTCATTGAATTGAATTTTTCCTAATTGCATGCCTATGATTCTTATTTGCCAAAACCCTGGCATTAGAACGTTAAGCAAAAATTAGGCTTGAGTACCGCTATTCTTTTTCGTCTTTCTTTTTCTTTCTTTACCATCTTCAGGGCTATCATCGGTATATCCATACCCATATCCATAGCCATAACCATAGCCACCATAGTTTCCATACCCCCTGTTTTTTACACCATTAAATACAATTGCCATATTTTTCAGCTCACGTATTCTGTTTTGCTCATCTAATTTCTGCAAATAAATTCTGGGAGTATAACTATGGCGGATAACAAACAAGGTTGCATCACACATTGGCGATATTATGAATGCATCTGTAACCGGATTAACAGGAGCGGTATCAACAATAACATAGTCAAAATGCATTTCCAGGTATGCCAACAGTTCCTGTATTTTTCCATTCATAATAAGCTCAGAAGGATTAGGAGGTATAGGACCTGATGGTATTATAAATAAATTTGAGATCTCTGTACTTTTAATAATCTCTTCGGCTTCCATATCGCCAATAAAATAATTGGAAATTCCTTTTGTTCTTGAAACATTAAAGGCATCGCTGAGTTTGGGCTTACGTAAATCCAACTCAATAATTACTACTTTTTTCCCCATTAATGCCAGGCTTACTCCAAGATTGGCAGTGATAAAACTTTTGCCTTCTCCTGATATAGAAGAGGTAAGCATTATTTTCTTTTTTCTGGAATTCACTCCGAGGTAACCTAAAGATGTTCGTAATTGGCGGAACTGTTCAGCAATAAAACTTCGTTTGCCTTCAGCTATTACTAAAGCTTTATCTGATTGATCGAATGCAATTTCTCCAAGAATTGGCGCTTTGGTATATTTTTCTATCTCGGAACGAAACATCACATTTCTGTTCAGCATATCTTTTATCTCAACAACGCCTATAGCCAACAAAATTGCAATAGCTATTGCACCAAATAAAACAAACATTCGCTTAGGACTAATGGGGATGTTACCTGTTTCAGCAACATCAATGATCCTGCTATCTGCCACTGTAGAGAAATATGACAATGCTGTTTCTTCTCTTTTTTGCAATAAAAAAGTGTAAATGCTATTCTTGATAGACTGTTGCCTGCTCATATCTAACAGCTCTCGTTCTTTGGAAGGTAGATTTTGCAACAAGCTCTGATACACAAGATTGGTTCTGCTTACATCAAATCTGCCGGCTTCAATATTCCTAACCTGATTATTTATATTTTCAACTATTTTCGGCCTGATATCATCAATCTGATCTTGTATAGATAGCAGAATAGGGTTTCCTTCTGCTGTTGTCTTTTTGATCTTCTCATATTGCATTTCCAACTGGTACAACTGTTCGAGAAGCCCTGATAGCACCGGGTCAGTAATACCGAGTGTTGAAGGCACTATAGCACTTTTTCTATCCCGGCTTAACACATATTTTTCAACCTCCTTAAGAATTGCGAGTTGCATTTTTAACTCTGCGTCTTTTTGATCATTTATCCCTACATTGCTGAGAAATAATTTGCCTTGTTCGCTTATATCTACTAAACGATTTTTTGTTTTAAAACGCTCAAGGCTGTGCTCAACTGAATCCAAATCCTTGAAAACGTTTTTCAGGCGTTCATCTACGAACGCAAGCGTATTGGAAGCTAAAAGATTTTTATCGTTTACAGCAGCCCTATTATAAGCAGAAATAATTTCATTTAATATATTTTCACCCCGTACAGGGACATCATCTCTGTATTTAAGATTGATTACCGTTGATTGTTTGCTACTCGCTGCAACTTTTAAATTCGCTAACACTCTTGAAGTTGCAACCCTAGTGTTAATTAAAGAAAAATGAAATGGTTTTGATAATTCGCCATAAGTAAAATAGGGGTTAGGCAAAAACCTTATTTCACCGTAGCGGGAATTTATCCATTCTAACAAAGAGTATTCGTTCTTATTAAAAAGAATAGTATTGGTTTGAGCCTGGTAGGTGAAGGGAATATCTTTAGCACTGATAATCGAATCAGGGTTTTTAGCCTCAATCCAAACAGGAGAAAAAGTATATGCTGACATATCTCTGACCCGTCCATCCTGTATAATTGGCGCATATAGATATAATCTTTTAACAACCTCCCTTGCGATAGATCGCGATCTTATTATTTCTATTTCGTTTTCAACTATTTTTTTTGATCCAAAAAGATTCAATGACTCCATTAAATTAGAATCATCCAATCCTTTTTTTTCATCCTTTATCAATAAACTTGCACTTGATTCGTAAACAAGAGTGGCATACCTTAAATATAAAAACCCTAAAGCTATACTTACTGCTATCAAAACAATAAACAAAGGCCACCATGGAAGGTATTTGCCAAGTATTTTCTGGAGAAAATTATCATCATCCTCAGACTTTTTATACAAATCTTGCTTTAAACTACCTTGATGATCCATGAATACTATTATTGACTATTTTAAATCATTTAATTATCAATCCTACAATTACTGCTAAAACAGATAATCCACTCAATGCAATTGGCAAAATCTGCATTGACCTTTCAGCACTGCTGATTTTTGCGGCATTGGCTTCTACATAAATTATATCATTAGATTTCAAATAATAATACGGTGAATTCAAAATATCCGTTGAGTTCAGATTTATACGCCTTATTATTTTTTCGCCATTTTCTTCTCTGATCAATAATATATTCTCTCTTTTTCCAAACACGGTAAGGTCTCCAGCCATTCCTAAAGCCTCCAGCAACGACATTTTTTCGCTAGGTACAGAAATTACAGTTGGAGTTCTTACTTCACCCATAACGGTAACCCTGAAATTTATAAATCGAATGGTAACTATGGGATCAACCAATAATTTCTTATCAATTAATTGTTTGGTTATTAATACTTTTATCTCCCTTTTTGTTAAACCAACAACCTTAATATTTCCCAGCATAGGAAATTGTATAAATCCTTCCGGGTTAACCAGGTATCCGGTAACCTGGGCGCTTAGAACTCCGCCTAATGCAGTTCCGGATTGTGTCATCAACGTGTTAGGTGCATTAAAAACCAAATCAGCCTCCGGATTAGGGCTACTGACTGAAATTGTAAGAACATCATTTTGAACTATAACGGGTTCCGGTACTTTATTATCTGGTGAACTTACAATAGTTGTATCACCAATACCATAAAAATATGCTGCGCGTTTTGTATTTACACATGCTGTAAACAATCCTATTATAAATAACAACATGCATCCGGAACTGACTATCGAAAATAATCTACTGTAAATTTTCTCCATACAAAACATTAATATTACCCTTAACGAGAATTTTCATTCTTTTATATGTGCTACAATATTTTGAAGCAATCTCATCGTTTCAAAGCAAACAATCTAAGTTTACAAGGCCTGGCAAGAAATACTGGAATTATGAATTTTTAATAGGAATGAATTTAATATTCTAAATTCTTATCCTCGGGCAGTTGGGAGAGCAAAGATATACTTTTAAGTGCTAAAAAGTGAAATTTTCAAACAAAAATTAGCATACATTAAAATTTATTCAATAGTGTTACTCAGTATTTTATAAATTATACAATCAAAATATTTCAAAACCCTTAAGAAAAACTATACCAACTCCATATCATACCGCTCAACAGCCTCTATACCAGGCAATTTTTTAAGGCTGATTACCAACTCATCCAATTCCTCTTTGTCATGCACAAACAGTTTCACATTTCCTTCAAAAAGCCCATCTTTGGCTTCTACCGTAAGCGCGGCAATATTAATCTTCATTTCGCCTGATATAAGATTGGTTATTTTATGAATAACACCCACATCATCAAGCCCTAATATTTTTAAACCGGTAAGAAAAGAAATCTCTTTATTTTTTGCCCATTTTGTTTTTACTACCCTGTGCCCGAAATTCGACATTAACCTGGCTGCATTGGGGCAATTGGTCCGGTGGATAATAAGACCTTTACCCGTACTGACAAAACCAAAAACATCATCACCAGGAATTGGTTTACAGCAGTTTGCAAGTGTATATACTATCCTGTCGCTGCTTTCTCCGAAAATAATAAGTTCATTGTCCTTTTTTTGTCCTGATTTGGTGTGATCAAATTCTGTTTGCTTTGTTTCCGGCTCGGGCTTAGCTTGTTTAATCAAAACCAGTTTATCGCCCAAAACCTGGAATTCTTCTTTCACCTCCTTAAGGTCAATATTTTTGATGGCAATCTGGTAGTATAAATCAAGCGGAGATAGTTGTTTATAAAAGGCTACTACTTCATCAATATTGGTCTGGCTTACAGATACGCCCATACCCTCCAGTTTTTTCTGCAATACATACTTGCCGTCGTCGGCTATTTTACGTTTCTCTTCTTTAAGCGCATCCTTTATTTTGGTTTTGGCCTTGGTGGTTACTACAAAATTCAGCCAGTCTTCATTTGGTTTTTGCTTGTTGCTTGTTATAATTTCAATCTGGTCGCCGCTCCGGAGTTTGTGACCCAAGGGTACTAATTTATGATTCACTTTAGCCCCAATACATTTAGAACCTACAGCACTATGTACGGAAAAAGCAAAATCCAGGGCTGTGGCGCCAACAGGCAACATTTTTACATCTCCTTTTGGCGTATACACATATATTTCTTCAGCGAGAAAAGAGGTTTTAAAATCCTGCAAAAAATCAATAGAATTTACATCATGTGTCAACGCCTCCCGTATTTGCATAAACCACTTGTCAAACCGGCTTTCATCAGCACTTCCTTCTTTATACTTCCAATGTGCTGCCAATCCTTTTTCCGCAATTTCATTCATTCTTTTTGTACGTATCTGCACTTCAACCCACTTGCCCTGCGAGCCCATTACCGTTGTATGCAACGCTTCATAACCGTTCGCTTTTGGATTACTTAACCAATCCCTTAACCGCTCCGGTAACGGAATATACATATCCGTTATCATGGAATATGCTTTCCAGCAATCCTGTTTCTCACTCTCAGGAGGTGAATCAAGTATTACCCTGATGGCAAATAAATCATATACTTCTTCAAAAGCCACGCCCTTCTTCTTCATTTTATTCCAGATAGAATGGATGGATTTGGGGCGACCATACACTTCTACATTCAAACCTGCTTTTTCCAACCCTTCTTTAATAGGCCGTATAAAATCATTAATATACCTCGTTCTTTCACGCCTGGTTTCCGCCAATTTCCGCGCTATCTCCCTGTATGTATCCGGCTCCAGGTATTTCATGGAAAGGTCTTCCATCTCTGTTTTAATGGTATATAAACCCATTCTGTGGGCTAAGGGAGCATATACATATACTGTTTCACTGGATATTTTTAACTGCTTTTCCCGCTTCATACTATCCAGTGTGCGCATATTATGCAGGCGGTCTGCCAGCTTAATCAAAATAACCCGTGGGTCGTCGGTAAGTGTGAGCAGTATTTTTTTGAAATTCTCCGCTTGTTGGGTGGTATTGGTATCCACAACATTGGATATCTTGGTCAGTCCATCAATGATCCTGGCAATTTCACCTCCAAAAGCTCTTTCTACATCTTCAAGTGTAAGATCTGTATCTTCCACGGTATCATGGAGTAACGCACAAATAGTAGAGCGCACACCAAGCCCTATTTCCTCTGCGCAGATCCTGGCAACTGCTATTGGATGAAGAATATATGGCTCACCGCTTTTGCGGCGCATTGTTTTGTGAGCTTCAGCCGCCATTTCAAAGGCAAGCCTTATCAATTCTCTGTCTCCCTGTTTCAACTTAGGTTTAAGGCATCTCAACAAGGCTCTGTATTGCCTGACAATTTCTTTTTTTTCTTCTTCTTCGCTTAGGTTATATACCGGCGTTTTAACATCCGTTGCCATATAAATCCAAATTTAAGTAAAATCTATTACCTTTGCCGTCCCCAAAAAATCAACGCGTTGATTTAAGGGTTATAAAATAGTTATTTGCGGGTGTGACGAAATTGGCAGACGTACCAGACTTAGGATCTGGCGCCGCGAGGCATGGGGGTTCGAGTCCCTCCACCCGCACACTACATAGGCTAAGCAAGCGAAGGAAAACCTAATTAGTGGTTCACCGGAATTTAGCCTTACTTCAAACAATAACACAGGTAAAATAAATTTATGGCTACGGTTACAAGAGAAAATATCGGTTTACTAAACGATAAAATCACAGTTACAGTAAACAAGAACGATTATTTTCCCCCTTTTGAAAAGGCGCTTAAACAATACGCTAAGTCTGCCAATATTCCCGGCTTCCGTAAAGGAATGGTGCCTGCCGGCATTATTAAAAAAATGCATGGGCCGGCAGTATATACTGAAGAAGTGCTGAAAAGTATTGAAAAAGGTTTGGTGGATTACCTGCAGCAGGAAAAGCTCGATATTTTTGCCCAACCTCTTCCTGCCGGCGAAAACGATGCCCGCAACCTTGACATGAATAACCCCTCAGATTATTCTTTCAATTTTGAAATTGGGTTAAAACCATCTTTTGAAATTGCAGATCTTTCAAAAGCTAATCTTACACGATACAGTATTGAAGTAGATGATAAAATGATAGATGACGAAGTGGAGCGCTTAAGGTTGAGGCATGGTAAAATGACAGACCCGGAGGCCATTACCACTGATGAAAATGTACTGAACGTAAAGTTTGAAGAGTGTGATGCTGAAGGAAATGTAATTGAAGGTGGAATAAGCAAAAACAATTCACTTTTACTTAAATATTTCAACGCTGATTTTAAACAAAATCTGCTGGGTAAAAAGAAAGACGATACAGTTGTATTGCAGTTGAAATCTGCTTTTGATGATAAAGAAAGAGAATGGCTGATCAGTGATCTTGGATTAGACAAGGATGATGCAACTGCGCTTGATAAGTATTTCAAACTTACCATTACTAAAGTTGGTTTGGTTGAAAAACGCGAGTTGAATGAAGAATTCTTTAAAGAAGTTTATCCCAACAAAGAGAACATTACCAATGAAGCCGATTTTCGCAATGAAATTAAAAACGAAATAAGCAAAGGTTTTGAAGGGCAAACACGTAATCATCTTCACCACCAGATATACCATACGCTGATTGATAATACCAATATTGTATTTCCTGAAAGCTTTCTTAAAAAATGGTTAGAGAATGGTGGTGAGCAGGCAAAAACACCTGAGCAGATTGAAGAAGATTTTCCAACTTTCAAAGACCAGTTGAAATGGACTTTAATCTCCGACAAAATTGTAATTGACAATAATATAGATGTAACTCCTGATGAAATTCGTGATAGCGTAGCGCATGAAGTATTGAACTACTTTGGAGCTTCGGGTATGCAGGGAGATATGTCGTGGATTGGCACTTATGTTGATAGTCTTTTAAAAGATAAACAACAGGTGGAAAATACTTACCGGAAAATACTTTCTCAAAAGCTTTTTGAAACAACTGAAAGCAAAATCACTCCTGCCGAAAAAACAGTATCTCTCGATGAGTTCAGAAAAATGCAGGAAGAACATCAGCATCACCACCATTAGAAAACAGGGACGGTTAATATATAATAACGGCAAAGTGCGTTGTTGGCGGTTTATCATTTAAAACATGATAAATACCTGAGCATCAACATGGCATTTTGTCGTTTTTTTTGTCTTGCATGATATTTGGGTTTAGAAATGCCATAAATTGCCGTTCTAACATAATGAAATCAAATATCATATCATGAACATTGGAAAAGAGTTTGAAAAATACGCAGTTAAGCATAAAGGTATTTCGAGCAATACTTTAGATAGTTATACAAAGCACATAGTTACCAACCTTACACCCAACATTATTGAAGAAAGACCCATGAACATTGCCGTAATGGATGTTTACAGTCGTTTAATGATGGACCGTATCATCTTCATGGGTTATCCTATTTCCGACGAGGTGGGTAATATTGTAACAGCCCAGTTATTATTTTTAGAAAGTACAGACCGTACCCGCGACATACAAATGTATATCAACAGCCCCGGTGGTTCTGTATATGCAGGTATGGGAGTATACGATACCATGCAATATATCAATCCTGATATTTCAACAATATGCACAGGCGTGGCAGCAAGTATGGGCGCCGTACTGATGTGCGCCGGTGCAAAAGGCAAACGTACAGCGTTGAAACATTCAAGAATAATGATGCACCAGCCAAGTGCAGGTGCGGGCGGCCAAGCGAGTGATATATTAATCACTGTTAACGAAGTAAAGAAATTGAAGAAGGAACTATATGAAGTGGTGGCCTACCACAGCGGACAGGATGTTGAAAAAATTGCAAAAGATTTTGACAGGGATTACTGGATGACAGCTCCGGAAGCTAAAGACTATGGATTGGTAGATGAAGTACTTTTAATCAATCCTAAAAAACAGAAAGACAAATAATTTTATCAATTCTAATTCACACAATCCATGTATATAAATAACAAGAAGAAATTTGTTTTAGACGATGAAGATGTACCGGAAACGCCGGAAATGCCTTCAATGGAAAAGATGATGAGTGGCTGGCAGTTTGACAAAAAGTTTATTGAACAGCGCAAGATTTTCCTTTGGGGTGGAGTAGATGACAAAAGCGCAAAAGACATTACAAGCAGGCTGTTATACCTCGATGCAATAGACTCAGGTAAAGAAATAACATTTTATATAAACAGTCCTGGCGGTATAGTAACAAGTGGCATGGTTATTTATGATACTATGCAGATGATAAAATCGCCTGTGGCAACCGTTTGTATGGGAATGGCGGCATCTATGGGTTCAATATTATTGAGTGGTGGTAAAAAAGGCAAACGTTATATATTTCCCCATGGTGAAGTAATGATTCATCAGCCAAGTGGTGGCGGACAGGGCACATCTGCAGATTTGGAAATAATGGCAGCTCAAACCATAAGAGTTAAAGAAATAAGCGCCAGGATTCTTGCAGAAAACTGCGGACAAACATTTGAGAAAGTTATGGCGGATTTTGACAGGGATTACTGGATGGACGCTAAACAATCTGTGGCTTACGGCATAGTAGACAAGGTGATAGAGAAGATATAAACTTTTTAAAATCAGCATATTGAAAGCCGCTTTCAATGAGCGGCTTTTTTCATGCAGCGGAATTTGACATATGTATGCCTTATAAACTGGATATTTACAAAAAAGTTTCGGACTTTTGTTCTCCGCTCTAATCGTATAGAAACACCTACATCCTCCATATCCTCTGTTAGCTGATTATTAATTGAACACAAACGTATAATGGCTAAATCAATATTACATTGCTCGTTTTGCGGAAGAAGCCGTGATGAAGTTAAAATACTCATTGCCGGCCAGGAAGGACATATTTGCGAAAACTGCGTTGACCATGCAAGAGATATTATAGAACAGGAACTGGTTTTAAAGCATGAATCATCTCACCCCCAGTTTAAACTCACGGTAAAAAAACCAATAGAAATTAAGAAGTTTATTGATGAATATGTGATAGGGCAGGATGAAGCGAAGAAGGTGCTGGCGGTTGCGGTATATAATCACTATAAACGTTTACAGCAAAAAATTGGGGATAATGATGTAGAAATAGACAAGAGCAATATTATAATGGTGGGCGAAACAGGTACAGGTAAAACCCTGCTTGCCAAAACCATTGCCCGCATGCTGAATGTACCTTTTGCTATTGTTGATGCTACGGTATTTACAGAATCCGGTTATGTGGGTGAAGATGTGGAAAGTATATTAACCCGCCTGTTGCAGGTTTGCAATTATGATGTTGCCGCTGCAGAAAAAGGAATTGTATATATAGATGAGATTGATAAAATTGCCCGCAAAGGCGACAATCATTCCATAACCCGTGATGTGAGCGGTGAAGGCGTGAAGCAGGGATTATTAAAATTGCTTGAAGGAACGGAAGTACTTGTTCCCCCGCAAGGCGGCAGGAAACACCCTGAACAAAAGCTGGTAAAAGTAAATACACAGAATATATTATTTATATGTGGCGGTGCATTTGATGGTATTGATAAGGTAATTGCCCGCAGGGTTAATACCAATGCGATTGGTTTTAACGTAAATAAAGACCAGCAGGAGATGATGAAGAAAAACCTGTTGCAATATGTAAATGCGCAGGATATGAAATCATTCGGTTTAATTCCTGAATTGCTGGGTCGTTTACCTGTCATCACTTATCTCAATCCGCTCGATGCAACAACACTGAGATCTATACTTACAGAACCTAAAAATGCACTCATCAAACAATATGTACGCCTTTTTGAAATGGAAGGCATTAAATTAAAAATTGATGATGCTGTTTTAGATTTCCTTGTTTCTAAAGCACTTGAATATAAATTAGGAGCAAGAGGTTTGCGCAGCATTTGCGAAAATATTCTTACTGATGCCATGTTCGAAATGCCTACGTCCGGGAACAAAGAGTTTCATCTTACCCTGGATTATGCGGAACATAAATTCAGCAACAGCAAGATGAGTATGCTGAAAGTTGCGTAAAATATTTCCGCAAGAAATAAAAGATGGTTTTTCCTACTAAGGGTATAGTATTACGCACCGTTACATATGGTGAAACATCCATTATTGCGCTCATTTACACTGAACTGTTTGGTATACAATCTTACCTCGTTAACGGGGTAAGAACCAATAAGAAGTCGGCCTTAAAAGGAAATCTTTTCCAGCCGGCTTCCATTCTTGACATGGAGGTATATCACAACAAGCTTAAAAACCTCCAGCGCATAAAAGAAGCCAAATGGCATTATCTCTACCAGCAAATCTTCTTTAATGTATACAAAAACGCGGTGGCAATGTTTATAACGGAGCTATTGCAGAAGGTATTAAAGCAACCCGAAAACAATCCTGAATTGTACGAGTTTATTGAAGATGCGTATATTCAACTTGATGGCGCCGATGCCAAAATTATCGCTAACTATCCCGGCTTTTTCGCATTACATTTAAGCGCTTTCCTGGGTTCAAGAATCCAGGATAATTATTCCGCCCAAAACCCTGTTCTTGATTTACAGGAAGGCCGGTTTGTACAGGAAATTCCCACTCATTATTATTATACCGATGGCGAAGCAGCTTTTGCCATTTCCCAATTTCTGAAAGCAATGCAGCCTCATGAATTGCCTGATATCATATTAAATAATACTATACGGCGACAGGTGCTGGATGCAGTAATACAATTTTACACCCTTCACGTTAACGACTTCGGAACCCTGCGTTCGCTGCCGATTTTAAAGGAAGTTTTGGCCTGACAAATTAATATTGGCAATATTTCGTTATTTTTGAACACTATTGTCCTGAAAAGGATTCTAATATATATTGTTACAGGTTTTTGTGAGTTGAATTTTGTGAGCAACGAACAGCAAGTTTAGTTTAATTCAATATAGGTTATTCTGAATTTCAGCCGTTACCATTTTTGCCCAACGGCTTTTTAGATATACTGTCCGCCATCAGTCGGATATTCTTCAGCAGGATAATTGTGTGCCTTGCCGCTATCTGTAACAATTGTATAGTTTCCACTCAGGTGTTTATTAACTATTTAACGAATACTCATATATGGGTTGTAGTAGCTGTGGTACAAATACCGGCGGAAAACCTAATGGTTGTAAAAGTAATGGAGGGTGCAGCACCGGTGGATGTAACCGAATGAATGTACACGATTGGCTGACCAATTTGCCGATTTCTGATGCAGAAATCATGTGTCGCATTGTTGAAGTTTCTTTTAATAAAGGAAGCAGGAAGGAATTTTACCGCAACAGTACTGTGCATCTTTTTGAAAAGGGCGACATGGTTACACTGGAAGGTGTAAGCGGTTTTGATGTTGGTGAAGTAAGCCTAACCGGTGAACTGGTAAGATTACAATTAAAGAAAAAGGGTGTTGAAGAAAATAATCCTGATATAAAAAAAGTGCTTCGCCGGGCAGGAGACCGCGATCTGGAACAATTGCGCCAGAATAAAGAACGGGAGCCAAAGGCGCTTATGCGGGCACGCTCCATAGCAAGGCAGCTTAAGCTTGAGATGAAATTATGTGAAGTAGAATTTCAGGCTGATGGACGTAAAGCAACATTTTTTTATACTGCCGATGGGCGTGTTGACTTTCGCGAACTGATTAAAGCCTATGCCTCCGACTTTAAAGTAAAGGTTGAAATGAAGCAGATTGGCTCCCGCCAGGAAGCAGCTAAAGTTGGCGGTATCGGAAGCTGTGGACGTGAATTATGTTGCAGTACCTGGTTAACCAGTTTTAAAAGTGTAACCACTATTGCAGCACGCTACCAAAACCTCAGCATTAATCAAACCAAATTAAGCGGACAATGCGGAAGGTTGAAATGTTGCCTCAACTATGAGTTGGATACTTACCTTGATGCATTGCAGGGTTTCCCTGAAAATGCAGACATACTTGAAACAGCAAAAGGTAATGCGCTCCTTATTAAAAAAGATATTTTCCGCAACCTGATGTGGTATACGCTTCCGGAAAGCAGTAAACAATATCCATTATCAATAGATACTGTTCGGAAAATAAAAAGCATGAATGCAAAAGGCATTCGTCCGGAAACACTCGAAACCGAAGAAGTGAGCTCAGGTAAACCCAAAGAAATTGAACCTGAATTTGTAGATGTGGTAGGGCAGATAAGTTTGCGCACGCTTGAAAAAAACGATAGGAAGAAAAAGTTCAAAAACAATAATAACAAAGAACAAAGGGAACCACGCGAACAACAAAAGAATCTAAACCTTCCTTCGCAACAACAGCAACGCGGACCTAAAAATAATAACCCGCGTAATAGCGGAGGAAATAATGGTAAAGCGGGGTTCAGGAATGACAAAGGGAATAAGGGGAATAATAATCAGAAGGGCTGAACACAAAAGCCATTGGGCAGCTATGTAGAAAGATTAGCCCTTGTTATTGATACAAATTGCCTGCTGAATTGCATTGGATGCCGATTTGGCTTAACCGGTTTTCCAGTTTTTCTGTAGTTGCATTAAA
Organism: Chitinophagaceae bacterium; assembly: GCA_020847395.1. GTDB lineage: Bacteria > Bacteroidota > Bacteroidia > Chitinophagales > Chitinophagaceae > Agriterribacter. The sequence goes on from JADLCD010000103.1 coordinate 20,527, forward strand.
ATCCTGTTTTTATCTCTTCCACTTCCTTAACTGTTGCAGCAATGCCCTCATATCTTTGGGTAGCGGCGTTTCGAGGGTATATAATTTTTTTTGTTCGTCTGCAAACTCCAGTTTTTCGGCATGCAAAGCCAGTCTGTTAAACAGCGGTCTTTCTTCTTCCTCGTATTTAGAGAGATTGAATTTCTTTTTAATAGAAGAAAGCAACACAGGTTCTGCGGTTCCGTAAACTGCATCGCATACTATAGGATGACCGATATGCTTCATGTGCACACGTATCTGGTGTGTTCTGCCGGTATGTATGCGAAATTGCATTAAGGAATAATTACCGAAGCTTTCAATTACTTCATAATCTGTAAGCGCAGGTTTACCTTTTTTATTGGTAACCATTACACCTTTTTTACCGGGGTGCTCCATTATACCGGCGTCTATTGAGCCTGTAGCATTAGAAGGAATACCATGCACTAATCCTATATAGTATTTTTTTGTTTCACGATTTTCAAATAGCCCGGAGAGATATTTATGGGTTTGCTCATTTTTTGCAAAAACAATAATGCCGCTGGTATCTTTATCAAGACGGTGAACCGTGAATATATCTCCGTATTTTTCTTTTAAAATTGTTTTTAAAGAAATTTCTTTCCCTTCCCTGTCAGGTATTGACAGCAACCCTGAGGGTTTATTGACAGCAACAAAATGCTCATTTTCAAAAATTATTTCGGGCTTTAATTTATTCGCAATCACTGGTGCTGAGATTTCTTGTTGGAAAATGAAGTGTTCAAATGTTTAAGTAGTCTTATTTCTTTTTCAGAGAGAAACCGCCATTTGCCGCGGTCTACATTCTTTTTAGTAAAGATGCCATACATAACACGATCAAGATTTCTTACATCAAATCCAAGATGTTCAAAAATGCGTCGCACAATCCTGTTTTTACCACTATGTATTTCAATGCCGATAACACTTTTATCTTTTGCATCAGCGTATGCAACACTATCAGGCTGAATAAATCCATCTTCCAGTGTTATGCCGCCGGCTATAGTATCTAATTGCTGCTTGGTAACAGGCTTGTCTAACCGAACTTCATAAATCTTTTTCACCTCATATTTTGGATGCGTTAAACGTTGCGCAACTTCGCCATCATTCGTTAGCAATAATACACCGGTGGTATTCCTGTCTAATCGACCCACGGGAAAAACTCTTTCTGTTGTAGCGCCTTTCACCAAATCCATTACAGTTTTTCTTCCTTCAGGATCATCTGTGGTGGTGATATAATCTTTAGGCTTATTTAGCAGGATATATACCAGGTTTTTTTGCAACGAAATTTTCTTTCCATTTACCTTAATGATATCAGCCTGACTAACCCTGAACGGCGGCTCTGTAACCAATTTTCCATTCACAGTTACTTTACCTGCCTTTACTAAATCTGCCGCTTCTCTTCTTGCACAAACTCCACTCCATGCAATGAATTTGTTCAATGGCATTTCAGCATTTGAGATTTCTGATTTGAGATTTGAGATTTGAGATTTGGGGACTGCCTCAGTTGTTGATCTTTGATTTTTAAAAGACAGCCTTTTCTCATTAACTGTTGACTGCTTTATTGCTAATTGCTGTTTTCTGTTTTCTGGTCGTTGATCGTTGGCTCCTGGTTGCTTTTTACCTTTTGCTGACCGCTGACCGCTGACCGCTGATGGCTGATTGCCCGATCCATTTCTTCTCTCTCTCGCCAATCTTTTCTGCTCCTCAAAATAAGCGTTCTTCTCAGCCCTTACCTGTTTTTTTTCCTGGCGTATGCGTTCTTTTTTCTTAGCGCCGCTTTCAGCTTTGTTAATGAATTTTTCGAATGATTTTTTGCTCATGATGAATTTGCTGTTTTACAACAGTAGTATTTATGTGAAAGGTTTATTGAAAATTGTCCTTATTCGCCAACTGCCCGCATGCTGCATCAATGTCCTTACCCCTGCTTTTTCTTAATCTTGCGTTCACTTTATTTCTCTCCAGATACTGCATAAAATTTTCCGTAACAGCTTCTTCCGGCTTTGAAAATGCGGCAAGGTCTATCGGGTTGTATTCTATAATATTTACCAAATCAGCGGGAACCTGCCTGTAAATTTTTACCAGTTCATCAGCATCCTGTAACGAATCGTTGAAATCTTTAAAGAGAATATATTCAAAAGTTATTTCGTTGCTGGTTTGCTTATAAAAATAATTAAGTGCTTCAATCAACGATTTAATATTATTGGTATCGTTGATAGGCATAATCTCATGTCGTTTTTTATCGTTGGCAGCATGCAATGATAAAGCAAGCTTAAACTTCACCTGGTCGTCACCCAATTGCCTTATCATTTTTGCCACACCGGCAGTGGATACTGTTATCCTTCTCGGGCTCATTCCTAATCCATCAGGCGATGATATGCGCTCTATCGCTTTCAATACATTTTTATAATTGAGCAACGGTTCGCCCATACCCATAAAAACAATATTGCTTAATTTTTTCTGGTATATATTCTCAGCCTGCTGATTGATGAATACTACCTCATCATATATCTCATCATAATTAAGGTTACGCTTTCTATCCATATAGCCTGTTGCGCAAAATTTACAACTCAGGCTGCAACCTATCTGCGAGGAAACACAAGCCGTTTGACGTGATTCTGTTGGTATCAACACACCTTCCACCAGGTGACCGTCAATTGTTCTGAAGCGGCTTTTCACCGTACCATCTGCTGAATATTGTGAAGCATCGAGGGAAAGCGCGGGCAGGTCAAAGTTTTCGGATAGCTTATGCCGGAGTTCTTTGCTCAGGTTGGTCATAGCATGAAGGCTATGCGCATGTTTTTGCCAGATCCATTCATATACCTGTTTGGCTCTGAACTTCTTATCTCCTGCTTTTTCAAAATATTCCTGCAGTTCCTCCAAACTTAAATAACGAATATTTTGCTTTTTTACCGCTTGCATAAATGCAAAGATAGGCAAAGGCTTTCCTGATAAGAAATCTTATGTAGCCGGCTGCATTGCTATTATTATCGCCTGTGAAGCCTGTCCCGATGAGTGGAGCAAAGAGGGATCACACCCTTGTACTTGCAGTAATGCTACTCAGCATTAAACACGACGGTTTTTATCATCGCATCTTCCTTTTTATGTTTAACCACAAACCACGCCGTAACAATCGCCGATACAATAAAATAAACAACCAATACTGCTGTAATATTCGGAAAAAATTTACCTGCGCCAAACCAATCCTGCTGTTGGTAAATAATGTAGATGGCATATATATCTTTTATGAGTTCCCAAACAATAGCAGAAACATTTCTGTCTGCCAGGTCAGTAAATGCATATACATGCAAAAAAACAAAAAGGCCATACAGAAATATACCCGGACTGCCGATGTCCGAAATATTAGCAAATAGGTATGCAATAAAAAGAAGTAAAGCGAATAGCTGTACCCAGTTCCAAAACATTAATGCTTTTGAATTAACGGGATTGTATTTTTCGAAATGGTACACATCATTAATTTTATATACCGGGTATTTTTCTTCCACATCTTTTGGCCGCCAGCCGGTAGGCATCAGCCATATCCTGAATTTATCTTTCCAGGTTTTTGTGCGCCATGCATCTTTAATCAATAGCCACATATGCTGGAAGTTAATTTTTATCGGGTTCCAGGTTTGTGCGGGCCGGGTAATACCATATACAGGTGTAATATCCTTTCGCTCTTCCTGGTAAGTGCCAAACCACTTATCCCACCAAATAAAAATCTGGCTATAGTTTTTATCAAGATATTCTTTATTAATAGCATGATGTACGCGGTGATGTGATGGTGTAACAATTATTTTTTCCAAAAATCCCATTTTATTAATGTGCTGCGTGTGATACCAGAATTGCGCAAACAAATGCAACGGCGCTACTATGGCAATTACTTTTTCCGGAACGCCAAGTAAAGCAGCCGGTAAAAGAAAAAAAGCAAATATTTTTACAAAGCCTGATATACTTTGTCTTAATGCACAGGCAAGGTTAAACTCTTCGCTGCTGTGGTGTATAATATGGCTATTCCAGAAAAAATTATATTCATGCTGTATGCGGTGAATCCAATATCCGGAAAAATCGAGTGCCATAAAAGCAATAACATAAGTGAGCCACACCAGCTTAACGTGTATGATAGCTACATGTTTTACCAGCCATCCGTAAGAAATAATGGCAAGGCTCAATCCCAATACATCTTTTGTAACATTGGTAACGCCACTGCTTAGGCTACTGATCATGTCCATATTGCGAACAGTATCTTCCCCTTTTTTCCAGCCCCACCATTTTTCAAATAATACAAGCACCAAAAAAATGGGCATGGCTATTAATAATATTTTACCGTATGTTTCCATATTAAGGGTTGTTACATATTTCTTCTATACTGTCCGCCGGCTTCATATAAGGCATGGGTTATTTCACCCAGGCTGCAACACTTAACAGTTTCCATCAATTCCATAAATATATTACCATTATTGGCGGCAACTGCTTTAAGCGCGTTCAGCTTATATTCAGCTACCGCTTTATTTCGTTTATGGAAGGCTGTTATATTGTTTACCTGCTGTTCTTTTTCTTCTGTTGAACTTCTTATCACTTCTCCGGGAATAATTGTAGGACTTCCGCCTTTCGCTAAAAATGTATTTACGCCTACTATCGGCAATTCGCCGCTGTGTTTAAGGCTTTCATAATGTAAACTCTCTTCCTGTATTTTATTACGCTGATACATTCTTTCCATTGCGCCTAAAACGCCTCCCCTGTCATTCAGCCGGTCAAACTCCATCAATACAGCTTCTTCTACTAAATTGGTTAATTCTTCTATCGCAAAACTTCCCTGTATAAAATTTTCGGTTTTGACTGTGCCTAATTCACGATTGATGATTAGCTGTATTGCCATTGCACGTCTCACGCTTTCTTCAGTAGGTGTGGTAATGGCTTCATCGTATGCATTGGTGTGAAGAGAATTGCAATTATCGTATATGGCATATAATGCCTGCAATGTTGTTCTGATATCGTTAAAATCTATTTCCTGTGCATGCAGGCTGCGGCCACTGGTTTGAATATGGTATTTGAGTTTTTGTGATCTTTCATTGCCCTTGTATTTATGTTTAATGGCTTTTGCCCATATTCTTCTTGCTACCCTGCCAATCACTGCATATTCGGGGTCTGTTCCGTTGCTGAAGAAAAAAGAAAAATTTGGTGCAAAATCATCAATATGCATACCACGACTTAAATAATATTCTACATAGGTAAACCCATTAGCTAAGGTAAACGCGAGCTGTGTTATTGGGTTGGCGCCCGCTTCAGCAATATGATAACCACTGATGCTTACACTATAAAAATTCCGAACCTTGTTTTCGATAAAGTATTCCTGCACATCCCCCATTAATTTCAATGCAAACTCTGTTGAAAAAATGCAGGTATTTTGCGCCTGGTCTTCTTTTAAAATATCTGCCTGAACTGTTCCGCGCACCTGCTGTAATACATCGGCTTTAATTGTTGTGTATATATCAGCCGGTAAAATTTCATCTCCGCTCAATCCTAATAATGAAAGCCCTAAACCATTGTTGCCTGGCGGTAGCGTACCATTATATTGTGGCGTGGGAATATGTGCAATTTTTTTTGCTTTTAGTTCATCCACTTTCTTCCATAATGTTTTATCATGTTCGTTTATCCACTTTTCACATTGCTGATCAATGGCAGCATTTAAAAAGAAAGCGAGGATGACGGGCGCGGGGCCATTAATGGTCATACTTACTGAAGTAGAAGGATCACATAAATCAAAACCACTGTATAGTTTCTTAGCATCATCAATACTGGCAATACTAACGCCGGCGTTGCCAATCTTACCATATATATCAGGTCGCCGGTCAGGATTTTCACCGTATAAGGTTACGCTGTCAAATGCGGTTGATAATCTTTTGGCGGGCTGATCAATAGACACATAATGAAATCTTTTATTGGTTCTTTCCGGGCCGCCTTCTCCAGCAAACATTCTTGTTGGGTCTTCATGCTGCCGCTTCATTTCAAAAACACCGGCGGTATATGGAAAAGAACCTGGTACATTTTCCTGTAATTGCCATTTTACAATATCACCCCAGTCTTTATATTGTGGCAATAGTATTTTAGGAATTTCGGTACCACTTAATGAATTGCTGCTGAGTTTCTGTCTCACTGTTTTGTTGCGTACCTTATATTCAAAAAACTCTGCGGTATATTTTTCCTGCAATGTTTTCCATTCTTCCAGCAAACGAACAACGTCAGGGTGTAGCTTTTGTTGGAGCGCCTGATAGGTATGTTGTAAAATGGCTGTATTCACTTGCACATAGTTTATTGTTTAGTCCGCCTGTTTACTATCTTCTTTACTTCATCCTTTAATTGCTTTGCTGTTGGCAATTTTTCTTTCAATAGGGCAGGAAGTGATTTTATATATTGATATTCGCTTACGCCTATGGGATGATTGATGTTTTGCAAAGCATAATCAACATCAATATTATCTTTTGCGCCACAAAGTATAATACCTATTGTCGGATTATCTGTAGACTGTCTGAAGTTTTTATTGATTACGTTCAGGTATCCATTCATTTGCCCGGTATCTTCCCATTCAAACTCATCCATCTTTAAATCAATTACAATAAAACTCCTAAGCAGGAGATGATAAAATAATAAATCAATCTTCCTGTTTCTTCTTCCAACTTTGAGTGCAACCTGCCTGCCCACAAAAGCAAAGCCTGCACCTAACTCAATAAGAAATTCTTCTATGTGGCGAATAATTTGTTGCTCCAGTTCAAACTCGGTAATATCTTCTCCCAATTGAATAAATCCAAACTTGTATGGATCTTCCAAAATTTGATTAGCTAAATCTCCTTGTGCTTTAGGTAAGGTAAGATGGAAGTTTGACATCTTTTTTGCTTTCACCTGCCGTTCATATAAATCTGTATCTACCTGGTATCGTAAAACCGCTCTGCTCCAATTGTTTTCAATGGTTTTATGTATATACCAATTTCGTTCATTTCCATCTGTAATTTTATCTAACAAATATATATGATGCCCCCATGGAATGCTGGCCAGTCGATGGTTTGAGAAAAACCATTGCATGTTGTTAAATTGCGCAGCAGCTTGCTGCGTAATTGCGTTTTCCGCATTTATAGTAGAATCGGCGTTATAATTTTTTCTTGTTTTTGGTTTATTTATTTGCTGCTGGCCTGTTTTTTTCCTGCTTTGTTTTAATTGCGCAGCAAGCTGCTGCGTAATTAGAAAATCAGGATAAGCCTCTGCAAATTGTTTCATATACAAAAGATTTCTTACGGAGAAACCCTGTAAATCTGTAAACCCTTTTTGCAAGTCAACAGATAGTTGTGAAATTGTTTTTGCTCCCCATTTTTCATTATCAATTTTTTGTATGATTTGCTTGCCGATATACCAATATAAAACAAGCATATTTTGATTTACCTGTAAGGTGGTTTGCAGTTTAGATTGACTAATATTTTGTTTTAGTTCTAGCAACCATTGTCGGTATTGTTTTACGGTGTTTTTCATTTTTCAGGTGTTTTATGTAAGATGTCTATACTACCCTTTAATTGATACAATTGGGTGGCAATAGCGCTTTGATCATTTACCCAATTATTATAATTGCGAATGGTTTCGCTTATTTCACCCAGGTACCGGATTCTTTTATCGGGAATAATACTACTTTTTTTAATAGCCTCTTTATTACCAGCCTGCGCAATTTTTGGAGCCCATTCTATGTGTAACTTTTCCTTTATCTTTTCAGTGAGTAAATTAAATAAGCGATTTATCCCATCATCATTAAACCTGCTGGCACATACACCCAACACAGGCAACGAATCATCTTTTACTGTAAACAGTTGATGATTTCTTTTGTATTGCTTTCTTACATCAATTAAAGCGTCTTCAGCACCGGGTTTATCAAACTTATTTATAACAATAATATCAGCATAATCCAGCATGTTTATTTTTTCCAGTTGAGATGCTGCACCGTATTCCGGCGTCATCACGTATATACTGATGTCGCAATGATCAACAATACTTACATCGCTTTGCCCAACGCCGGCACTTTCAAGAACAATACAATCATACCCTTCTGCCTTACAAAGCGCAATAGCCTGGTTTGATACACTGCTTAATGCGGCATTGTCTTCACGGGTTGCGAGTGAGCGCATATATGCACGGGGATGCGAGATGGCATTCATCCGTATCCTGTCTCCAAGCAAGGCGCCGCCTGTTTTTTTCTTACTTGGGTCAACAGAAATAACAGCAATCGTTTTATCTGTACATGCAGCAAGATAACGGCGCACAATTTCATCAGTAACGGATGATTTACCTGCGCCACCAGTACCCGTTATACCTATAACAACAGGTGTATGATTTGTAGTGATGGAAGCATCGCCTGCTGTATGTTGTTTAGCTTCCGCAGTTGTAATGGCGCGGGCTAAATGTTGTATATCGTGTGCTTCGCCAAGCGGGTATTTTCCATTGCTTTTTTTGTGAATTTTTCTATTGGGTATATGCTCATTTTTGCATAGCGCTATCACATCTTCAATCATTCCTTCAAGCCCCATTTTCCTGCCATCATCAGGGCTGTATATTTTTGTAATACCATATTGATGCAGTTCCTCCATCTCTTTGGGTAA
>JADLCD010000104.1 GCA_020847395.1 Chitinophagaceae bacterium
ATAAAAAGATGCGGGAATGGATTTTAGCAAATGCCCTGGCTGATGAAGAAGAATTGAACGCTATAGAAATAGGAGCGAAGGCATTGGTAAAACAAAGTCGTGAAATTGCCTGGAATAAATATATAACCCCGCTGAGGGAGATGGTAAAGCAAACAGTTTCCGTTTTGGAGTCTGTTAAAGAAAATGAAACAACGCAGTTACCACGTATACAAAAAGCCATAAAGGTTTTACAGCAAAACCGTGAGCCGTTGCGTAAAGACATTTTCAGAGCGCTGGCAACCGGGGTTAATTTCAGTACTTCGGAAGAAGTAAAAAAATGCTACGACGAATTATACGCTGAACAAAGCCATTTATACAGGTCGCATTTATATAATGAGGGTACTAAAAATTTTGCTAATGTTAAGCCTGTACCTGCAGTATATGATGATAATGCAGCATCAATAAACGGTTACCTGGTATTGAATAAATATTTTGATGAATTATTCAAATACAACCCCAGGGTATTGGCTTTTGGTGAAGACCTGGGTTCCATCGGAGATGTGAACCAGGGCTTTGCAGGCTTACAGCAAAAGCATGGCGCTCAAAGAATTTTTGATACAGGTATAAGAGAACTCACTATTGTGGGCCAGGCGATAGGATTAGCAATGCGCGGCTTGCGCCCTATAGCAGAAATTCAGTATGTGGATTATATGTTGTATGGATTGGAGCCGCTTAGCGATGATGTTGCCTGTTTACATTATCGTACTAAAGGCAGGCAGGGCTGCCCGTTAATTATCCGTACACGCGGGCACAGGCTTGAAGGTATCTGGCATAGCGGTTCACCAATGGCAGTATTAATAAATGCGTTGAGGGGCTTTCATATATGTGTGCCAAGAAATATGGTGCAGGCAGCAGGTATGTATAATACTTTGCTGGAAGTGAACGACCCTGCTGTGATGGTGGAATGTTTGAATGCATACAGGCTTAAAGAAAAATTGCCTTCTAATTTGCTAGAATTTCGTGTTGCACTTGGAATGCCTGAAATAATAAAAGAAGGCGATGATATTACCATCGTATCATATGGCGCCACATTGCGTATTGCGCAGGAAGCTGCTGCTGTGCTTGAAGAAATGAATATTCATTGTGAGATTATAGATGTTCAAACACTTCTTCCTTTTGATGTTAATCATAGCATTATTGAATCATTAAAGAAAACCAACCGCATAATTTTTGCTGATGAAGATATGCCCGGTGGCACTGCCGCATATATGTTTAATAAAGTGATGGAAGAACAAGGTGGTTATCGCTGGCTTGATGTGGCTCCCAGAACAATCACTGCACAGGCAAGTCGCCCTGCTTATGGTTCTGATGGCGATTATTTTACCAAACCCAACGCAGAAGATATTATTAAAGCGGTGAGAGAAATGATGAGTGAATAAAAAAAATACCTGTAAATATTTCAACCAATTTTCCCTGATATTTCAAAAAGATAAAAGTTGAGCAAGCCTGTTACAAAAGATGATTTAAGATTTGTTGACTTCTGGAAAGAACAACGCAAGGGATCTGTTGTTAAATATTATTTTGTTTATACCCTGGCATGGGGTTTTATAGTTTGCCTGTCCTCTTTCTTTCTTATTATTTTTATGGGCGGCATCAGCATTATTCCTATTGCGCAGGATAATTATAAAATAGCGTTTATAATAGGCGCAGGTATAGTTTTGGGCTTCATCATTGCTATAATATCGCGCAGCTTAAATGAAAAACGCTATCAGAAAATACTCGGAAAAGTAAAGAACAATTAATGCACGAACCTTGCATTTAATTCAGGTGTTGGAAGCATACAGCTTTCAGATTTGCCAAACCATTTATACCTGTTTCGCGCTACCCAGTCATATACTGTATTTCGTATAAAAGGAGGTATTATGATGAATATATACAGCAGCGGCCATAATCCGCTCAGTTTTTTTACTACACGTAAAGCTGCCGTACTTCTTGTATACGCTTTGTTATTTTCAATTAAAACGAAAGAATCAAATTTATTTGGAGATAATTGATATTGCTTAAGCAGTTGTTGCCCTGCATTACTTTGCAATGATGTAAAATAAAATTGTTTCTTCTTATCTTTTTTAAGAACAAACTGTATGCTGCTATTACAAAGATTGCATACACCATCAAAGAGAATTATATGATCTTTTTGTTTCACCCGGTAAAGTTACAACAGAAGGACGTATCCCAAATTTTCGCTCGTTTAGGATTAAGAGTAAAGTTGCAGGTTGCGGTAATCTTTGCTCATTTGTAATCGGGAACCAGGCAAACCCCTCGTGCCTCGGGGTGACAGACCGCGGTGCAATGCTGAACTATGTATTATTATTGAACATTTATCCTAACGCCAAACAACGTCTTGCCGCTTTGGTCACCCCGAGGCACGAGGGGTCTATACGTTAAACAGCATGAGGGCAAACTACATATGAAGCAAAAATTTGGGATGCACCCCAACAGGAGGATTATAAGATTAAGTTTATAACTTTAAGGGGTGCACTTCAATTTTTCGTATTTAAAAATATGTCTGTGCCTGATTACCAGATCAAATCTATTATATGAAAGTGCCTTTTAAGCCTATATTATTTGCCTGGATTATTGCCGGTACTGCCGATGCAGCGGCTGCAGTAATAGTATATAGTTTTGTGTTAGATCAGGCATCCCCACTTAAAATATTTCAGGGTATTGCCAGTGGAATTGCAGGAAAATCAGCTTTTGAAGGGGGAGCAGGCTCAGCATTGACAGGGCTCGCCTTACATTATTGTATTGCCCTTTGCTGGGTTATTATTTATTTCTTTCTCTATCCTAAGATTAAGCTTTTGCAAAAAAATAAAATAGTAAGCGGGCTGTTTTACGGGCTATTCGTTTGGCTGGTTATGAATATTATAGTGCTTCCTGTTACATTTAACAGGCCACCGGCGCTTCTTTTGCATAATTTTTTAACCGGTAGTATTATACTCATGATCGCAATCGGGTTGCCTGTTTCAATTATAGCAGACAATTATTTTAATAAACAACGGCAGTAACAGGGTTGCTCCTGAGTTCAAAGCTTATTATCTTCGCAGCTCAAATACGCTGCATATTACAGGCATATTTGTTATTCCAGGTAAGTATGAAAATATTACAAACAGCAGAAAGAGTATCTCAAAAAGATCATTCGGATAATTATGTGTACCAGCGTTCATTGCTTGCGTACCTTGAAGCAGCGAAACTGGTATCAGGTAAAGTATTGGAAATTGGCACTGGCAGTGGCTATGGTGTTGAGATAATAGCGCCGCATACAGAAGAATTTGTGACAATCGATAAGTTTGAAACGGATATTATTCATTCCGATGCATTTAAGAATAACAATATTCAGTTTATACGAATGAATATTCCGCCATTAACAGATATTCATTCAGATACTTTTGATTTTGTGATAACCTTCCAGGTAATAGAACATATTGCAAACGACAATGAATTTTTGAAAGAGATAAAAAGAGTTTTGAAAAAAGGCGGTAAGCTTATAGTAACTACACCGAATAAGAAAATGTCTATTACAAGAAATCCCTGGCATGTTCGTGAGTATACTGTTGAAGAACTGAAACAGTTATTGGGTCGCCATTTCAGCAATGTAAAAGCGCTTGGCGTATTCGGTAATAATGCCATTATGGATTATTATGAAAAGAATAAAGCGGCTGTAAGAAAAATTACCCGTTTCGATATTTTTAATCTTCAATACAGGTTACCGCGTCAACTGCTTCAAATTCCTTACGATATTTTAAACAGGATGAACAGGAAGAAATTATTAAAACAAAATGAAAATCTCACCACAGGTATTACGCATGAAGATTATTTTATAAAAGAGGCGGGTGATATGTGCTTTGATCTTTTTTATGTGGCGGAGAAGTGATGGCAAAACGAATTTTTACTGGCAAAAAATCATTGTTATTTTTCCGGAAATTTCCATTTCCCTTTATTGAATTGATTGTATTCTTTATATTGTTTGTAGCATTCCAGTATATACAAACCTAATTCCGCATCATTAACAGTTGCTACAAATTCATACAGTGGCCGGTAAAATTTCATAAAATCGGTGAGTTGTTCTCCATCTAACTCCGTTAACTTTTTTATAAAAGGTTTATTAAAGCGGTAATCGATATATTTCTGTTGTTCTTCTTCAATAAGCCAGTTTTGTATAAACCGCATATTCCTGTTTCTTCGAAAGCGAAATACATTAATCAATTCGTCAAGGTCAAGCCCAACCCCGGCACCCATACTGCCTGGCGAAAGAGAAGTAGTGCGTAAGCCTGGCTTCTGGTAGTTGAAAATTTTTTCATATTCTTTCCTGTTTTGCAGAGAATCGAAACGATAGCTGGGTTTTTTTACTGTTACGTTGGGCAATTCAATGGCAGATAGCTGTATTGAAATATCAAAAGCTGCAGGGTTGGTAATAGTATTTACAGGGTATTTAGGGGTAACTTTTTCAAGATAAGAAAACCATATAGAATCGTTTTTGCTTACCCGTATGCTGTAAAATCCTGTTGAATCGGTTTGAGTTCCAAATCCGGAACTGGTAAGCACCGAAACAAAAGGTAGTGGATATTTTTGCGAAATATCATATACTCTTCCCTGGATTTCCTGGGCATGCATTGTATTTGACAAAAAAATGAATACAATGAAAAAATGAATATATTTTTTTTTATAAAACCTCATTAATCCAAACTCTTTTCAAGATAAACCTTCCATCTTTGATATATTTCACTGTAAGCAGTAGCGTTTCCGCCCGGTTCGGTAGTGCTAACCGGCTTATAAGATGCAAAGGCCTCCTGTGCTGTTTTGTAAACACCTGCTCCTATACCAGCACCGATAGCAGCTCCGGCAGCTCCGTCATTTTCGTATAGCTCTACTGGCACACCTGTAATGTTTACAAAAAGTTCTGTAAACAATTTGCTAAGAAACATATTTGCTTTACCTGCACGTATAACCGTGGGGTGTATACCATTTTGTCTTAAAATATCTAACCCGTATTTAAAGGCGCAGGCAATACCTTCCTGTACTGCTCTGAATAAATGCGCAGCACTGTGTAATGTAAGTTGTAAATTACTTATCTGGGCTCCTGGCATTTTATTTTCAAGCATGCGTTCAGCGCCATTACCAAATGGAAGAATAGTTAAACCATCGCTGCCTAATGCAATAGCCTGCGCTTGTTGATTAATATCATCATAACTTAAACCTTTGCCTGCATTGTCTTTCACCCATCTATTCATAATACCCGTTCCATTAATGCATAATAATACTCCAATACTTTTTGCCACGCTGTCATAATTAACATGAGCAAAACTGTTTACCCGGGATTGCTGATCGTAAGTAAGTTTATTACTAACTGCATAAATAACGCCGGAAGTTCCTGCTGTTGCTGCTATTTCCCCGGGTTTCATTACATTCAAAGAAAGCGCATTGTTAGGCTGATCTCCGGCTTTATAAGCTACAGGAGTGCCGGGTTTTAATTTAAGTTGTTCAGCAATATCCTTTGTTATTTTTCCGTGTACTGAAAAAACAGGTTGCACTACAGGGATCAATGATTTATCAAAGTCATAGTATGATATTATTTTATCAGCAATATCATCGCGTGTAAAATCCCAGAAAATACCTTCTGATAAGGCCGAGGGAGAAGTAGATATTTCACCTGTGAGCTTCAAAGCAATAAAATCTCCGGGCAGCATTATCTTATCTATCTTTTCATACACTTCAGGTTCATTTTGTTTTACCCATGATAGCTTGGATGCTGTAAAATTACCAGGAGAATTGAGGAGAGAACCAAGACAATAATCTGCTCCGAGCTTATTAAATGCGGCATTTCCAATTTCTACAGCCCTGCTGTCGCACCAAATAATGGAAGGGCGGAGCGATTGCTTATTTTTATCAACAACAACAAGTCCATGCATTTGATACGCAATACCTATAGAAACAATATCATCAGGATTGTATATACCTGAATTATTTATTTTTTGGATAGCTTGTTTTGTATACAACCACCAGGTTTCCGGATCCTGTTCTGCCCAACCTGTTTGTTTTGATATTATGGTAGCTTCAGTTTCAGGAAATTGGGCAGAAGCGATAATTTTTGTAGTTGCTGCATCAATAACTGATACTTTAACCGAAGACGTGCCAACATCTATTCCAAGCAATAGCATAAATAATAATTAATGATCGTGCAATAATAAGGCAAGATACTTAAACCGCTTGGTTATTTTGTTGCCTGCAAGATCAGTTTTAAACAGGATAATGCTTATACTCGTTAAATACAGTTGTTTTAACGCAATTTTACCGCTTTTTTATTTTCCTTACTTAAAGGCAAATCTTATATTTGATCAGGTACTTATTGTAAAGTGTTATTGATTTTGCCGCAACGATAAAATGAAATCTATAGGAAAATATTTACGTAAGCTTTTTCTATTTTCTCTGATCTGCTGCCACTGGACATTATATGTTTCAGCACAGGTGAAAGTTATTGCCTCGGCGAATAAGCAGATACTTACTCCCAATGACTTATTAACACTGCATTTTAGCGTTGAAAACGCGGATGATGTTCAGCAGTTTATTCCTCCTTCATTTACTGGTTGTAAAATTGTGCAGGGGCCAACTCATATTAATAGCTCGTCTGTTATCAACGGTGTTAAAAGCAATGCGTTATCTTTTGTGTATGTTGTACAACCTGCCGCTCCGGGTAAATATTGCTTTAGTGGTGCGTCTGCCAAAGTAAATGGAAAGCGATTGGTATTTAATACGCTGAATATATTAGTAAAGAAAATACCGGGAAAATCGCGATATGATTTTATTGAAGAAGAAGGAGATGATGGCCGCCACGAATTATACAGTGATTATATTTTAAGACGGAATGAAAATATACAGGATAAGATCAGGAAGAATCTTTTTATAAAAGTTGATGTTGATAAAACTTTATGTTATGAAGGAGAGGCTGTTGTTGCTACGTATAAATTGTATACGCGTTTGCGGTCAGAATCAAAAGTAGTAAGAAGGCCCTCTTTCAATGGATTTAGTGTGTATGACATGCTTGATCCAACGGTGGCACCTTCAACTATTGAAAAATTGAATGGTAAAGATTTTAATGTTTACCTTATTCGTAAAGTACAGCTTTTTCCGCTTCAGTCCGGGTCCCTGGAATTGGATGCTGCTGAAGTGGAAAACTCCATTACATTTTTAAAGGCTGATGATGCAATAAAAAATAATGGCAACAACCTGAGTGCGCTTCTCCGGGCTTTTGAAATGGATGATATAAAAAACAGCGGTATAGCAACAGAGCAGGTAAGCATAAGAAGCAATCCTATTGCTATAACGGTTAAACCTTTGCCAGAAGGAAAACCCGGCACTTTTAACGGGGCAGTTGGATCATTCAGTATTCAGTCTACGGTGAGTAAAAATCAAATCCCTTTAAATGATGCTGCCGTGTTTAAGGTGATTATTAAAGGAGAAGGGAATTTTGGAGTGATGAATACGCCTGTTATACATTGGGCCAAAAGCATTGATGCATATGAGCCTAACATTAAGGAAGATTTTTTGAAAAATGTTGTGCCGATGCGCGGCTACAAAGCTTACGAATTTACTTTTACCCCCAAACAAACAGGTGAAGTAGTACTTGATCCTGTAGAATTTTCTTTTTTTGACCCGGTAGCAAATCAATATAAAACAATTAACACTGATGCAATAAAAATTATAGCAACAGCACCTTTGCAGCAGGGCAGTGCTTTTCTTAACACGATGCCGAATAATAACCAGGAAACAGTTTCGCCTTTATCCCGTCCGTGGATTTTATCTATTGCCGGGGGCTTATTATTTTTATTTGCGTATGTGCTTTACCGTTATATAAGAGCATCCGGCAGTGATAATACTCCTGCACCCGGTAAAAAAACTGATATCCCGGTCAAAGATGAAATGCCGGCGAATAACAAACAATCATCTTCAATATCGCAGAGCCCGTTATTTAATTCAAAACTTATGCTTGTTCAACAAAACTCACGCGGCTTTTATAGTGAATTGAACAGGGCATTAAGAAATTACGTTTCTGAGAAATATAATCTTTCTTATAATCTCAATATAAAAGAGCTGGAGCAGCATATGAAACTTAAAGGTGTGGATAATGATGTTGTTTCTCAATTTTCATTGGTTGTTCAGCAATGTGAAATTGCATTGTATAATCCATACCTGAATGAAGCAGATATGCAATCCGTTTATGAGCTTGCAGAAGATTTTATATTCAATACAAGTAAAATTTCATAATGAATAATCCTGTATTGAATCTTCAGCAAAAAAAAACAGCATTTCTATAATAAGAAATGCTGTTGTGAAAATATTCTATGAGATGAATTTATTTCCTGATAACTATACGTTCTCTTTCCCACCTGTCGCCAATATGGATTAATACGGTATAAACACCCGCACTGTATCTGCCTAACTGATCTATCTCTATACTGTTTTGACCAGATTCAACCATTCTTTGTCCACGAATTATAACTTTACCGGTCATATCTATGAGTTGATATTCTACATTTCCACGTAATGCAGTATAAAAGCTCATGGTTAAAGATGATACAGCCGGGTTAGGACTTATCTTTATTTTATTATTATTTATACCCGATAATCTTACCGATAACACAGCGCTGTATTTAAGCGCGCCATCCTTGCTTGATACTTTTATGCGATAGTATAATATGTTATTACCTGTCTCAATATCAGCATCCCTGTATTTAAAGCTTTGTGTTCCTATAAAAGCTGTTTCAGGGTTAATTCTTCCTATGGCTGTGAAGTTTTTGCTGTCAGTAGATTTTTCTACATCAAAATAACCTATCTGTTCACTTGTAAGTATTTTCCAGTTAAGATCTACGGCATCACTTTGCTGAACAGCGTTGAATTGAAGGAAATCTACCGGCAGTACACTACATGTAGTAACTGTTAATGTAATCGATGCACAGGTTGTTATATTACAATCTCCCTCTGCGCGTACATAGTATGTTGTTGTGGCAGTTGGGTATACTACTATTGAGTTTCCTGTGCCAATAGCAGTTCCTCCACAGCTTCCGGTGTACCACATCCATACGGCATTTGTGCCTGCTGAGCCGCCATTCCTTGTTAAGGTTATAGCATTACCCGGGCATATTGATCCGGTTGCCGGAGAGCGTGTTATGCTTGTTGGCGCTACGGACGATGTTTTAGCGGATAACAGGAATGGATCGGATGTGTATGCACAATCCCTGTCAAGATAAGCGCCTGCGGAATCAGGACCAACCAATACCCTGTAGTATTTGCCTATATCGCTCGCTGTAAGAGGATTTATGGTATAAGCACTGCTTGTGGCTGATGCAATGTCTGTCCACGGACCACTGCTATTATTGCTTCTTTGCCATTGATAATATACCGTTCCGGAAATTACTGTCGGATCGCTTAATGCTGCACTGAATGTAGTTGTTCCGTTGGTGCATCCCGCTGTATTATTGACCGAAACAGTTGGTGTAGGATCGCATAATCCAAATTGTATATCATCTATTGCCAGATCATTACCGCAACCACCTGGCGCAGCATTAGTGATTTCAATAATTATACTCGTTATTCCTGATGGCATCACGAATTTCATACCATACTGTGTCCATGCACTGCTGGTAATTTCAGGCGTAGTAATATTGGTGATGATATTGTTTGTAGCTGCATCTCTTACAGTAAAAATTAATTTAGGTTTTATTAGTCCGCCAAATGCATCACAAAAAGTGGAATAGGTAGAGTTGCCAATATTAGACACAAAAGCAAACAGCGAATATTTAAGATTGCTACATGATACATTTACCTGGTCTTTGTAAACCCTATTAGAGCGTACATCAGCATTAACTACCATCATCCTTCCACTACCGGTTGTATGGTCTGTAAGGCTTATCCATCTTGAGGTATTACCATTATTTGCATTGTTGGTTAATGTATATTTTTCCACATCAACAGGTTGACTTGTACTGCCTGTATAATCAGTTGTGGCAGTGCCGGCAGAACCTGTAGCGGCAGGAATTGAGGTACTCAAGCCTGAGCCTGTTCCAAAGTTTTGAAGGAATAATATTTTTTCTAAGGCTTCACAAGGAGGCATTTCTGCAACTGTTGCAATTACAAATGGTGTTGGGTGATCTTCTCCCGGATCATCTGGCTTTGAGTTATTATTAAGGTCAGGATTATTACCGTCTGTAGACACATCTTCAAGATCTATCCCGGCATATCCTGTGCCGGTAACTCTGGCATTATTATTATATACTTTACCAACTGTAATATTGTTTACCCTGAAAGAAACACGTATAATAAAATAGTTATTGGCTAACGGGTAATTGGGAAGCGTTTGCCCCGCAGTTAATAAATTTGATTTAGCGGTTGTTAAACCTGTGTAATCAGATGCAAGGGTTAAGCCCAAGGGATTATATACCCATGAAACCGACAGGTTACTTATAGTATTACCACCCCCTCCTGAAAGAAACGGGTTTCCGGCATTATTGTTTGAAGCTCTCAATAGTTCTATTACCTGCACATTGCTGATATCCCAGCTACCAACGTTTTTAACGGTAATATCATAGCTGAGATCGTATGTTCCAGGCGTACCGGTTGGCGTTGCAGAAGAAAGCTTTTTTGCTACACCCAAACCAGATATAACTTCAGTAAGGTCGTTACTTTGATAACAAGGTGATTGGGTAATAGCGGTTTTGGCGCCGGTCAAAATATTAAGATCCCAGTATTTATTACTATCGTCGGCAGCAATAAGCTTACCCTCAGCAAAGTTTAAACCTACAATTTGGCCGCCTGATAAATTTGCAATCAGTGTAGCCTGTAAGGGATTAGGAGTAGCATAATCCTGGTAATTTACCGATAGATATTTCTTGTCCCAAACCATCAGCATTTTACCATCGGGCGTTAACGTAAGGTCTCCTGACTGCTGGGTTATATTAACACCGCCCGGAAGTACAATGGCTTTGGTTGGACCGAAAGTGCCGGTGCTGAAATCTACTGTACGTATTGCCAGGCCATAGGGAGAACTTCCTGTAAAAATAAGCTGATAACAAAGCCCATCCGGCGCAAAAGCAAAGCCAAGAATCGCCACATTATTATACGCGGTATATAGTGCCGTTGTTGGCGGGCAACCACTACCTGGTATCCAACGCCAAACATAGGTATTGCCTCCTGTGTATCTGTAATAGTATAATTGATGATCGGATGGATTAAAAGAGATACCTGCACCGTATATACTAAATCCAGGCCATGCTAAAGATGGTTTACAATCTTCATAATTGGATAAAGTAGTAGTGAGATTATTATATTGAAATACGTGAGCAGACCATGTGCTTGTACCGCCCCCACAAGGGAGACCCACTGACACAGCCATAGATGCCGTTGCAGGATTGCTTGCAGTAGGTTGAGCATGTAAGATTTCAAGCACTCCAATACTACATATAAGCAGCAGGAATGCTTTTAGAAATGATTTACTCAAAGGGTAAAAATATGTTTTCATACTATCGAATTAGGGCTCTTTTCAAAGGGTCAAACTGAATATTTTGTAGTATTCTTAAGCAAAACTAATATGTGTTAACCATTAGAAATCCTTATTTCGATACACCTCTTCTTTTCTTCGATTTTCCAAATCCTGGTTAACATTTATCAATCAAATAAGTGTATTCATCTATTGATTTGTAATATAACGTTATGTCTGCCTTTGAAGTATTTGATTATATCAGATAACGCAAAAACCCCGGCTAAAGTGCCGGGGTTTTTGCTAAACTCGTTTTTTATTACGATTATTTATAGGCTGCCATCAGGTTTTTGGCAAGATCTGTCATCTTTTTGATACCCTCTTCCGGCAGATTGCCACGTTTAAATTCGGCTAATACTTCCGGTAATTTATTCTCCATTTCAATAAGGAAAAGTTCTTCAAATTCTTTCACTTTATGTACAGGAACATCTTTTAAAAGACCCTGGGAACCGAGGTAGATAATTGCCACCTGTTTTTCAACCGGGAAGGGGCTGTACTGTGGTTGTTTAAGTATTTCCACGTTACGTGCACCTTTATCAAGTATAAATTTGGTTGCAGCATCAAGGTCGCCACCAAACTTTGAGAAGGCTTCCATCTCACGATATTGTGCCTGGTCAAGTTTTAAAGTACCTGCTACTTTCTTCATTGATTTAATCTGCGCGTTACCACCCACACGGCTAACCGAAATACCTACGTTGATAGCAGGACGTATACCGGCGTTAAACAGGTTCGATTCAAGGAATATCTGTCCATCGGTAATGGAAATCACGTTTGTGGGGATATACGCAGATACGTCACCAGCCTGTGTTTCAATAATTGGTAATGCTGTTAGTGAGCCACCACCTTTTATTAAATGCTTAATGCTGTCTGGCACATCATTCATTTTTTTAGCTACCGCATCATCATTAATAACTTTGGCGGCACGCTCCAATAAACGGCTATGCAGGTAAAATACATCACCGGGATATGCTTCACGACCCGGAGGACGACGAAGTAGCAATGATACCTCGCGATAAGCTACCGCCTGTTTACTTAAATCATCATATACAATCAATGCAGGGCGCCCGGTATCACGGAAGTATTCACCTATGGCAGCGCCGGCATATGGAGCAAAGAACTGCTGGGGAGCAGGGTCAGCCGCAGATGCTGCAACAATAACAGTATAAGCCATAGCGCCGTTATCTTCAAGCGTTTTCATTACGTTAGCGATTGTAGATGCTTTTTGACCACACGCAACGTATATACAGTATACAGGTTTACCAGCCTGGTAAAATTCTCTTTGATTGATGATGGTATCAATCGCAATAGCTGTTTTACCTGTCTGGCGGTCGCCAATAATCAACTCACGCTGACCACGACCAACGGGAATCATCGCGTCAATGGCTTTGATACCGGTTTGCAAAGGTTCTTTTACCGGCTCACGAAAGATAACGCCAGGGGCTTTACGCTCAAGTGGCATATCATATAATTCACCCGCAATAGGGCCTTTGCCATCTATCGGTTCCCCCAATACATTTATAACACGTCCAACCAATCCTTCACCTACTTTAAGCGAAGCAATGTTACCGGTTCTTTTTACTTTATTGCCTTCTTTAATATCACCTGAGTCTCCCATCAATACCACACCCACATTGTCTTCTTCAAGGTTAAGTGCTACTGCTTTAACGCCATTCTCAAATTCAACCAGTTCACCGGCACGTACATTATTTAAACCATAAATACGTGCAATACCATCACCTACCTGCAACACTGTTCCTACTTCTTCCAGATCAGCACCTGCATTAAAATTGCTTAACTGCTGGCGCAGTATTGCACTTATTTCGTCGGGCTTAATTTCTGCCATATCTGTTTTTTTATATTGTTGTTAATCTTTTTTTATTTACCTGATGTTCCTTACATATATATTGCTCTGGAACTGCCTTTGTATATCTTTCAAGTCTCTTATTATACTGGCATCAACCAGTTTATTATCAAACTCAAGTACAAAGCCACCAATCAGCTCTTCTTTTACTGCTGTTTCAAGTTCAATATTGGTTAGCGCTGTGTCTGCTTTTACTTTTTGTTCAATAGAGTTTTTCAGTTCGTCACTGATGGGTTGAGCAGTTGTAAGCTTTACTTTATGAATATTTTTCAACTGGTTATACTGCTCAATAAAAGCATTAATGATTTCAGGCAAAATACCTTCCCTGCCTTTTTGCACCAGTAATTTATTGAATGCGGAAGTTAAATCGCTTACTTTTCCCGCAGTAATTGCTTCAATGATAGCATTCTTTTTATCAGCCGCAATTACAGGGCTGCGTACCAGGTTCACAAAATCCCTGCTTTGTTTACAAATAGATTGTAAAAGCAGCATATCAGCATGTACAGCTTCCAATTGATTGCGCTCAAGGGCTAAATCAATCAGGCTTTTGGCATATCTTCCGGCTAAACGTGGCTGAAGCATTTTTAAATTTGAGATTTGAGATTTGAGATTGAGACAGACGTAGTCCGCTCTTATTCAAAATCAAAATTTTTAGTTCAGTTTAATATCGTTGGCTAATTCCTTAATGTAAGTTTCCTGCTGTGCTTTGTTCAACAATTCACGGCGTAATACTTTTTCAGAAACTTCTATCACTAAGTTACCCACCTGGTTTTTAAGATCAACAACCGCAGCCATCTTTTGATTCTCAATAGCCTGCTGTGTTTCCGCCATTATTTTAGCGGCTTCTGTTTTAGCCTGTTCCTTTGCCTCGGCAATTATTTTATCTTTAATGGCTTTGGCTTCGTTCAATATCTGTGCTCTTTCTTCACGCGCCTGAACAAGTAGTTTTTCATTATCACTTTGCAACTGCGCCATTTCAGCTTTAATCTTTTCAGCAGAAGCGATGGCTTCGTTAATACCTTTCTCTCTTTCGCCTATCGCTTTCATAATAGGCTTCCACGCAAATTTGCCCAATACAAAAAGAAGGATCAAAAATGCAAGTGTTGACCATATCAGCAAACCTGGATCTGGAAGTACCAATGGATTTATTTCAAGAAGCATATGGGTATATATTATACTTTAGTTATAATTCAAAAAAAGTACAGGCTTTCCGCCCTGTGCATAAGCCTGTACAAGACGTTAAGTGCCTTATGCTCCGGCGCTATTACCCAAAAGGGCAACAACCACCGCGAACAGAGAAACCGCTTCAACCAACGCCGCAGCAACAATCATGTTTGTGCGGATGTCGTTAGCAGCTTCCGGCTGACGTGCAATACCTTCAACGGCGCCTTTACCAATTTGACCGATACCGATACCGGCACCGATTGCCGCTAAGCCTGCACCAATTGCAGCAACACTTCCTACTACCATTTTTTTAATATTTAAAGTGAATAAAAAACATTTATGACTACTATATTACAGGAATATCTTCATGATGATCATGATGTTCTTCAATAGCCATTCCTATATATAAAGCTGATAACATAGCAAATATAAATGCCTGTAAAAAACCCACAAGCAACTCAATTACGCTGATAAAAACCGTAAATGGAACTGCCATAGCCGAAGCGGCCACAGATTTAAAAATAAATATCAGCGATATAAGACTCATCACTAAAATATGGCCGGCAGTGATGTTGGCAAATAACCGGATAGTGAGTGATATGGGTTTAATAAAAACACCCAGTAACTCAATAGGCATCAAAAATATTTTCATTAAAGTAGGCAATCCGGGCATCCAGAAAATATGCTTCCAGTAATCCTTTTTGCCATTTACATTCACAATCACAAAGGTAAAAAGAGCCAATGCAAGCGTAAAGGCAATATTACCACTCAGGTTAGCACCCCCCGGAAAGAAAGGAACCAGGCCTAAAAGATTGTTGATCCAGATGAAAAAGAAAATAGTTAACAAAAATGGCATATACCTCGCATATTGGTGGCCGAGGTAGGGTTTAGCCACTTCATCTCTTACAAATAGTATAATAGGTTCAATAAATGATTGAAAACCTTTGGGTGCTGATTTTACGCCTCTTTTTTTATAGGCATTTGCTACAGAAGTAAAAATGAGGATCAGCAGAATAACCGTAAGAAATAAAGAAACCACGTTTTTAGTAATAGATATATCAAATACCTTTTTTGATGCTTCTTCATCAACCGTACCATCAGCATTCATAATCCTGATCTTTCCTTCAACCAGTTTATAGGGATAGTTACCATTATATATTACCGGCTCGTGATGTTCGTTTGAAAGTTTGGCGGAAGAGAAGGTTTCAAAACCTTTATCGGTTTTAATAATTACCGGCAAAGGAATAGAGGTATGTCCCCATAAATGCCAGCTATGGTGATCTCTAACGTGGTCAAGAATAAAACCGGTTACGTCAAAATCTCCTTCTTCTCCATGTTTTGCTTCATTTTGGGCTCCGGTACCATGATTTGGCTCATGATCCTGCGAAAATGATGCATTACTATAAAAACATATAAATAGGCTAAAAACCGCTACCAATAAGGATTTGACGCTTTTTAAGAACATCTCTTTCTTGAAATTTGGCGCAAAGATAGGAGTTGGAGGCCAGAAATAATAATATCTGAAATACGAAATCGGGAAATTTCTTCAGGGATTATTAACATCAGGTAAATCCATAAAAGGCGCATCAATTTTTTCCCAGGTAAATAGTAATATTCCCGTTAAAACATGCTACAAGCACCTGACTGCGGTTGGTTGTGTTTTTAAAACCATTTTTTTAGTATTAAAAGGCGAAGCATAGCGTTATACTTTACCTGGTATTAAATAAAAAGGAAATAAATTATATAAAAATGCCCGGGAATTTATAATATCAACTCACCATCTTTGACTGGCTTTAATTCAACACGGGAGGGAACAACAAAAACGCCTGTTGGATATGACTTTTTTATACGGTTTAATAATTTGTCTGCATCTTCTCTCTTCAAAAAATTTCCAATCTGAATTTTAAAGTAAGGAGAATGGTATATCAGGTAGGTTTTTTCTCCGGGAAATTCGTTCAGCAATTTAGTTTTAATATCCAGGGCTTTATTGCGATCATTTGTATTAATCACCTGTATACGGTATCCCTGCATATTGCGGATTGTCTTGAGGTATGCTTCTTCATTAATATCCCTGTTTTTTTTAACCAGCACATCAATCCGAGGGTCTTTCTGAACAGTGATATTATTCAGTGTATCTGTTTTTGCTGTTTGGGCATTAAGCATAAAACCAAAAGATGTCATCAAAAAAAATAGCACTGTTTTTTTCATACTGCGCTTTGTTTAAATTAAGGATACGATATTTAAAAATAACATGAATTATGTTTATTGCCGTATTGAAATTTGTTAAAGAGTAAAAACCGGTTAATTACCTGCCGATTGCTTAACAATATCAACACTTGCACTGCAGCCCAGCCGGTCTGCACCTGCTTCTATAAGCTCTTTTGCAAAAGCAAAGCTTTTTATTCCGCCTGATGCTTTTATTTTAATATGCGCCGGCAAATTTTTCCGCATCAGTTTCACTGCTTCAACCGTCGCTCCTTTTTCAGCATAGCCTGTAGAAGTCTTTACAAAATCCACGCCGGCAACACCATATATTTCACAGCATCTTATAATTTCCTGGTCTGTTAATATACCGCTTTCTATAATTACTTTCAGTAACCTGTTACTATTCCTGATAACAGGTAATATAGTATTGATTTCATGCGCAATATATTCCCAGTCGTTATTTTTAACAGCGGAAATATTCATCACCATATCCAGCTCATCAGCGCCATCTACTATAGCTAATACCGTTTCAGCAACTTTTGCTTCAATAGCTGAATATCCAAAAGGGAAACCAATAACTGTGGCAACTTTTATATTGACGGATGCCAATAGCTCTTTTGCTTTTTTAACAAACAATGGCGGAACACATACCGCTGCAAATTGATATTCTTCCGCCTCTTCACAAAGCTTTTGAACATCTGCCAGAACAGTAGTGGGCTTTAAAACGGTGTGGTCTATGTATGATGAGATGTTCATAGAGTGTGAATAGTGAATGGCCAATAGTCAATAGTTGCAGGTTGCAAGTTTCAGGTTACAGGTTTCAGGTTGTGCAAGTTGCCGGAAATTTAGCAATAGGTTTATAGTTTAAGTACCTGAAACTTGTAACCTGCAACTTGCTCATTTTTCCTTTGCCCAACTAATGCTCCACATACCTCTCAGTTCGCCCATTCTATAGCCGGTAGCTTTATCGTTTGGATATTTTTGTGCAATAATTTTTTGTGTGCTTTCTAAAATATCAGTTTGGGTTCCGTGGCATTTAATGCATGAAGGCATTGCTATTAAAATAGGTTTGTAATAATGCACTGCTCCGCTTGCGTCCTGCTCTATCGTTGCTGATTTGGTATTTTTTATTTTTTGCCAGGCTATACTGTCTGTAGCAGTTTGAATGGCATTAGCGGGGTTCCTGTTTTTATCACTTAGCCGGTGAACGGTTGCCTTATATAAGCTGCCAACAGAATCGGTAAGCGGCATTGCTTTGATGTTGCAAAATTCAACGGCATAATCAGTTCCGCCTTTTTGTATGGCTGCGGATACATTTTGCAGCAACACATTTTGCATAGCTGTGGAAATGCTGTCGCCCAACAGCATCATGGAAGCTTTTTCTTCTGCAGAAATATCCTTCTGTCCATTACTGCTGCAAGACGAAAGTATTATCATTGCCGCTAAGAATAGGCTAACTCTATACATTGCAACTGCTTATTTTACTTCTTCAAAACTTATATCCTTTACAAATCCTTCCCATGGCACTGCTTATACTTTTTACCGCTGCCGCAGGGACATGGATCGTTGCGGCCAATTTTTGGACCTACTTTTACAGGCTCCTGTTTAACAGATGGCGCTGAAGGATCGAAATAGTCATTTTCATTTGCTGCATAGTCGTCGCCTCTTGCATCTATTTCATCTTTATTCACCTTCATCTTACTCATGTCTGTTTTTTGCTCCCTTCCTTCACGTATCTGGTTCACATTCTGCTCAGCAGGTATTCCTGCATGTGTAAGAAAAGAAACAATATCCCTGTTTACATCACCATCCATATTACGGAACATTTCAAATGCGGTGGTTTTATAAATTACCAGCGGATCTTTTTGCTCGTATACTGCCGTCTGCACGCTATGCTTCAAATCATCCATTGCACGCAAATGCTCCTTCCATGCCTCATCAATTACAGCAAGTGTGATCGTTCTTTCCAACGCGTTCGCTAATTCAAGCCCTTGAGAATCGAGCGTTTTACGCATGTTGGATAAAACCTGTATTCCTTTCTTACCATCTGAGAATGGCACAATCACATTTTCAATATGATTGCCCTGCATCAGCTTAATATTCTGAAAAACCGGCATTGCCTGTTTTGTAATAGAGCCCTTACGTTCCTGGTAATGCGCAGATGCTTCGTTATATAATTTCTCCGCTACTTTGTTGAGATCATCTCTTTTGAATTCATCATGTGTAATGGTGGTGTCAATACCAAAATGTATGATAGCCGCAAGTTTGAAACCTTCGTAATCATCCTGCTCACGGAAGGAATTTACCAAGCCTTCACCAACGCTATAGAACGCATTGTCAAGGTCAAGCGCAAGCCTTTCACCAAAGAGCGCATGCTCACGTTTGGTATATACAACATTACGCTGCTTGTTCATTACATCATCATACTCCAGCAGGCGTTTGCGTATACCAAAGTTGTTTTCTTCTACTTTTTTCTGCGCACGTTCAATGCTCCTGGTAATCATGCTATGCTGAATCACTTCGCCTTCTTTGTAGCCCATTCTATCCATCATGGAAGCAATACGGTCACTACCGAACATACGCATCAAATCATCTTCTAATGATACATAGAATTGTGAAGTGCCGGGATCACCCTGGCGGCCGGCACGACCTCTCAACTGCCTGTCTACGCGACGTGATTCGTGGCGTTCTGTACCGATGATCGCCAAACCACCCGCTTCTTTAACGCCGGCGCCGAGCTTAATATCCGTACCACGACCCGCCATATTGGTAGCGATGGTTACGGCGCCGGCCAAACCTGCTTCCTGCACTACCTGTGCTTCTCTTGCGTGCTGTTTGGCATTTAATACATTATGGGGAATTTTTCTAGATTGCAGCATCTTGCTCAACAATTCACTTACCTCAACTGATGTAGTACCCACCAGCGTTGGTCTTCCACTGTTGCGCAATCTTTCTACTTCTTCAATTACCGCTTTATATTTTTCGCGTTTGGTTTTATAAACCAAATCCTGCTCATCTTTACGTGTTATTGCAATATTGGTAGGAATAGAAACCACATCCAGTTTGTATATACTCCAAAACTCACCGGCTTCTGTTTCCGCAGTACCCGTCATACCAGCAAGCTTGTGGTACATACGGAAGAAGTTTTGCAGTGTGATGGTAGCATAAGTTTGTGTAGCCGCTTCTACCTTTACATTTTCTTTTGCTTCAATAGCCTGGTGCAAACCATCACTATAACGGCGTCCTTCCATTATACGGCCGGTTTGTTCATCCACTATTTTCACCTGCCCTTCAATTACGATATACTCCACATCTTTTTCAAATAATGTATATGCTTTAAGTAATTGCTGTACGGTGTGAATGCGGTCAGCCTTCTGCCCGTATTCATTCAATACATTTTCTTTCTTCAGCAATTTTTCATCCGTGCTGTCATTGCTTTTTTCTATATCAGATAGCAGGATGCTTAAATCGGGCAATACAAAGAAGTTTGGATCTTCGCCTGAGCGGGTAATATATTGTAAACCTTTTTCGGTTAATTCTACCTGGTTGTTTTTTTCATCAATGTGGAAATATAATTCGTCATCAACAATATGCATTTGCTTTTGCTGATCAGCGAGGTAGTAGTTTTCGGATTTTTGCAGCTTTACTTTAATGCCCGGCTCACTTAAATATTTAATAAGCGCTGTATGTTTGGGTAAACCCCTGTAGGCACGCATTAACCAAAGTCCTCCTTCTTTTGCGTCATCCTTTCCTTCAGTGATTAATTTTTTGGCTTCTATCAGCGCTTTATTCACAATTTGCTTTTGCGCTTCAAACAACTGGTTTACTCTTGGTTTAAGCTGAATATACTGCTGGTCGTCGCCACCTTTAGAAACCGGGCCGGAAATGATGAGCGGTGTACGGGCATCATCAATCAACACGCTATCCACCTCATCCACCATCGCATAATGGTGTTTGCGCTGCACCATTTCGTCAGGATTGTGCACCATGTTATCGCGGAGATAGTCAAAACCAAATTCGTTATTGGTTCCGTAGGTAATACTTGCGTGATAAGCCTTACGACGATCAGCGCTATTGGGATAATGCCTGTCTATACAATCAACTGTTAAACCGAGGAATTCATATATGGGGCCATTCCACTCAGAGTCGCGTTTTGCGAGATAATCATTTACCGTTACAATATGCACGCCTTCATCTGCAAGCGCGTTAAGATAAGCAGGCAATGTAGATACCAGTGTTTTACCTTCACCGGTAGCCATCTCAGAAATTTTACCCTGGTGCAATACGATACCACCCAGCAACTGCACATCATAATGCACCATATTCCAGGTAATTTCATTTCCACCTGCTATCCATTTATTTTTATAGAAAACCTTATCGTTATTAATAACAATGTTTGGCTTATTTACGCTTAGCTCTCTGTCGAGGTCGGTAGCAGTAGCTTCAAGCTCGCTGTTTTGCGCAAATCTTTTTGCCGTTTCTTTTACCACCGCAAAAGCTTCGGGTAAAATATTATTCAGCGCTTCTTCAATTTTTTCGTTTCTCTTTTTAGCCAGCTTATCAACCTGCTGGTATATTTCATCTTTCTGCACTATTTCATTAAAAGGAAGCGCCTCAGCTTTGCTTTTCAGCTCCGCCACTTCATTATCAATATCGGCTATATGCTGTTTGATTCTTGTTTTAAATTCTGCTGTTTTACCTCTTAATTCATCGTTGGTTAAATTGCTGTAAGAAGCAAAGTGCTCGTTTATGATGGCTACTAAGGGTGAAATAGCTTTTATATCCTTTTCCGACTTGTTCCCGCCAAAAAGCTTAGAAATAAATTGCAACATGTTGAGAATGTATTATAAATGAGTTTTTCGTATTGTTCCTTATGTCAAATATAATGCTGCTTTTCTCAACAGCCATATTGACAGAAAGCGGACAAAGGTACAAAAACTCCTAAAGAAGGAAGGCAAAGAGTTTTAAGACTTTACGCATGTTTTTATGGATAATTACCAGGTCGGGAATGTGTTGAAAATAAAAATGCGTTTATGTAAGGCTATATCCTCCGTAATAATCTTGAAGGCAGCAGGAAGATGGATTTGATCAATGATAACACGCCTTCCACTGCAAAGCCCATTATACGGAATGGTATTAATAATAGCCAAACAATGGGATACAATACCAATGCTACGATAGCCAACGGAGCACATATTACCAGTAGTATAAGCCAGAGCAAAAAAGTGATCATGGAAGTTAGAAGTTTGTAGTTTATTGTTTGAAGTTTATTGTTTCATTTTAACGACAAACTATAAACCAAAAACAATAAACTTTTTCTCTTGCTAAAATACATTGTAGAATAAAAACACGGGGGAAAATTATGATAAACGGCAGGTTATTTAGATACCTGGAACTTACCCGACTCCACTATTTTTCCACTGGCGTCGCGCAACTGGAAAATATAAACACCGCGGTTGAAATCGTTCAGGTTTACAAAGTTGGATGTTGTTGTACTCTTTATTTCATACACTTTTTTACCCATGAAATTAAATATCTGGAGCGTATAAGATGATCCTTTGGGTAGTTCAAAAGTGATATTTGTAGTGGCGGGGTTGGGGTAGAACTTTACGATTTTTACTGACGATGTTTCCCTTGCGGCAACAGCAAATTTTTCCTGCGAAGAGCCGGAAAAATGCAATATAAGCGCCAGTAAAAATGTCAGCGTAAAATTTTTCACCATATAAAAGTACACATTATCCTCAAATAGTAACGTAAATTTTGTACATACCGGTATAGCCCGCTAATTTATAAATGGTAATTAAACGAACATATTCAATTGGTTAGGATCAAAATCTTGGGCAGCGGATAATATCTTTTGTGCTTCCATTGGTGTTTAAAAAGCCTGTATAGGTTAAGGATAATTCAAAACCTCCCCTGCCCTGGCTGGCTGTACGGAGTTCGGAAATGTTCATATCGTAGCTGAATGCAAGGGAAAAAGGATTATAATCCAGCTTTACCACCGGGATAATGGCATCGTTCCATCTTAAATAAGCGCCGCCATGTATAATATAATCAGGTTCTACTTCATCGCCTATCTTTCTTGAGAACATAGCGCCGCCGATCCATTCTTTAAAAGGCCCCTGTATACTTACATCGGCGTTCAAAGTAAGATAAGATAGTTCACCCATTGCCGTTCTCAAGCCGGCTGAGCCCACCCATTTGGGCAGATGCTGCAGCGATGAATAAAAGCTGTTTACCGGTTTATTAAAATGGTGGTAAGCCATTCCGACATAAAAATTGTTGTTCTTATTTTCTCCTATTGATGAATTAAAGCTCATGCCTACTCCTGCATCAAAATAAGAATAATTGGCGAGGAAGGTTTCTCCATCCGGCAGCGAACCATTATACCCAAAGCCATCATACTGGTTATTGGTGGTAACTTTTGAGCGATCTAACCTGCGTGATACCCATCCTCCAATAAAACCCAGGGAAAGATACCTGTTTTTATCCCCGCTTAATGATTTGTGATAGTTTACTACAGGCAGGAGGTGTGTAGTGTTTAATGCAACAGTTCCCGCCTTGTCCCATAAAACCTGCAATCCTGCCGTAACAAAATCATCGCCCCTGCCAACGCCGAATTTATACTGCCCGCTCAAAGAGCCGGTTTGATAAGGTACTGTAACACTTCCCCATTGGTTGCGGTAAACCATCTGAGCCTTCACATCTCCTTCAAAAAGCCCGGCCAGCGCCGGGTTGCGGATCAGCGGCGCTTCAAAAAATTGTGAAAAATGAAGATCCTGTGCAGTAACAGACAACACTGTAAGCATTGCGATTATACTAAGCGTAATACGCAAACGAAAACGATGTTTGAAATATGTATTCCGGTTGATAAGCATAATTTAGCACTATCTGATTAATGTTACATTCCCTTTAAGGGTTACAATCTGCGAATTGTCGCAAACAAATTCTACCACGTATACGTATACATCTGAAGGCGCTGCCGCGGTGCCGGCATTTCCTCTCCAGCCCGAAGAAGGATCATTCGCTGTAAACCCACGCTTATCGAATACAAGCTGTCCCCACCGGTTATATATACGCATAGATTGAACACGGGCTAAACCTTTCCCTCTCGGGTAAAATATATCATTCATACCATCCCCGTTTGGTGAGAATGTATTAGGTACAAAATAGTTTTCTGCCATACAGGCTACCGTAACCGTTATGTCGGCGCTGCTTGTGCAGGTATTGCTATCGGTTACATTAACAGTATAGGTGGTTGTTTTAACCGGGCTGGCTACCGGTACGGCGCAATCGGTGCAATTCAACCCGGCAGGAGGCGTCCAGGCATATGTTTGTATGCCGCTGCTGTATGATACCGGCATTTGTGTTTGGGCACCTACCGGGATGGTTACATCCTGTACGGTGATTACCGGCAAAGGCGCAGCCGTTAGCGAAAGCGAATCTGAGTTTTTGCAACCAAGGCTGTTGGCAGCGGTAAGCGTAACCAGGTAATTGCCTGGTTTTTCATAAGTAAGCTGGTTATTCTGTTCTGTGGAGGTTCTTCCATCGCCAAAATTCCAGTTCCAGGAGATGGCAGTATCCGGTTGGGCCAATGCCCCGTTAAAATTCAGTTGCCTGCTTACACAGGTAATTGCACCCATATTGATAACAGGATCAGGTGTGCGTAAAACATGCACACTATCTGTGAATGTAGAAATGCAACCGCTATTGGTAGTAACAGTGAGTGAAACAGGATATAACCCCGGTTGTATAAACGAATGCGCCGCAGGAGTTACGTCATTTGAAGTACTACCATCACTAAAATTCCAGGCATAAGATGTAATCGGTGCATCATTGGTAATGGTAAAGTTTGTAAGATAAATCGTTCCGGAATCACAAAACTTGCGCTGATCAATATTAAATACCGGCACAGCTCCTTTTATATTAATGTTTGAATGCCCGGCCACATATACCTGGCAGCCTGTCGGATCTTCTAAAAATACATACGGGCGATAAGAGTTAGGATAATTATACAGGTGTTGCAAACTGGTTTGCCCTGATGAATCTATGATGGCGTCACCATAAAGAAACTTAAAGTTAGTGCCGGAAGGGGTTGCTATGTTAAAATTAACCGTTAACTCATTACATGCAAATGGTGGAACCATGTAATCAATTTGCGTTGCTGTATTTGGATTATACACATTTATTTGGTGAGAAGCCGAATCAACACAGCCGCCATAACCCGTTACAAACAGTTTGGCAGTATAGCTCCCATACGTATCGTAGAAATGTTTTGGGTTGACTAAAGTTGACTGCGTGCTGTCCCCGAAATCCCAGTAAAAAGATTCAAAGTTTTCTCCCTTTGCAAAAAACTTTGTTTCCAGCAATCCGCATACCGATACGGTATCCTGTATATCAAATGCGGCAACCGGCGCCTTTACATTAATGTAATCTGCGCGGGTCAAAGAATCTGTGCAACCCAAAGTATCTGTTACTACAAGTTTTACAGTATATATTCCTTCCCCGTATACTACTGAGGGGTTACGGTTAGTAGAAGTTTGACCATCTCCCAATGTCCATAAATATTTCAGTCCGACACCTGTAGAAGAATCATTAAGATTTAAAGCGGGGCCGGGGCAAAACATTACTGTATTGGTTCCGAATGATGCCTTTGGAGCGGTTACCAATATATTATCTGGCAGAGTATAGGCAGCAGTACATCCTGCACCATCTTTAACGGTAAGCTTAACGGTATATGAACCTGCTGTTGTGTATTGATGCGTAAATGGTGCGGCAGTGCTGGTTTCCGTATTACCATCGCCATAGTCCCACAGCCATTGCGCTATACCTGCATCAGCAGAAGAAGCATCATTAAAAGTTACTGTATTGTTTGTACATACACCAGGTACATTTGTTGTGAATAATGCTACAGGGCTGCTTACCATAACGGTTTGAGAGCTGGTGTCAACACAATTATATTTATCCGTAACAATTAAGGAAATTTTTTGTTGACCGGGAGTAGCAAACAACGTATCAAAAGATTTTTCCCTGTCAAAAGATGAACCGCCAACTGTCCAATGGTACGTTGCAACATTCACGCTATCTTCCAAAGCAGTTAATGTAATGGATTCGTTCAGGCAAACTTTATCTTTTGAAACGGTAAAGTTTTTTTCTATCGGGTCAAGATATATTTTTTTAATTTTTACGCTTTCACATCCACCGCTGTTTTTTATGGTAAGCTTTACAATATACTCCCCGGGAGATGCATAAGAATGTAGTCCGGGATTTTGATTGGTTACGCTTTGTCCATCTCCAAAATCCCAGGTATAGCTTACGGGGTCG
Organism: Chitinophagaceae bacterium; assembly: GCA_020847395.1. Taxonomy (GTDB): domain Bacteria; phylum Bacteroidota; class Bacteroidia; order Chitinophagales; family Chitinophagaceae; genus Agriterribacter. The sequence continues at coordinate 26,121 of JADLCD010000104.1, forward strand.
CCTGGCTTAACCAAAGAACTATCAGTGAATGTAACAAGCAGGCGGTTATTACAATCTATTGCAGCTCCAAATTTTGCCACCGGCGCAGGAATGGTAACAAAATTTGTTTTGGTAACAGGGGCCGCCATGCATCCGTTATTCCCGGCAATTAATGTTATGGAAATTTTTCCGGTATCCTGAAAAACATGCGCAGGGTTTTCTGTATGTAAGGTATCGCCATCGTGAAAATCCCAAATCCATTGATTAGCGCCCGGTGCATTTGCAATAAATCTTACCGTATCCTTAGCGCATGATAAAGCTAAAGGAGCTGCGGTAAAATCAACAGAAGAGGGTACATCACCAACGCTTACCGTTCTTGGTATATTCTGTACACAACCGCCATTTGTGGTAATGGTAAGTATTAAATTGTATGTGCCAACATTCGTGTATATGTGGGCAGGTGGATTAGCACCAGTAGCAATGGGAGAGCCGTCACCCCAATTCCATGCATAAGAAGCAATACCATCCGGTGATGTGGCATTTGCCGCAGGATTTATGGAGAGGGGCCTGCATCCTCCCTGCGGTAAGTTAGTTATACTAATAGTAGCCGGTGTAATAGATACAAATCCATTTTTTGTTATGGTTGCCTCACAACCTGTAGCGGTGGTAACCGTCAAAGTCACATTATAATTACCCGGTTTTTGGTATTCATGTGTGGGGTTCTCTGTAGTGGAGGTTTGTCCATCACCAAAATCCCATTTCCAGTTGGTGGCACCGGGCGTGGCATTTTGAAAGTTAACGGTAAGCGGTGCGCCGCAACCGGTATTATTGGTTGCCGTAAAATCCACATTGGGCTTTACAATCTTTATCACTTTCGTTACAGAGTCTGCGCAATCCGCATATTTGCTTACAAGCTTTACGGTATAGCTGTTCGTTGCCGAATATGTTTTAACAGGAGACAGCTCTGAAGACTGGGTACCATCACCAAAATCACATAATGTAAAAAACTCACCGGGAGCAGAAGCATTCTGAAAAACTACCTGCCTGTTCACACAGGCGCTGTCGGGTATATTCATTGCCGTGGCAAAGGTTGAAACCGGAATGGTGCTGTCAATAGTTGACACACAACCGTAGCTGCTTGTAGTAGTAAGCTTTACCTGGAAATTACCATTACTGTTATAAATATTCAAGGGATTTTTGTCAGTAGATGTATTACCATTGCCAAAATCCCATTGGTAGGTAAGGGTGCCGGGACCGCTTGATTCGTTGGTAAATGCAACATTGAAAGGTGGTTTACATTCAGCCGGCGGTATGCTTTTAAAATTTGCATCAATACCTGCCACCATTCTTATATATCGCGAAGCGCCGCTTCTGCCAATACAGCCATTGCTGCTGGTTGCCGTTAACGAAACATTATAATAGCCTGTCTGTGTGTAAGTATGTTGGGCATTCTGGGCAGCAGAAGTTCCGCCGTCACCAAAATCCCAGGCATACGAGGAAATTGTACCATCCGTTGTTGTGGCATTGCCGGTAAAGTTTATCGCTGCGGGTATACAGGCAGTTGTGGCATCTGCCGAAAATGAAACAATTGGTGAAGGGTATATAGTAATGTATGCCGTTTTCGTAATGCCATTAGCTCCATTTGAATTACGCACCACCAATTTTACGGTATATGTGCCGGGTTGAGAAAAAGTTACACCAGGGTTTTGAATATTGGAAAGTTGCCCGTTGCCAAAATCCCAATCCCAGTATTTGGGATTGCCTGTTGATAAATCTTTAAAAGAAACACCAAGCGGCGCACAACCTGATACAACAGAAGCTGAAAAATCTGCAACCGGGGCCTGCGCTGAGGCAGTTAGCACAAGAAAGAGTACGAAAACGGTATTAAATAATCTCTTTTTCAAGTAAATGTGATTTATTAGAGGGTGCAGATACCAACCAGCTTGCTGCCGGGGGCGGCAAAACTATTGCATTTTTATTCAGAAAATTTAGGTGAGCGATAACTTTCAAAGGAGTGGATTGGAGGTTTTACGTACCGGAATGATATACGGCTACCGGAAAAATAAAGTTGGATACTGCAATTTTATATATCAGCTCTTCTTTACCAGCTTCAAAAAAGCAACCCTGCCGCTGTTAAAAGGCTTCGCTTCAACAGATTTTGTAGTATTATTACTGATCTTCCACACATCATTCAATTTTTTCAGCGGATCCTCTGCCCCTGGAAAGTTTGATGTTATGGTAAGATCAGACATATTGCCTTCCCAAACACCCTGCTTTTGATCTGTATTATAATAACCATATACCTTACCGTCTTCTTTAAATTGAAATTCATATCCTTCAAACATAGCTGTTACATCATTCGTTTCATTTTCTGTGAATTTTTCCACTATCCATCTCCCGTCAGTCATAGCTTTTATTATAAACTGCTGGCCCAGATCTTCCTTTACTTTTTTACAGCTTATTGAAGCTGAGAATATAACAAATATCAGAATGTATATAAATGATAAACGACTTACTTTCATAAAACAGCTATTTTAAAAACCATAAATACCAGCGTATTTATCAGTTAAATATTGTATAAGATATGATTGTTGTAACGTTTCGCCAGTTATCTTATTGCACAATCCGTCGCTTGTATACATTCTACCGTATTGATATACATTCATTTGAAGCCATTTATGTATTTTAGTATAGTCGCCCTCACCAATCAATGCTGTAATATCCGGGTAATGCTTTTGCATATGCTTAAAAAATTGTGCCGCATATAAGCTGCCGAGGCTGTAAGTGGGAAAATACCCAAAGCTTCCATGGCTCCAGTGAATGTCCTGGAGGCAGCCGCTTTTATCATCAGGCACATCAACCCCGAGATAGGTCTTATATTTTTCATTCCAGAAGCCCGGTATATCTTTTACCGCAAGCGCTCCATCAATCAATTGCTTTTCCACTTCATATCTTATCATCACATGAAAATGATAGGTAAGCTCATCTGATTCGGTACGGATAAGCGAAGGCTGCACCTTATTTATGGCAGCATACACCTGCTGAGCTTCTGTATTTTTCAGTTGTGGAAAATATTGAAGCATTAACGGGAAATTATACCGGATAAATTCCCTGCTCCTTCCCACACAATTTTCCCAAAGCCTGCTTTGTGATTCATGTATACCCAGCGAACAGTATTCTCCAAGAGGCAGGCCATATTGTTCTGCCGGCAAACCTTGTTCATATAGCGCATGTCCGCCTTCATGCAGGCAACTCCAGGTCATAGATGTAAAATCGTTTTCATCTATTCGGGTAGTTACCCTTACATCTTCCGCGCTGAAATTCGTGGTAAAAGGATGTTCTGATATATCCTGGCGACCTGCTTCAAAATCAAAGCCCATTCTTTTCAGCATCTCAATGCCAAATTTCCATTGAGCGTCTTTGTTGAAATGCTGGTGAAGAAAACTGTCATCAGGCGCGGGTTTGGCTTGTATTTTATCAAGCAATTTTTTTAAAGGCTCCCGCAGATCACCGAACAGGCCGTCCAGCCACTGCACAGTTGCTCCTTTTTCAAATTCATTCAACAAGGCGTCATAAGGATGTTGCGTATAGCCAAGTATCTGAGTTTCTTCTTTCTTAAGATCAACCAGTGCGTTTAAATCCCTTTCGAAAACGTTAAAATCATTTTGCTTTCTGGCGTCTATCCATGCATGATAGCTTCTGCTGGTGGCTTCAGAAAGCTTACGTACAAACCTTGAGCTATACTTTTTATGCTTATTGTAATCTTCTGATGTGAGCTCAACATTGCGCAGTTGTTTTTTATCGAGCGATGAATCATTATTCAGTTGATCAAGCAGCACGCCCAGTTTCTCATCCGTAAACATTTTATGCGAAATCTCGCTGAGCGTTGCCATTTGCTGCCCGCGAAAAGCAGCGCCTTTAATTGGGAGATAAGTTTCCTGGTCCCATTGCAAAACAGCCAAAGCAAATTTTACATCCGCAATGCTGCGCATATGATCTATATAGTCCTGGTACATATTTTATTTTGCATAAGTTTGGTTCTATATTCTCTGGCTTCAATGTTCACCTTACACCATCCATCTACCCCCTACCATCTACCTTTCATCTTCACTCCTCACCACAAATGTTTCCCATCCATCATATTTTGCTGAATATTTCAATGCAAGTTCCCACAGGTATAATGTTACTTTATCAATGCTGTCATAATCCACTTTATCAATGCGGCTGATCTGGAGCGTATAAGGACGCTCAGTTACACCTATTTCTTTACCGGCGTTTTCAACGGTGAAGCCGTTATCCTGTACCATAAAAGCATATTCCTTTCTTTCTTTTTCTGTTTTAAAAAAAATAAAATGATTTATTTTTCTTGGAGCTGTTAAAGCGTCTCCTTTCTCCTTCAGATTATCCACCACCCTCCTGTTTTTCATTGATTCAAGCTGTTTACCGCCGGGATACAACACGTTAAAATAATTACTGTACGCAGAATCTTTTTGCGCTTTAGCCAACCAGGAAATACCCAATGGATTAAGCACTTCGGCTATGGCTAACCGGTAGTTTGATGTATCGTTGCTGTAAAAGTAGAAATCTCTTTTGCCGTCTTTAGTAAATCGCCCTGTATACATAGCCTGGAGGCTGCCTGTAAGCTTTTCTACCAATTTATCTTCTACTGTATTCAACCTGGTAAGCTGGTTTACTGCAGGCATTCCATTTGTGCGAATACTATCCACCCTTATGCGTACAATAATAACATTAGTCCGCAATTTAGCTTCGGCTGAGCCGCCAAAGGCGAGGTCAACCATAACAGAACTTAACTGCTGGTTACCAAATTCATTTACATAGGTATCCCAGTCTTCATGGTATTGCGCATTCACCCTGCACATCATCAATAAACCACAACAAAAAGCAATAATTTTTTTCATGCTCTGATACCGTATTAAAATTTTTCGCAGCAAAGTAATAGCTATTTTTATATTAGTTTTTACAGATATGAAAATTAAAGACATCATTAACGTTTTGGAATTTATTGCGCCGCCGGCATTGCAGGAGTCGTATGACAATGCAGGATTGCTTACAGGGAACAGCCAGGAAGAATGTACCGGCATACTCTGTACGCTGGACAGTACCGAAGCAGTAATTGAAGAAGCTATCGCCAAAAAATGTAACCTTGTAATAGCGCATCATCCTATTGTTTTCAGGGGATTGAAGCGTATAAACGGCAAAAATTACGTGGAACGTACCATTATCAAAGCCATTAAGCATGATATAGCTATTTATGCTATTCATACCAACCTTGATAATATACTGACCGGTGTAAATGGCAAAATGGCTGACCGCCTTGGATTGATAAACCGGCAAATATTATTGTCCAAAGATGCTGTTTTGAAAAAGCTGTATACATTTGTTCCGCACACCCATTCTGAAAAACTCAGAACAGCCTTATGGCAGGCAGGCGCCGGGCATATAGGCAATTATAGTGAATGCAGTTTTAACGCCGAAGGAACAGGTACTTTTAAAGGAGCAGCCAATACTAATCCTTTTGTGGGAGAACAGGGCAGGCTGCATTATGAAAAAGAAATAAAAATAGAGGTGATTTTCCCAGGCTGGCTGCAATCACGCATTATCCGAGCGCTTACAGGCGCTCACCCATATGAAGAGCCGGCCTTTGATATTGTCGCGCTGGATAATCAACATATGGCTGTAGGCTCCGGTTTAACGGGTAATTTGCCTGAACCTATGGAAGAAAAGGCTTTTTTGAAGCTCCTGAAACAAAAATTCAACCTGCCTGTTATCAGGCATACTCCGCTCACGGGGCGCCCTGTGCAAAAGGTCTCACTTTGCGGGGGAGCAGGTAGTTTTCTCATTTCCAATGCTTTAGCTGCTCAGTCAGATATTTATATCACCGCCGATGTAAAGTATCACGAGTTTTTTGATGCTGATGGAAAGATGGTTTTGGCAGATATTGGTCACTTTGAAAGTGAACAATTTACTATTGAGCTCTTATATGATATTTTGGTAGAAAAATTTCCTACCTTTGCCGTCCTTAAAACGGCGGTAAACACTAACCCGCTGGTTTATTTCGCCTAACAATAAAGCAGTAAGCAAATATGCCTAACGTAAAAGAATTCTCCGTAGAAGAAAAACTTTCTTCACTTGTTTCTCTCCAAAAAGTTGATTCAAAGTTAGATGAGATCAAAATACTGAAAGGAGAACTTCCTATGGAAGTACGCGACCTTGAAGATGAAATTCAGGGATTGCATGCAAGACAAACCCGTGTTGAAGAAGAAATAAACGGTATACAGGAATTTATTGAGCAGAAGAAAAATGTGATCAAAGATTCACAGGCTTTGGTAAAAAAATACGAGAAGCAAAGTGAGAATGTAAAAAACAACCGTGAATTTGAAGCCATCAACAAAGAAATGGAACTTCAGAACCTGGAAGTGAAGCTTGCTGAAAAACATATTAAAGACGCTAACGAAGAAATTGCTGATAAAGCCCGTTTATTGGAAAGCGCTAAAAAAGCGGTTGCTAATAAAGATGGTGTTTTAAAGCACAAGAAAGGCGAACTGGAAAAAATTATTGGTGATACTGAAAAGGAAGAAAAGGAATTTAGCACTATAGCATCCGAAGCGAAAGAAAAAGTTGAGCCGCGGTTATTGGCTTCGTATGAGCGTATCCGCAAAAGCTATAGAAACGGATTAGCTATCGTGCCTGTATTGAGAGATGCATGCGGTGGTTGTTTTAACGCTATTCCACCTCAAAGGCAAAGTGAGATCCGCCAGCGCAAAAAAATCATTGTTTGCGAAAACTGCGGGCGCATATTAATAGATGAGGATTTATACAATAGCATAGAAGCGAAATAAAAATTTATATACGTACATATCATTGAAGGCATCATGAAAATGGTGCCTTTTTTATTTGTTCTTTTTGAACGTTTTTGCTGTGCAGTTTGCTGTGCGGGGCATCCCTGACTGCCGTCAGGCAGGTTCGCCTCATACAGTTTTCTTGTCGTCTCCGGCGACGGATAAACGTCGCCGGAGACGACAGCAGCATAGTGTTAAGCGAAGACGCTTAACACAGCAGAACAACTTAACTTAGCCCCGGCTTTTTATTTTGTTGGACTTAAAATCTCTAACAATTAACTTGCGCCTGTAACAGCATTACTATGCTTCAAAAGTTATTTATACAGAATTACGCTATCATAGCATCTCTTGAGATTTCTTTCTCGAAAAAGCTGAATATCATTACCGGCGAAACCGGTGCGGGTAAAAGTATATTGGTTGGTGCATTGGGATTAATACTGGGCGAACGCGCTGATAGCGCTATACTATTTAATGCACAGCAAAAATGTATAGTTGAAGGAAACTTTTCAATAGCAGGCAGAAAAGACATTCATCAATTTTTAACAGAGAACGATCTTGATGCGGAGAAGGAAATTATTATCAGGAGAGAGATAGGTGCAAATGGTAAGTCAAGAGCTTTTATCAATGATACGCCGGTTACGCTCGCCCAGTTAAAACAACTGACTTCGCTGCTGGTAGATATGCATCAGCAGTTTGATACTCTTGAATTGGGCGACAACGATTTTCAAAGAGCAGTGATAGATGCGCTGGCAGGGCATAGTGATCTGATCAACAAATATCAAACCCTGTACAGAGCATATAGCAATACTCAAAAAGAACTTGCTGCATTAAAAGAATTGCAGTCAGATGCCAATAAAGCATCTGATTACAATAAATTTCTTTTTAAAGAATTTGAAGATATTCAACTAAAAGAAAACGAGCTGGAAAAACTTGATGCGGAACTGCAAATTTTAGGTAATGCGGAAAATATAAAATCAACACTTTCAAAAGTTAGTTACCAGCTTAATGAAAACGATGAGCCGGTAATTCAGCAATTGAAAAGTCTGACTAACCTGCTGCAATCTGCGCAAAATCATCATCCTGCCATACCGGCGCTTATTAACCGCTTTCAATCTGTGCAAATTGAATTACGTGATATTGCCGGTGAAATTGAAAGCCTGAACGACAAGCTGAATTTTGATGCGGAAAGAATACAATGGGTAAGCGACCGCGTTGCCCAGGGGTATAAGCTTTTAAAAAAGCACGGTGTACAAACCACAGCAGAATTATTAGCTATACAAAATAATCTTCAACAACAATTAGATAAAGTATTGCATCTTGATACGGATATAGCTGCGCTTGAAAAAAAAGCAGCCGACCAACTGAAAGAAGTGATGCAACAGGCAAAAGCGCTTACGGCTAACCGTGAGAAACAGGTTGCGCCATTTGAAAAACAAACCAATAAGTTGCTGGAACAGGTGGGTATGCCTAATGCACGTATTAAAGTGCAGATAACAACAGCACCTTTACATATATCAGGTGCAGACGAAATTGAATTTTTGTTTGATGCAAACAAAAGCAATCGCTTTGAGTCTTTAAAAAAAGTTGCCAGCGGTGGTGAGCTAAGCAGGCTGATGCTATGCATAAAATCCCTGGTTGCCGCATCTGTGCAATTACCAACATTGATATTCGATGAAATTGACTCCGGCATCAGCGGGGAAGCAGCCAGGCAGGTTGGTATTATTATGAAAGCACTCGGTAATGCACACCAGGTAATAGCCATAACACATCAACCGCAGATAGCAGCAAAAGCCGACCTGCATTTGTTTGTATACAAACAGGAAAAAAACGGAAAAATAAATACCCAGGTAAAAGTTTTATCTGACGCAGAAAGGGTGGATGCAATTGCGAGGATGTTGAGCGGTGAAAAGCCAACCATAACAGCGCTTGAAAACGCAAAGGAAATGATGGCTTCCTGATGTTTATCGGCTATTAGTGCATACCTGTTTGGTTCTTCCCTTTGAATTCCTATTTTTACGCTCAATTTTAAAATCATCAATATGTCTTATCATCTTTTGAAAGGAAAGAAAGGAATTATATTCGGTGCGCTGGATGAAAAATCTATCGCATGGAGAACAGCAATAAAATGTCATGAAGAAGGGGCGCAGCTTGTATTAACAAATGCCCCGGTTGCTTTGCGCATGGGTGAAATAAATAAACTCGCCGAAGCGGTAAATGCCCCTGTTATTGGCGCCGATGTTACCAATATGGATGATTTGAAAAAATTATTTGAAGAATCAATTGCGCATTTTGGAGGGAAAATAGATTTTATACTTCATTCCATCGGCATGAGCCTTAACGTTAGAAAAGGAAAATCCTATACTGAGCTTGACTACGGGTTCAACCAGAAAACACTTGATATTTCTGCTATGTCTCTTCACCGTGTTTTACGCACTGCCTGGGATCTGGATGCCATCAATGAATGGGGCAGTGTAGTAGCGCTTACGTATATCGCGGCACAACGTGTGTTTCCTCATTATAGCGAAATGGCTGATGCCAAATCCTTACTGGAAAGTGTTGCCCGCAGCTTCGGTTATCATTATGGGGTAAGAAAAAAAGTAAGGATCAATACTGTTTCACAATCTCCCACCAGAACAACAGCCGGCAGCGGTGTAAAAGGTTTTGATGGTTTTATTACGTATGCTGAAAAAATGAGCCCGCTCGGTAATGCAACCAGTGATGATTGCGCCAGTTATTGTGTGTCATTATTCAGTGATCTTTCAAAAATGGTAACCATGCAGAATCTTTTCCATGACGGAGGTTTTTCATTTACCGGCGTTACGGAAGAAGTGTTGCTGGCAATGGAGAAATAAGGGCAAGGGGCAATAGTGAATGGGCAATGGTGAGACGTGAGAGGTGAGAACAATGCCTAACCTGAAACCCGCAACCTGAAACCGTGAACCTGAAACTTGAAACCAGAAATACATTATGCAATGGATTGATTACGTCGGTTTGTTCGGCGCTGCGCTTTCGTCGGTTACAGTTGTGCCGCAGGTAATTAAAGCCTGGCAAACCAAATCTGTTGGTGATCTTTCTATATGGATGGTATTTATTTTGATCGGCAATGTGTCTACATGGTTGTTTTATGGGATAGTGAAACATGACATTGCTATTATTGTTGCTAACGCTATCATACTGTTTCTTTCTTTACTGATGCTTTATTTTAAACTTTCTTTCAAAAAATAATATGGCTGACAGATCAAATAAACTTAGGATACTTGTTGTTGGTTGCGGTAATATGGGGGCATCTCATGCAACAGCTTATCATAACATGGATGAGTTTGAAATATGCGGGCTGGTTTCGGGAAAAGATACCAAGAAAGTATTGAATGAGCAATTAGGTGGTAAGTATGCATTGTTTGATGATTATTACACAGCGCTGGAAGCTACAAAACCAGATGCGGTTAGCATATCAACCTATCCTGATACACACGAAGCTTTTGCAGTAAAAGCATTTGAAAGCGGATGCCATGTATTTGTGGAAAAACCTTTGGCAGATACGGTTGAAGGTTCTGAGCGCGTAGTTGCCGCCGCAGTTAAAGCAAATAAAAAATTAGTGATAGGGTATATTCTTCGTCATCATCCTTCCTGGGAAAAATTTATTGAGCTGTCGCAGCAAATGGGTAAGCCTTTAGTGATGCGCATGAACCTGAACCAGCAAAGCAGCGGTAAGATGTGGACATTGCATCGCAATCTCATGAAGAGCCTTAGCCCGATAGTAGACTGCGGTGTGCATTATATTGATGTAATGTGCCAGATGGTAAGGTCAAAACCGGTTGCAGTACATGCCATAGGTGCAAGACTGACAGAAGAAATTCCTGCGGGCAATTATAATTACGGGCAATTGCAGATACGTTTTGAAGACGGCTCTGTTGGCTGGTACGAAGCAGGCTGGGGCCCTATGATCAGCGAAACAGCATTTTTTATTAAAGATGTTTTTGGCCCAAAAGGTTCCGTATCTATTGTAGCAAAAAGCGCCGGTGGAAAAGGTAAATCGGATTCAATAGAAGCGCATACCAAAACAGAATCATTATTGGTGCACCATGCTGAGCTGGATAGCAATGAGCAATTTAAAAAAGCTGACGAATGGATTGATCTTACGGACGAACCGGATCACCAGGAATTGTGCAACCGTGAGCAGCGTTATTTTTTGAAAGCCATCAATGAAGATATTGATCTCACAGATCATATGCAGGATGCGGTGAACAGTTTGCGTATTGCATTTGCCTGCGATAAGTCTGTTTTAACCGGGCAAGTTGTAACTTTAGTGTAAACAAAAATTTTCTGGTATGAAAAATAAAATTTTCATTGCCTTTACTTTTGCTTTGCTTTCCATATTTTCCAGAGCATTTGCTCATTCATTTGAAGAACATCCAACACTTGCTATTGGTGCATCTGCGCCGGATTTTACATTGCCTGGCGTTGATGGACAAACGTATACCCTTGCATCATTTAAAAAAAAGGATATACTTGTTGTAATTTTCATCTGCAATCACTGCCCTACCGCGCAGGCGTATGAAGACCGCATTATTCAACTAACAAAAGATTATGCGGATAAAGGCGTAGCCATAGTGGCAATCATGCCTAACGATCCCGCATCTATTACATTGAGTGAGTTGGATTATACTGATCTGAGTGATTCTTTTGAAGAAATGAAAATACGTGCAAAAGAAAAGAATTTTAATTTTCCTTACCTGTATGACGGAGATAAAGAAGCAACCGCAAAAGCTTACGGCCCCGTTGCAACGCCGCATGTGTTTATATTTGATAAAAGCCGGAAGCTTTGCTACCAGGGACGTATAGACGATGTTGAAGATCCGACAAAAATGCCTAAAAACCACGATGCCAGAAATGCTATTGACGCATTACTGGCAAACAAAGAAGCAAATCCCGCCACTACAAAAGTTTTTGGCTGCTCTATAAAATGGATTGAAAAAAGCAACTGGATTACTAAGGCTAAAGAGGAATGGGCGAAAGAACCTGTAGAACTTCATGATATTAATGAAAGTGGTATAAAGGAACTATTGAAAAACAGCAGCGATAAACTCCGCCTCATTAATGTGTGGGCAACATGGTGCGGACCCTGTGTAACTGAATTTCCCGAATTCATCACGATAAACCGGATGTACAGGAAAAGAGATTTTGAATTTATAAGCATCAGCGCGGATAATCTTTCAAAAAAAGAAAAAGCGTTGAAATTCCTCAAAAACCAACAGGCATCTAACACCAATTATATTTTTTCAGAGGATGATAAATATAAACTGATTGAAGCCATTGACCCGAAATGGCAGGGCGCATTACCATACACAATATTGGTTGAGCCGGGAGGCAAAATTGTATATGCAAAACAAGGCCCGATTAATCCGGGGTTAATGAAAAAAGTGATAGTGGAAAATAAATTATTGGGGAGATATTATTAATATTCCTCTTCTGCTGCCATGTGCATTTTTTGGGAAATTTGCTTTTGTACGATGTTTTTCCTTTCCACCTTTACCAGCCGGATAATATGTAATTTATTAAACAAAAGCATTACAGGGTAAACCGGATCTACTTCCCACCATTTGGCAGCAAAGTTTGGGCGTGAGCCTGCATGGTGATGATTGTTCTGAAATAACTCTCCCAGCATCAGGAAATCAAAAAACAAAGTATTTTTAGAGTGATCGCCTTCGTTAAAATTCCGGTATCCGTATTTATGCCCCGCCCAGTTAACAATAGCGCCGTGTACAGGACCCATCAGGAAGTGTATCGGTAAAAGCAAATACATCCACCATTGTGTTGCAAACGCAATATAAAATGCGATATAACCACCCAAAAAAGCGAACCTCGTAAACCAGCTATCCGCAATTTTATCCAGTACAGGATAGGAAGGAATATTTTTCTCAAACCTTTTTTCTACTGGAATTCTCCCGGTAAGTATCCCGCTATATATTGAGCCGGTATGCTTCATCATGCTGAATACTTCTTTAAAAAAATGTGGAGAATGAGGATCTTTTTCCGTGTCGCTGTAAGCATGATGCATTCGATGCAATATTGCATAGGCTCTGGGATTAAGATAAGAAGAGCCTTGACTAATCCATAAAAAGCAATAGAAAAACGAATCCCAGAAACGGTTCATGGTAAACATCTTGTGCGCCGCGTATCTATGCAGGTAAAACGTTTGGGAAAACAAAGATAAATACCAGTGTAAAAAAAAGAAGATCAGGATAACCATGATGCAGGCAAATATTTTATTTCTTTAAGTCAGCATTGCCTTATGCGTTCATCAATGATTATGATATTAACAAAAGGGTTATACGCTTAAAACCGGCGCGAATATAATTAAATGTAGTAAGCAAACCTATAAAGTTATCTTAATAAAAAAGGGAACTAAAAATACAGTTCCCTCCTTTATGCTTTATAATATTCACCTATTTCAATTCCTTCAACTGAATATTGCGGTAACGAACTGTCATTGGCGGACCAACATGCACCTGCACGCCAATAAGTCCTGATGCTTTGCTGTGCGCAGGGTCATTATCTGTTACATCACTCATCAAGGCGCCATTTACAAAATGCTGCAAATGATTTCCCTTAGCAATGATGTGTACCTGGTTCCAGTCTTCAGCTTTAATCAACGCTTTTAATGAATCTGAATTACCAACAGAGCCATCTACCACCATCGCACTCCATGCATTTTTTTCCGGCTGACCGGGAGCATTTGGTATGGTTGTTTTTTGTCCTCTGTATGCCAGTGTGGTACGCCCTCTTTCCTCGTAGTTCTGCCCGGTATACCTGTTGGCTCCGTCAATATCTGCCTGGTAGCCTTTCATGCCATGAGGCACTCCCGGAAACATTTCGCTTCTGTAATTAATACCACTGTTTCCGGTTGCAGCAATTTTAAATTCTGCTTTCAATTCAAAATCTTTCGGTTCACCGCCTTTCCAAACCAAAAATGTATTTGTTTTCAATAAAGTTTCAGGGGTTACTGTTCCTACTATAGCGCCATCTTCTACGCTCCAGTGTACAGAATCGCCTTCCCAACCTTTAAGTGTTTTACCATCAAAAATAGATTTAAAACCATCTTTATCTGTGTCAGTTGTTGCGGCGGTTATGGTTTCTGTTACCGCAGCTTCTTCTTTAATTTGACTATTGCCCGAATTACATGCAGCAGCTATCACAACACTGCCGATTAAAATGGAATGAACAAATGGTAACGCGTTTTTTGCAAGCATTTTATTTTTTTTAAAGTTGAGATGATTATTTTCAATTAAAAGCAAGATATGTTAAACATATACTCCACAAAAGAATGAAATTTTTAAAAACAACAACAAGTTTTTTTTCATCAAAGCCGCATCCGGTAAGCCTTTACGTAAAAAAAACTACTTAACTGTCCTGCTGCTTCCTGCCTTTTATATTCAAATCTATTCACTATATTGAGTGCTCAATTTTTAATTTTGGGGAGCCGGAAAAAACAATAAAACTACCTCATCCTTACAGACAACGATGCTTGACAACAAAGAAGAAAAAAATAGTTCGCTTCATACCTGGAAAAATAAAATTTCCAACCACGCACAAATTGGCGGAATAGAAACTTCGGTGCTTGATAATGGTTTATCGAGAGGTACACGCATCGCATGGATAAATACCGGCACGGGTCTTCGCTATAAAGTTGTTTTGGACAGAGCAATGGATATTGCCGATGCGTTTTTCAATCAGCATAGTCTTGCATGGTTAAGCCACCCGGGCATTACAACTTCTCAGCCATTCTCAAACCAGGGCATTGACTGGTTGAAAACCTTTGGAGGTGGCTTGCTCACCACCTGCGGACTTACGCATACCGGCGGGCCTGAATCAGATGAGTTCGGCCAACGTGGATTGCACGGAGAAATCAGTAATCTTCCCGCGGAAATAGAATCTGTCATTCAGCCAGATCCTGCAACAGGTAACCTGGATATGAGCATTACCGGAACGGTTAAGCAATCAATGGCTTTAGGCCCCAATCTTGAATTGAGAAGAACAATTTCAGGTAAGCTTGGCTCATCAACTATTTCTATACACGACATGGTAATCAATCGCGGCAATCAGCCCGCACCGCATATGTTATTATATCATTGCAACTTCGGATGGCCACTGGCAGATGAAGGAACAGATATATTGTGGGATGGCGCATGGCAATCGCGGGAAGGTGAACCTAACAATAAAATCTTCAATACAAATAATAACTTTAGAAAATGCCCTGCTCCGCTGGATGATCATGTAGGCAGAGGAGAAGAAGCGGCATTTATAGATATTGCTGAAAACAAAGCAGGTGAGTGTTACTGCGGGTTGTATAATTCACGGTTAGACATAGCTGTTAGTGTAAAGTTTTATAAAGAAGAATTGCCCTGGCTCATCAACTGGCATCATTGGGGCAAGGGAGAATATGTTACCGGTTTGGAGCCTGCCACGCTTCCCCCGATAGGACAGGCAAAAGCAAGAGCAGAAAACAAATTAATTTTTATAGCGCCGGGCGAATCGAAAATTTATCGTCTTGAAATAAAAGTATTACAGAACAAAGAAGACATACATCATTTTTTAAACATTTCAACGAAAGCAAATAAATAAACCAATGGAAAAATTAAGTTTAGCGCAGAAAGCGTTTGACCAGGGAAAAGGTATTGTGCGGTTAGCACCAAACTGGGTGCCGCGTTCATTTTGTGTACCGGGCAGAAGAATAAAACTTCACCCGGATGATTATTATGTATTGGGAGGGCAACGGGGTGGTATAGACGAAAGATGGTTTTCCTCTACCACACCTGCAAAAAACGGCCCGCTTACCGGTGAATTTGAAGGGTTGAGCCAGATTGTATTTGAAGAGGGCGGTAAAACACAACAGGTACTATTAAGAGATGCGGTAAGTGAATTGAAAGGTCAATTGATAGGCGAACGCTTATGGGCAGCATATCAAAGTTGGCCAATGTATTCCAAATTCTTTGATAATATGGGGCCGCTGCCTCATCATATTCACCACAACGATGAAAAAGCTGCTCTTGTTGGACAAGCCGGAAAACCGGAGGCCTATTACTTTCCGCCGCAGGTAAATAATCACGGAGGTGATTTTCCATATACATTTATGGGTATTGCACCAGGCACAACCAAAGAGCAGATCAAAGAATGTTTGATGAATTTCAGCAAAGGCGATAATAAGATCACGAATTTCTCACAGGCATATCGTTTACAACCCGGTACAGGTTGGGATGTACCTCCGGGCTTGTTACACGCACCCGGCAGCCTGTGCACATACGAGCCACAAAAAGCATCTGATGTTTTTGCCATGTATCAAAGCCTGGTAAACGAAGCCATCGTTCCGGAAGAATTATTATGGAAAGATACGCCGGCAGACCGCATAGGCGATTACGATGCGCTGATAGAAGTAATTGACTGGGATCTGAACGTAGATCCCAATCAGTACCAAAACAGGTTTATGGCACCGCTACCTGTGCAGCCCTTTGAACAAACCAAACCACAAGGCTATTATGAAACATGGGTCTGCTATAAATCAGATGCCTTCAGCGCAAAAGAATTGACGGTGTTGCCCGGTGCTACTGTAACGATTAAAGATAATGCTGCTTATGGCATTATCTTAATGCAGGGACATGGTAAATTTGGTGTTTGGAATATCGACTGTCCTGCACTTATACGTTATGGCCAGTTAACCAACGATGAATTTTTTGTGAGTGAGCAGGCCGCAAAAGAAGGTGTAGTTATTACAAACTATTCATCAACCGATCCAATTGTAATACTGAAACATTTTGGTCCGAACAATCCTGATTTAAAACTATAACAGCATAGTAAATTAAATATTCACTGAATAAATACTAACGATATGTCACAAAACAATTTTCCCAAACTACACAATGCAACATGGCCTGGCGTTGTGGGTAAAGGCCCGGATTCTGAGCCGCCATTGCTGATTGAAACCATGCTTGAATACACCGCCAAAGCCGAAGTGAACGGTGTAAAATTTGATGGCGTGGATGTTGGACTATTTGATCCTTCCATTGACCTAAACGATCCTGATGGTCCAAAAATTCTTGCAAATAAAGTAGCGAAACATAATCTTGTTATAGGCAGTGTAGTGGCGCCTATATGGGGCGGTCCCGTACTTGGCACAGCCGATGACCGTAAAACGTTTTTAGAGGAGGTACGCAAAAGCTGTGTGTTTGCTCAAAAGCTGAATGATATCGGTATCCGCAAATATGGCATTGTACGTATAGATTCTGCCAGCAGCCCTGAGCAATATTCAAAAGATCCTGCAGGCAGCCAGAAATTAATTGTGGATACATTTAAGGAAGCTGCTAAAATTGCCGGCGACCATGGTGAAAAATTAGCCGCAGAAGGGGAAATATGCTGGGCAGGCATGCATAGCTGGCGCACTATGCTCAATACACTCGAAGCAGTGAACAGTCCTAACCTCGGCTTCCAGGCAGATATGTCGCATACATTTTTGTATTTGTTAGGATACAATGAACCAGGAGATCGTATTCTTCCTGAAAATTTTCAGTGGAGTGATCGAGCTGCATTAGAAGAAGGTTTAAAAAAATTAACTGCAGCGCTTCGTCCGTGGACAATAGATTTTCATGTAGCGCAAAACGATGGTACTGTGCATGGCACAGGCTCACACGACAAAACAGGCCGCCACTGTCTTGCAACTGACCCCAACGGAAGATTAGACATTGCAAAAGATGCGGGCTACTGGCTGCGTGATGACAAAGGCAATCTCACAAAAGCGTTTAAACATATCTGTTGGGATGGTTGTATGTTCCCTAACTCGGTAATGCACAATCAGCAAACATGGAATGATATTCTATCGGTGATGATTAAGGTAAGAGAAGCGCATGGGTGGGAGGAATAGTGGTAAGTGGTAAGAGGTAAGACTGTAAGAGGGTAAGATGGTAAGAGGGGTAAGACTGTAAGATGGTAAAATTGCAAAAAGTAAAACAATATTGATAAACAATGCTGATAGCCGATAGCAATCAAATTTTAAATCTCAAATTTCAAATACATCATGTCAAATAAAAAACAACTACGCATAGGTTTGGTCGGCACCGGCTTCATGGGCCGCACACACTCCAATGGATATAACAGGGTGCCCAATTTCTTCCCCGATTTAGAATATTCGCCTGTATTAAAAGCAGTATGCTCACGCCATAAAGAAAAAGTGCAGGCATTTGCTGATCAGTGGGGTTATGAATCTATTGAAACCGATTGGAAAAAACTTATTGCACGCGATGATATTGATGCAATAGATATTTGTACGCCTAATGATATGCATGCAGAAATCGCTATCGCTGCTGCTAAAGCAGGAAAAATGATTTTATGCGAAAAACCTTTGGCACGCACGCTGGCAGAAGCAAAAGGAATGGTTGATGCCATTGAAAAAGCAAAAGTAAAAAATACGGTTTGGTATAATTACCGTCGTTTACCTGCCGTTACGCTTGCCAAGCAAATTATAGACAGCGGCAAGCTTGGAAAAATATTTCACTACCGCGCAAACTTTTTGCAGGACTGGACTATCAGCGCTGATGTGCCGCAGGGTGGTACTGCCGCATGGCGCTTGGATGTGGAAGCAGCAGGCTCCGGCGTAACGGGCGACCTGTTGGCGCACTGCATTGATACCGCTATGTGGTTAAATGGCGGCATTACAGATGTATCTGCTGTTACGGAAACATTCATCAAAGAAAGATTTCACCAGATAACAGGCAAAGTAGAAAAGGTAGGTATTGACGACGCCTGTATCTTCCATTGCCATTTCGCCAATGGTTCATTAGGCTTGTTTGAATCAACCCGCTATGCACGCGGGCATAAAGCTTTATATACTTTCGAGATCAATGGCGAAAAAGGGTCCCTGCGCTGGGATTTGCACGACCTGAACCGTTTGGAATATTTCGATCACAACGATGAAGGTATAGTACGCGGCTGGCGCTCTATACTTGTTACCGATGGCGATCAACCATATATGGGCAAATGGTGGGTGCCTGGTTTGATTATTGGTTACGAACATAGCTTTATACACCAGGCAGCAGATTTTCTGAAAGCATTACAGGACGGCACTGAATGCCATCCCAATTTTCGCGATGCATATGAAACACAGAAAGTATGCGAAGCGGTAATTGACTCAGCAAAAAGCAGGAGCTGGAAAGAGACAGAGGTGGAGTGGGTGGAGAAATAACAACAAATATTTTTTACGCTACGCCATGATTTCTGTCTCACGAATCATTTATTAAACTGAACCGCCCCGATTTAATCGGGGCGGTTTTATATTTATGTTATCAGCGGCTGTAACACTCTTGAACTTTAGTTGCGTCGCACTCTTGTACTGCAACAATACTATTCAACTCGTATGCAGGGTTCCGAACCTTTCAAAGGTTCGGAACCCTGTACATCACCATGATGCACAAAACCTATAAGGTTTGCCGCCCGGCCATACAGCGCTGCAAACCTTATAGGTTTAAGTTGACTTTAGAAATTGTATTGCATAAAAATATCGCCAGGGGCGATAGAAAAGCGATGCGTGGTGAAAACGCCACGCACAGCGGATTTCACCCGTCATTCAGGCACGCGTACACGTTTTAGGTCAATGCACCAAGATGTGCCTTCGGAATGACGAAGGCGGGTGTCGTCATTTCGGTCACCGCTGTTACTCTAAAAGCGATATCCTGATTGATTTGCACAATTTTCAACCTTGTTTTATTGTATCTTTATTTTTACCATAGTTTTATAACAATAAAAATTTCTAAAAAGCAAATCCAAAACTACTGTTGTTTTATGCGTACAATATTCAAACTGATTTACCTAACGGTTGCCGTTATTTTCCTTACCTGCAATATTACTTATGCGCAAGTCGATAAAAAGCTTAAAGAAGAGCTACAACAAACCGGTTTTATTCACCATAGCCTTCTGCCGCTTGATGAAACCAAATCGTTTGAAGCCTTTGGCATCAGGAAAAAGGTATTGAACTCCATCATGCTTTGTGACATGGAAGACATTAGCGTGTGGAGTCACAAAGGGATTGGTAAAATATCGCAAACAGCAGAGCGGAGCAAATCAGGAAAATATAGTCTACGTTTACATGCGCCTGCTACTTCGCCGGGAATACCTGATTGGGGTTTAGGCCGCGGAACCTGTCTCGCTTCATTTGATGTAGGTGGTGCTAATTGGGAGAAATACAACCGGCTAACATTTTACATCTACCCAAACTGTGAAGGAGATAGAAGCATCTACTTAAACTTGTACGTAGAAAACGATGGCATAACCAAAGTTCCTGATGTATACGGCAGGGAAGGTTACCATGAAATCAACCTGAAAAACAACCAGTGGAACGAATGCTTTCTTGAAATAACAGGACTGGCAAGAGATAAAGTGACTAAAATATCTTTTGCCATAGAAACTTTTGGTAAAGAGCTAACCATGGGTGATTCGCTGATTTTTGATGTTGATGCAGTAGCATTACAAACTATTGAAAACCCTGAAACCGTTCGGGGCTGGAAACCTGCACAAGACCGTATCATTCTTTCCACAACAGGCTACAGAACTGAAAGCAAAAAAACAGCCATTGTAAATGTTGAAAAAAACACAGGTACTTTTCAGTTAAAAGATGCGCAAACAAAAAAAGTAGTATACACAGGTAAAATCCAACCACAACAAACACAGATCGGTTTGTTTAATACAATTGATTTTTCAAATTTTAAAACGCCGGGGCAATATATAATACAAGCAGGTAATGTTGAAACTTTGCCCTTTTATATTGATAAAGATGTGTGGGATAATTCGGTATGGCGAATGATAAACTTTCTATATGCTGAACGTTGCGGTTTTCCCGTGCCGGGTAAACACGGCGCCTGCCATACAGACCTGCATGCCAATTTTAATGGAAAAATTATTCCGATCAACGGTGGATGGCACGATGCGGCAGATATGTCGCAACAAACTTTACAAACAGGCGAAATATCTCTTTCTTTAATGCAAATGGCTGATCGCGCAAAACAAAAAAATAA
The DNA here is from genome assembly GCA_020847395.1 of Chitinophagaceae bacterium. GTDB lineage: Bacteria > Bacteroidota > Bacteroidia > Chitinophagales > Chitinophagaceae > Agriterribacter. The sequence continues at coordinate 47,014 of JADLCD010000104.1, forward strand.
TACACAGTTATATAACCGGTTAATGGAAGAAGCGCTGTGGGGAATGGATTTTGTAATGCGCTCCCGCCTTGGCGATGGGTATCGGGCACAATCCTGGGGCACCAATTTTTGGACGGATGGAATAATCGGCACTATTGACGATACAGCAAGGCGTGAAGTACATGTATATAACGGAGCCTTAGAAAATTTTTTACTTGCAGGTATTGAAGCTTACGCATCAAAAATGGTTGAAAGGGATCAGGCATTGAAAAGTAATCTTGAAAAAATTGCCATCCAGGATTTTGACTATGCTATGGAACGGTTTTCAAAACTTGGTTTTGCTGAATTAGTAAAAAAGGGGGGCGGGCACGCAGGCATGGCTTCTCAAAGTCAGTATATGGCAAATATTTCCTGGGCAGCCAGCATGTTATATAAACTAACCGGTGATAAAAAATATGCTGATGAAGCGGCAAAAGCAATTGACTATGTTTTACAATGCCAGCGTATAGAACCGCTGAAAGACAAAGACGGGCTCTCTGGTTTCTTCTATAGGGATCTTGATAAAAAATCAATTGTGCATTATACACACCAGTCCAGGGATTATGCATATATGGAAGCATTGGCTGCATTATGCGAAACGCAACCCAATAATGCGGCATATACAAAATGGGCAAAAGCAATTCAATTATATGGTAAGTATCTCAAAAATATTATGCAGTATGTGCAGCCTTATGGTATGGTTCCGAGTGGTGTTTATCACCGTGATGAAGTAAAAGACTCCGTTAATTTTTATGCAGTACAGGTTGGTATAAGAAGTGGTGCAACCAATGATTACAAACAACAATTTGAAAACGGCATAAAGCTGGATGAAGAACACAGGCTGCGGTTTTTCCCGGTTTGGTTTTCGTTTAAAGGTAACGGCGCTGTTACGCTTGCTACCGGTAAAGCAGCAGCCATTTGTGCAAAATTTTTAAATGACAATGAATTGAAAAATATTGCAGAGCAACAATTGTTTTGGATAGTAGGTAAGAATCCTTTTGGGCAGTCGCTTATTTATGGAGAAGGGAGCAATTACCCCCAGTTGTACACTGCATTACCCGGTGAAACGGTTGGTGGCATACCCGTTGGTATGCAATCTTATTTTAACGAAGACAGACCCTATTGGCCACAATTTAATACTGCAACGTATAAAGAACTATGGGGTGCACCTGCGGCCAGATGGTTAATGTTAGTTGCTGAATTTTAAGCTTGAAAGCTAACGGAGCGCTCCAACTTTTCAACGTAAAATATTTGTAGTTAACTAATTCAGGAATCATTTGTAACCCGCTGTGCGTGGCGTCTTCGCCACGCACTCTTCTGCTGTCGCCTCCGGCGACTTCAACATGCAGCAAATAGTATCACAGAATAAAGTCCGGAAGGAACATAACTATTCCACAAACGCAATCCTGCTCCACTTATCAGGCAAATGCGTATCATAAATACCATGACTGTTTAATGCCATAGCCGGATGTGGCGTTACTTCCTTACCGCTGTACATAAGCTTTTGAAATCTGCCAAGAAACATATGCCATATATCACCATTTTCCGGAGGCAGCCTTCTTCCGTTTGCAAGAAGGTGCAGGCTACTCCAGGGAATGGCTATTTCAAGACTCCAGCCTTTATCAATATCGCTGTTATCATTTAATGTGCCGTCTGTTTTTGTTGCTACCTGTAAGTCCGGCATATCAAAACAGGTGAATGCCCAACGTATGCCGCGTGGGTGACTGCCCTTCCAAAAGGTAGCGCCATCACGGTCAAAATTACCGCCGAATGTGTAGGCCTGCGGATGGTGAACATCAAATAACGGGATATCAAAACGGCTGCCTTTTGTGAAAGCATCACGCCAAATGAAAAATACCTCGTATATAGTGCCCGCTGCATTCACCTCGAGTTCATAATAGCAATCACCGCCATCAATAAAAACCTCCAGGTCGTTCTCTAAAAAAATAATACTGTCCCTTTCCGTCAATTTTGCTTCCAGGAATGGCTCTTCTGCGGTAAATGCAATATATAAATGGTCGCTGCTCCAAAGCAACGCTGTTTGTGTGTTATACATACCCGGATCCCCGGTTACCATATCAACAAAACGTCTGCTCCATAGCGCGTTTAACCAGGGTTCTTTATTAATGTTGCCGTCTATAATAATTGGTGAAGCAATTTTATGTGCTGTATAATCGGGTTTTTGCATGCTTGTATGTATGAAGTGTCAAATGTGAGGCGTGAAAGTTTGTTTCACGTTTCACGACAATATACCGATATAATTTGATTGACATGATACTATAATTTGTTGCATTAGCAGCTACTAATAAAAAAGCCACACCGTAATGGTGCAGCCTTTTCACATAAAACCCCTAACACTTTATTGTCTGAATCCGTTTATGCCATAGTAGTAAACATCTGTACCACCGGGATAAACACCTTCGATTTGAAAATTATTTCCTTGTTTGCCTAATACAGTTTTTAATTCATCAACGGTTTTTACAGGGGTACCACCTACTTGAGTAATCCCAACTCCCTCTTTCATATTGGTTTGTGCACCTATAATACCTTCTTCACCAATATTGGTTACCTGTACACCACCGGCAATATTTAATTGGGTTGCCTGCTCTTTGGTTAATGCCTGGAATTTTGCTCCAAGAGATTCAATTGCAGCAGCATCCTGGCTGGCGAATGATCCCATCTTTCCTTTTAAAATAGCTGAAATTGTTTTTTCTGTAGTACCGCGTGTATAAGTGATGTCTACTTTATCGCCGGGTTTCAGCCTTGCAATCTGTTCAGAAAGCTGAGCACTTGTTGAAACATTAGTGCCATTGATTTTGGTAATAGCATCACCTTTTTTAATACCTGCTTCAGCGGCAGCTCCCTGCGGATCAATATCTGCTACCCATACTCCATCAATATCATCATTGATGCCCAGTTCTTTTTTAGCGGCATCATCTAAATTTTCAGGAGCCATACTAATACCAAGATATCCTCTTTGTACTGAACCATACTTCATAATATCACCTATTACTTTTTTCATCAGGTTTGAAGGAATGGAATATGCATAGCCCGCGTATGAACCGGTAGGTGATGCAATAGCCGCGTTAATACCAATCAATTCACCATTTGTATTTACAAGAGCGCCGCCACTGCTTCCGGGATTTACTGCGGCATCTGTTTGAATAAACGCTTCAATAGGCGCTTTACCCTGGCGGTTAATGCCTATGTTACGACTCTTCGCACTAATGATACCCTGCGTAACGGTTACATCAAGATTTAAAGGATAACCAATGGCAAGTACCCATTGCCCGAGTTTCACATCATCTGAATTACCCATTGACATTACAGGAAAATTTTTACCATCAATTTTAATGAGTGCTAAATCAGTGTTAGGATCAGTGCCAATTACTTTTGCTTTATAATTTTTTCTGTCGTTTAAGGTAACGGTAACTTCAGTAGCACCATCCACTACGTGGTTATTGGTAACAATATATCCATCATTACTTATAATAACACCTGATCCGGATGCTTTTTGTTCAGGCTGCTGAAAGTTTCCACCACCATCACCAAAAAAACGTTTGAACATTTCATCATTACCAAAAAAGTCGCCGAATGGATTTGCCTGGCGATTCTGTTTGCCTGCTGTTTCTTTAAATTTCACTACTGTTTTTATGTGCACTACTGACGGCACTGCGTTTTCAGCAGCTTTTTGAAAATCAACCGGGCCGCCTCCTGCAGAAGGTGCATAATTAGTTTGCACGATAGGCGCTTTTTCAGCATCCAAAATACTGTTGTAATTTTTTTGCTTGTTACTTACAAAGGCAATACTACCAACCACCGCCAGTACGCCGATGGCTATTGCCGTAATTTTTGATGTATTTTGCTTCATATTAACTTTTTTAAAGGGTTAAATTCTACAACAAATAGAACCCTCAAAACTGAACAGATTCTGAAGAAATGAAGCTTTATGGAGTGCTTTAACTTTTTGTAAAATGATTTTTATAAAATGCTTAACAGGCGTGGCTAAAATCCGGGAGAATGCGAGGATGATTCTTTCATATTAACTACAAAGCAATGCAGGCTATCCTGAAAATAATATCGCAATGTAAAATTATTTAATGAACAAATTTTTTGTGCAATTTCAAGCCCAAGCCCGATGCTGTTATTGTCGGTGCTGTTTTTCTGAAAACGGGTAAAAATTTTCTTTTGATCTAATGATTCTGCCCTGCCCGAATTTTTAACTGTGAGTACCTGCTGTTCGAGTGTAACTGATAATTTTCCAGATGGAATATTATGTCTTATTGCATTGCCCAGTAAATTACTAACCAGTATTTCTGCCAGCGTTCTGTTCATTACACAATAAGCAGTTTCAATTAGAGTAACTGTTACTTGCAAATGCCTGGCTTTAATAGCATCGCTATATTGATGGATTATTTTTTCCACTATCTCTTTTATAGAGATTTTTTCCCGCTCTGTAAACTGGTTATTATCCAGCCTGGTGAGTAGTAACAAGGTTTTATTCAGGCGGCTCATGCGTTGGGCAGCATCAGACAGCTCGCCAATCAGTGCAGCCTGTTCTCCTGTAATGGGATTGGTTTGCATTAATAACTCAAGCTTGCTTTGCAATACTGCCAGTGGCGTTTGCATTTCGTGTGAGGCATTTTCAGTAAATTCTTTTTGCAATACATACAAGCGCCGGTTATTTTCAGACAGCATGCCGATGGCATTATTCAAATCGGTAAATTCATCAATATCTGTTTTTTGGAGCCGTACCGGTTCAGGATTGTCAACCCTGAATTGTTGCAATTGAGTAAGCGTATTGTTAAACGGGCGCCATAATTTTTTTGAAAGTCTTCTGTTTATCAATAACAATCCTGCTATAATCAAAACAAGCAATAAAGCTATGATCAATACAATGCTCCTGATAAGATCTTCACTGTTTACAAGTGAGTTTTGAACAACAATTTTATAGGGTAGACCGCGGATTAATACATTGCTTTCAAGAATCCTGTAGGAAACCGGGTGCAGCGCAACCGGATCGGTTTTTTGTATGGTATATACGCTGTCATATGACCTGTATGATTGTAAGCGATTAAAAATAATATCAGGTCCAAAGGCATCCAATATTGCAAATGGGTCCCTGTCAGCCAGGCGTTCAATACGTTTTACTATGTCTGTTTTTTGTAATCGCAGGGCTTTGTCTACATCATTGGAAATAATCTGTTGTATAACAAAATAAAAAAGTGGTACCGATATAATAAAAATACCGGCGGCATACAGCAAATAAGATTGTATGGAACGATTAAGCAACTTCATCAGATGTCAAACTTATAACCCATACCATAAATAGATTTTATGTAATCAGTACAGCCGGCCTGTGCAAGTTTCTTTTTAAGGTTTTTGATATGTGCATAAATGAAATCGAAATTATCAAAAACATCAGCTTCATCCTGCGTGAGGTGTTCAGCAATCGCGTTTTTAGAAATTACTTTGTTTTTGTTTGATGCAAGATAAAGTAGCAAATCATATTCCTTTCGTGTAAGATCAACCGGTTTATTGTGCACAGATATTGTTTTAGCAGCCGTATCAATAGCCAGTTCATTTAATTGTATTATACTGTTGCCATCAAATTTTCTGCGGCGGATGACGGCGGCTACCCTTGCTCCAAGTTCTGAAAGATGAAAGGGCTTGGGAAGATAATCATCTGCTCCCAGGTTTAAGCCAGTGATGCGATCATCTATTGCGTTTTTTGCCGAAATGATGATCACCCCTTCGGTTTTTTTATTTGCCTTTAAATGTTTCAGAATATTCAACCCGTTACCATCGGGCAAGGTTATATCAAGCAGGATACAATCGTAATCAAAACTTTCTATTTTATCTAAAGCTGATTGGTAATCCACCGCCGTTTCACACAAATAGTTTTCACTACCAAGGTAAGTAACAATGCTTTTTCTAAGTTCCGGCTCATCTTCAATAATCAAAATTTTCATTCAAAGTTTTTGTAAATAAAAATAATCATTCTGAACAAAAACTGAAGAATGAACTGATTGCCTGCACGATTAAATTAGCAACGGGTGCATTTCAAATTTTCGCTTCATACGCGTCATTCTGGTCGGTGAGACACCGACCGGTAGCGGGTTTTACCACCCACCTGCGAAAAATCTCATTCTTCAAAGCTTACAGGACTGCTTCACCCGCCGCGATATACGTTCAATTCAATAGAACCTACGGGCGGGTTCGCAGTGACGCAAGAGTATTTTGGTTTTATAACCGGCACTAAAGCAAAGTATACATTAGTTAAACCTCTCGC